>NZ_RXHW01000008.1:0-256328 GCF_005930585.1 Pseudomonas sp. FSL W7-0098
CTGGCTCCACGACCTGGACTCGAACCAGGGACCCAATGATTAACAGTCATTTGCTCTACCAACTGAGCTATCGCGGAACTGCATATTTCAACTTTTACAACAATAAAAAAGCGTCCGTAAGGACGCTCTTTTATGGCCTCTGATGCAACTGGCATCAGCGCCTTATTTTCTATACCCATTACTGCCGGGCAGAAAATGGTCGGGGTAAGGGGATTCGAACTCCTGACATCCTGCTCCCAAAGCAGGCGCGCTACCGGACTGCGCTATACCCCGGTAAAAAACCAGGGACCCAATGATTAACAGTCATTTGCTCTACCAACTGAGCTATCGCGGAACTACATATTTCAATTTGTAACGTTGCTGCCTTACTGCTTAGCAACACTCTTCGAGTTCTTCGCATCGCTGCGTTGGCGTCTCTGAGGTCGGCTATTCTACAAGCTTTAAAAGCCTTGTCAACCCTTATTTTTCGTTAGAAGACAATTACTTAGCTCTTCCAGCGGGCTTCTCGGTTTGGGCCAAGTCGCTATTACGGGTTGCTTGCTGCGGGGCGCATATTACAAGCGTTTTCCTTACAGATCAACACCCTAGAAAAAAAAGGCCTCGCAAAGCGAGGCCTCTCTTAAAACACCGCTTTCAAACCTTATGCGAAGACGATTTCGTCGTCCTTCACGCTGGCTGTCACGGTGGTGCCAGGCAAGAACTGACCGGACAAGATCAGTTGTGCCAGCGGGTTCTCGATCCAGCGCTGGATCGCACGTTTCAGAGGGCGTGCGCCATAAACCGGGTCGTAACCAACCGCAATCAGCTTGTCCAGAGCATCCTGGTTCAGCTCAAGGCTCAAGTCACGCTCAGCCAGACGACTGCGCAGACGACCCAACTGGATTTCGGCGATGCCAGCAATCTGATCACGGGCCAGAGGCTCGAAGATCACCACTTCGTCGATCCGGTTCACGAACTCCGGACGGAAGTGGGTGCTGACCGCATCCATCACCGCTGCACGCTGTGCCTCGCGATCGCCCACCAGCTCCTGGATCTGTGCAGAGCCCAGGTTGGAGGTCATCACGATCACCGTGTTGCGGAAGTCCACGGTACGGCCGTGGCTGTCAGTCAGGCGACCGTCTTCCAGCACTTGCAGCAACACGTTGAACACGTCCGGGTGAGCTTTCTCGACTTCATCCAGCAGGATCACCGAGTAAGGCTTGCGCCGTACCGCTTCGGTCAGATAACCGCCTTCTTCGTAGCCCACATAGCCTGGTGGTGCACCGATCAGTCGAGCCACGGAATGTTTCTCCATGAACTCGGACATATCGATCCGCACCATCGCCTCTTCAGTATCAAAGAGGAACTCGGCCAGCGCCTTGCACAACTCGGTTTTACCCACACCAGTCGGGCCGAGGAACATGAACGAGCCGCTAGGACGGTTCGGGTCACTCAGGCCGGCACGGGAACGCCGCACGGCGTTGGACACAGCCACTACGGCCTCGTCCTGGCCAATCACGCGCTCATGCAACAGGCTTTCCATTTTCATCAGCTTGTCGCGTTCGCCTTCGAGCATCTTGGAGACCGGGATACCCGTCCACTTCGATACCACTTCCGCGATTTCCTCTTCAGTCACTTTGCTGCGCAACAACTGGTTTTCAGTTTTGCCGCTGTGCTCGTCGACCATCTGCAGGCTGCGTTCCAGATCAGGGATGATCCCGTACTGCAACTCGGCCATGCGGTTGAGGTTGCCGCTGCGGCGGGCCACTTCAAGCTCCTGGCGCGCCTGCTCGATTTTCTGCTGGATCTGGGCAGAGCCCTGCACTTCGGCTTTTTCCGAGGTCCAGATCTCTTCGAGGTCCGAATATTCGCGCTCGTGACGCTCGATTTCTTCCTGCAATTTCTCGAGGCGTTTTTTCGCGGCCTCGTCTTCTTCTTTCTTCAACGCCTGGGCTTCAACCTTCAGTTGAATCAAGCGACGTTCAAGACGGTCCAGTACCTCAGGCTTGGAGTCGATCTCCATGCGGATACGGCTGGCAGCCTCGTCCATCAGGTCAATCGCCTTGTCCGGCAACTGCCGGTCGGTGATGTAACGATGGCTGAGTTTGACCGCAGCAATGATCGCACCGTCGGTAATCGCTACCTTGTGGTGAACCTCATAACGCTCTTTAAGGCCACGCAGGATCGCAATGGTGTCTTCTTCGCTCGGCTCGTCCACCAGTACTTTCTGGAAGCGACGCTCAAGTGCTGCGTCCTTCTCGATGTATTGGCGGTACTCGTTGAGCGTGGTCGCACCCACGCAGTGCAACTCACCGCGAGCCAATGCAGGCTTGAGCATATTGCCCGCATCCATGGCACCCTCGCCTTTACCGGCGCCAACCATGACATGCAATTCGTCGATAAACAGGATGACTTGCCCTTCCTGCTTCGACAGCTCGTTAAGCACTGCTTTCAGGCGCTCCTCGAACTCACCGCGGAACTTGGCACCGGCAATCAGCGCACCGATGTCCAGGGACAGCAGACGTTTGCCCTTGAGGCCGTCAGGCACTTCGCCATTGATGATCCGTTGTGCCAGACCTTCGGCAATCGCGGTTTTACCCACGCCAGGCTCACCGATCAGTACCGGGTTGTTCTTGGTACGGCGCTGCAGGACCTGAATGGTGCGACGAATTTCATCGTCACGACCGATCACCGGGTCGAGCTTGCCCTCTTCGGCGCGCTTGGTCAGGTCAATGGTGTACTTGTCCAGCGCCTGGCGTGACTCTTCAACGTTCGGGTCATTGACCGCTTCGCCGCCACGCAGGTTGTTGATGGCATTTTCCAGGGCTTTCTTGCTCACGCCCTGACCCAGCAACAACTTGCCCAGCTTGCTGTTGTCGTCCATCGCCGCCAGCAATACAACTTCGCTGGTGATGTACTGGTCGCCTTTTTGCTGCGCCAGACGATCCGCCTGGTTCAACAGACGTGCCAAATCCTGCGACATGTTTACGTCGCCAGTCGGATTCTGAATTTTTGGCAGCTGATCGAGCTCTTTGGTCAGCTCTTTACGCAGGCTGTTTACATCGAAACCGACTTGCATCAGCAACGGCTTGATCGAACCGCCCTGCTGTTCCAGCAATGCCTGCATCAAGTGCGCAGGCTCGATGGCCGGATGATCGAGGCCAACGGCCAATGACTGAGCATCGGACAACGCCAATTGCAACTTGCTGGTTAATCTATCTATACGCATTCGTCACCTTCCTTATGAGCAGGCCGGAGGGATGGAAACTCCTGAATGAAGAAACCTGCCAGATACCATAGTAGATGCGGGCGATTACGAGAGTTTCAAGCGTTTGGAAAATGACGCAGATCAGCTGGACGGTCTTTCGATCCAAACCAGTGATGCGAAGCGGCCAGTATTGGGACTGCGCCGATAGGAGAAGAAACGCGGGTCGGTCACGGTGCAAAAACCCCCGCCGTACACAGCCGTGATACCGAAGCGGGCCAGACGCAAACGCGCCAGCTCATAGATATCGGCCATAAAACGCCCGGCATTGATGCTGGGCACAAAGGCGGCTTCGGCCTGGGGCATGTCTTTTACAAAGACCTCCCGCACCTCGGCCCCGACCTCAAATGCCTTGGGGCCAATGGCCGGCCCTAGCCACACAAGCAGCTCCTGTGGCGCAACATTGAGGCTTAGTGCGGCGGCTTCAAGCACCCCGGCCGCCAGCCCGCGCCAACCGGCATGGGCTGCCGCAACACGAGTGCCAGCACGATCGCAGAACAATGCAGGCAAGCAATCCGCCGTCATTGCCGTACAGGCAATACCGGGGGTGGCCGTCCAGCTGGCATCGGCCTCAACAATCAGTTCGGGATTGGCAGGTGCGACCACAACCCCGTGAACCTGGCTAAGCCAGGCGGGCTGTACGTCAAAAATATGGGTAAGGCGATGGCGGTTATGCGCAACGGCAACAGGGTCGTCGCCTACATGGTCGCCCAGGTTGAAGCTGTCGAACGGCGCCACACTGACGCCGCCCGCACGGGTGGTCACACAGGCCCGGATGCCTGCCGGCGCTGGCCAGTCAGGAATCAGGAAGGTGTTCACCCGATAAATGCCTCACGGTCTTGCTTGAGCAACGTCAACAGCCAGACAAAGTCGTCAGGCAGTGCTGATTCCCAGCTCATGCGCTTACCGGTCGTCGGATGATCCAGCTCGAGGAAACGGGCATGGAGCGCCTGACGCGGGAAGTTTTTCAGGGACTCGACCATCGTCACGCTGGCAGACGGCGGAATACGGAAGCGACCGCCGTAGGCAGGGTCTCCGACCAACGGGAAGTTGATATGAGACATATGCACACGAATCTGGTGCGTACGACCGGTTTCCAGCTTTACCCGCACATGGGTGTGGGAACGGAAACGCTCAAGCACACGGTAATGACTGACCGCCTGCTTGCCGCCTTCCATTACCGCCATGCGCTGGCGCTGTTGGCCGTGACGGCCGATAGGCGCGTCGATCTTGCCCCCGGCGGTCACGACACCGATAACGATGCACTCATAGATACGACTGACACTGCGGCTCTGCAACTGTGTAACCAGTTGTGTCTGCGCCTGAATGGTCTTGGCGACCACCATCAGACCGGTGGTGTCCTTGTCCAGGCGATGCACGATCCCCGCACGCGGCACATTGATAATGTCCGGTACGTGGTGCAGCAAGGCATTGAGCAAAGTACCACTGGCATGCCCTGCAGCCGGGTGCACCACAAGGCCCGCAGGCTTGTTGATGACCAGGATGTCATCGTCTTCGTAGACGATATCCAGGGGGATGTCTTCAGCGATCCACTCACCCTGGGCTTCCTGCTCTGCAGTCAGCTCCAGGATGGCACCGCCGTGTACGATGTCACGGGGGCGTATGACGGCTCCGTCCACAGTAAGGCGGCCGTCTTTGATCCAGGCGGAAAGGCGCGAGCGCGAGTGCTCAGCGAATAATTGTGCGGCGACTTGATCGAGGCGTTGGCCACCCAGTTCGGACGGCACCTCTTCGCGAAGTTGAATTTTCTCGGACATGCTCATCAGGACCGCGCCAAGCCTTTGGTTTCGGCTGCGCGCTTGTGGTTAAATACGGCGTCTTTTGCCCCGAGGCTTTTCACGGGGCACTCATCATAACAGGACGGACCCGCCCAAGACAGCGGCCGTCATAGGGACGCAAGCCGCCATGCAAGTGAGACACCTGCTGCTGATCGCCATCCTCGCACTGACCGCCGCTTGCTCGTCGACTAAAGAAGTCGTTGACGAAAACCTCAGCGAAGTGGAGCTGTACCAGCAGGCACAGGCCGACCTGGACAACCACAGCTATACCAGTGCTACCGCCAAACTCAAGGCCCTTGAGTCACGCTACCCGTTCGGTCGCTACGCCGACCAAGCCCAGCTTGAACTTATTTACGCCTACTACAAGAACTCCGAGCCCGAAGCGGCCAAGTCGGCTGCCGAACGGTTTATCCGCCTGCATCCACAGCATCCGAACGTTGACTACGCCTACTACCTCAAGGGCCTGACCTCCTTTGACCAGGACGTTGGCCTGCTGGCGCGCTTCCTGCCGCTGGACATGAGCAAGCGTGACCCGGGCGCTGCACGCGACTCCTACAACGAGTTCGCCCAGCTCACCAGCCGCTTCCCCAACAGCCGCTACGCACCCGACGCCAAGCAGCGCATGATCTACCTGCGCAACCTGTTGGCAGCGTATGAAATCCACGTAGCCGATTACTACCTGACTCGTCAGGCTTATGTAGCCGCTGCCAACCGTGGCCGCTATGTGGTCGAAAACTTCCAGGAAACTCCTTCGGTCGGCGACGGCCTGGCGGTAATGGTTGAGTCCTACCAGCGCATGCATCTCGACCAGTTGGCCAACACCAGCCTTGAAGTGCTCAAGACCAACTACCCGGACCACCCGAGCCTGGTAGACGGCCAGTTTGTCCCGCAGGTTTCCGAGTCGGACAACCGTTCATGGCTGAGCAAGGCCACATTGGGCCTGATCGCATCCAGCACACCGCTGCCACCGGGTGAAACCCGTGCAAACATGGATATCCAGAAGCAGTACCAGGATGCCAAGGATGCAATCCCGGCAGAACTGAAGCCAAAGGATGCCGATGGCGACATCATCGAAGAACCGCAAGCTGAAGGTAAAAGCCGCTCCTGGTTCAGCTACATGACCCTGGGCCTGTTCGACTGATCGTTCAGCACATAAAAAAAGAGCTCTTCGGAGCTCTTTTTTTATGTTTGATTTACCGCTGTGCGCCTGCCAGGTCCTTGGCTAAACTGGTGCATCTTTTCTCGAATAGCGAATTACCATGCTTCGTTTACTGATCTGGGCAGCGCTGATTGCTGCAGGCGTTTGGCTGTGGCGCAAATACAAGACCGGTATGGCCGCGACCAAAAAACCGGTCGACCCGAGCGCTCAGCCAATGGTGCGCTGCGCCCACTGTGGCGTACACCTGCCCCGTGACCGCGCCCTGAGCCAGCAACAAGAGTGGTATTGCACCCAGCAGCATCTGGAGCAAGGGCCAAAACCAAGGGGTTAAGCCACCTGTGATCGCTGCCGCAGGCTACGACAGGAAAACGGCAACTGTGGGAGCGAGCCTGCTCGCGAAGGTCGTTCGCGAGCAGGCTCGCTCCCACAATAGGGCTTGATCTACAACAGAGTATCGACAGAAATCCCTCTGTGTTTGTAGCCGCTTAAATCCGCCCCTCTGGCGCATAAGGCGTCGGGTCGATAATCGGCTCACGCCCCAGCAGCAAGTCCGCGAATAATTGGCAGGACGCCGGTGCCAATACCAGACCGTTGCGATAGTGCCCGCAGTTGAGCCACAGACCATCAAAACCTGACACCCGCCCAATATACGGAATGCCCTCGGGCGAACCTGGCCGCAGCCCAGCCCAGTGCCCCACCACTTCAGCATCGGCCAGGGCCGGGATCAATTCGACTGCCGAGGCCTTGAGGCTCTCAAGGGCCGTAAAGGTCGGGGTTTTATCAAAGCCTTCATGCTCCAGCGTGCTACCGATCAGGATATGACCGTCGCGGCGGGGAATGGCATAACGCCATTTTGCCAGCACCATGCACGACAAAAAGTCAGATGCGCATTTGTACAGGATCATCTGCCCCTTGACCGGCTCCACAGGCAACTCCAGCCCCAGCCCGCTCAACAACTCACCGCTCCAGGCCCCGGCCGACAACACCACCTCGTCGCCGCGAATCTCACCCCGGGCCGTATTGACCCCGCAAACTCTTTCGCCTTCGCGAACAAAGCCGAGCACCTCGCACTGCTCATGCACAGTGACATTCGGCATCGCCTGCAGTGCAGCCTTCAGCGATTTCACCAACCGCGGATTCCGCACATTGGCCACATTAGCCATATAAATTGCGTGTGCATAACCACCGCCCAGCACGGGCACGGCATCATGGACTGCCGACATATCGACCGCCCCCAGAGGTCGCCCTTCGCGCCCGGCCCACTCCAGCGCCTGAGCCTCATCGTCCAGGTCCAGCCAGTACAGCCCGGTGGTGTGTACTTCAGGATCAATACCCGTCGAAGCAAACAGACGCTCGGCCAATTGCGGATAAAAGTCCTGAGACCAGTGCGCCAGGGCCGTTACAGCACAGTTATAGCGCCACGGATAAAGCGGCGAAACAATACCGCCGCCGGCCCAGGAGGACTCCTGGCCCGCCCCGCCACGCTCCAGCACAATCACCTGCTCTACATCAGCCGCCAGATTAAACGCAGTCAGCAGGCCTATGACACCGCCCCCGACAATCACCACCCGTTGCTGCCTAGCCATCTGTTAATCCAGCCCGTCATTCAAAATCAATCGTTAGCGCCCCCAACACTGCTGCAGTGTCAGGCCAGGGGCGGCCTGGGTTATCGTTGCCACACCGGTGTGAGCCAGCGTAAAGCTCCCGCACGAATCCCCCGCCATTGCCGAACCTTGTTTGGGCGTCGCCTTCAGCCAGTAGCCGTGGTCGACGAGATCGGCACTGATGTCGTAGTGCTGATTGCCTGAACTAAGGTCTTTCATACCGCTATATACCGCGTTCTTTGTGTAAAAGCGCTCAAGACTTTGGGCTTGCTCCGTCAACAGGACAACAACTTGAGAGCGGTAAGCCCGCTTTACATAATCGCCGTACAACGGATAAACGAATGCGCCAAGGATACCGGTGATAACCACGACGATCATCAGTTCGATCAGGGTAAAACCTGCTACATACCTGTACATTTCGTGCGTCCTATTGCAGCTGTCGCCACATGACCCGGTGAAAACCCCTGGCAACACGCTCTTGCGAAGCGTTATCCGGCCCTTGATAACGCGCATAAATACTCTCCAGTACGGTGCGCGACTGCCCGTGCCAGCCAATACCGGTAACTCGATACAAACGGGTAGTGGTGGTCACTGGCAAATGGGCTGGCGTAATGCTTGGCCCAAGGTTCTGAACACCATACAGCCCGTTCGCAACGCTTATCCAACGTACCCCGGAGGCCGGATCGATGCCTGGCACACCCTGAGTACGCACCTCTGGGGGCGGGTTACAGCTTGCTGGCGAAGTGCAAGGCATTACCCTGCCCCATTGGATCTGAAGCCAGGCCTCCCCGCTGCCAAGCGCCGCTTCTGCGGCCTGAAATGAGTGGTTGGCATGTTGAACGCCTGCAGACATCTTTTCCTGAAGGGTCGCACTGATCAATGCAGCCATCCCGATCAGGCTCAGCAACAGCATGAAAACCAGGCTGACCAGCAGTGCCATGCCGCGCTGACAAATCAATGGCAAAGGCATGATGCGCGCCCTAAGCCAGCCGGTTACGCAAAGCGACTTCCAACTGATAGACCTGGTCCTTGACCCGCCCGGCGCGGTCTCGCAATGTCAGGCCGATACGGATGCTGCGCAGACTGGAACCTTTGACCAGACGACTCTCATAACGCAGCACGGAGTGCGAACCTGCCGTCCCGGCCACGCCAAAACTCACGTCAAAGGCAGCCACATTATCGAGCAGGACCGCTTTATTGGGCCCGATCTTTAACTGCCCGTGCTCATGACGGTAAAACAATTCACGCACGGGAAATGCCGTTTCACCGGGAGCCAAAAACGACCTTGCCCCGGGATAGGCCCGGGCGAAACTTGTGCAGTCCGAGACCACAGTCCAGTCAGGCTTGGCAGCCTGAAGCGCCACGTCCGAACTGATCATGCGCAACACTCCCCTCTGCCAGGAGACCGGTGTTTTAAAAACAGAGGGCGCATCAACAATACGATCGACTGACAGGCAGCCAAACATGCCCGCCATGCGAATCTCCCGAGCCAGTTTACTCAGCACATAACGCGCATCCTCCTGCAGCCTTGCCGACGACCGCTGGCTTAAGTAAGCCTCGCGGCTGCTTGAGAAAATCTGCGTCATGCCCAGCACTACCAGCATTCCCAGCGCCAGAGCCACCATCAGCTCGATCAGGCCAAAACCTGAACGGGGATTGCTCATGATGACCCGGCCCCGGCATGACCGCTCGACAAGGGGTGGACGACCTCCGCGCGCATCTGATCCAGCCTGCTGTAGGCAATAAAACTGTCCTGGGTGCTTATCAGCGCGCTTGCCGTATGTTTCAAGGCATTGAGTTGCATAGCAGCAGAGCCCATCAGGCTGATAAACAGAATCAACAGCGCGATAAGCACTTCGATCAAGCTCATCCCGTCTTGTCGACTTTTAACTAATCGAGGCATCCGAATCGTCCATATCAGAGGGTTCGACGGCACGCCCTGTGCCGCCCAGACAAAAGCCTAGCCTCCCCCGCTGCTCTGCACGGCAGGACGAAGCCAAGCAAACCAGCCGGATTTTTCGCCTGACTTCGTAAGCTGTTAACGGTGAGAAAACATGATGAAACCATTGCCGTGAACCTGTAGTGCCAGAGTTCGCTATACAGAGAAAACACACTTGAACCGTCCAGGGAGGACGCTATGCATCAACGTGGCATGAGTCTGATCCAGCTGCTACTGACGCTGACGATCGTGGCGCTTACGGCCCGTTTTGCCAGCCCGGCCTATAGCGCCCTTGTCGAGCATCATCAGCGCCAGATCACTGCCGAACAACTGGCCAGCAGCCTGCGCAATGCACGCGCACAAGCACTGCTACGCCAACAATTTGTGGTGGTTTATCCGTACGAAGAAGATTGGAGCCGAGGCTGGAGGACGATTCTGGACTTGAGCGGCCAAGGCCATCTGGACAAGGGCAACCCGGTGCTGGTCGAGTCACAGGGCAGTGGGCGCATACCCATTGCGGGCAATACACCGGTTAAACGGTATGTGCGCTTCAACCCGCTGGGCGAGCCACAACTGGTTGGAGGCGCCTTTCAAGCCGGGACACTGCATGTTTGTCAGGCAAGGACTGCACAGAGCCACTATCAAGTGGTGCTGGCCAAGAGCGGGCGCATCAGCCTGCGCAGCGATAAAACTGCACAGGCCTTATGCAGGCACGCTTAGGTAATGGCGCGAACGCGCAACTCTTTGGGCATGGAGAACGTAACATTCTCTTCACGGCCGGCCAGCTCGTCGGCACCGGTTGCGCCCCAGGCATGCAGCTGTTGAATCACGCCACGTACCAGTACCTCTGGGGCCGATGCACCGGCGGTGATACCGATGCTGTTTACGCCGTCGAACCAGCTTTTTTGCAGGTCTTCAGCACCGTCGATCAGGTAGGCGGGGGTCTGCATACGCTCCGCCAGTTCGCGCAGGCGGTTGGAGTTGGAGCTGTTCGGGCTGCCAACTACCAACACGACATCGCACTCATCAGCCAGTTGCTTGACCGCATCCTGACGGTTTTGCGTGGCATAGCAGATATCGTCCTTGCGCGGTCCGCCAATGGCCGGGAAGCGCGAACGCAGGGCGTCGATCACACGACTGGTGTCGTCCATCGACAAGGTTGTCTGGGTTACAAAGGCCAGTTTTTCCGGGTCTTTGACCTGCAGGTTCGCAACATCCTTTTCATCTTCGACCAGGTAGATCGCGCCACCATTACTGGCGTCGTACTGGCCCATGGTGCCTTCGACTTCCGGGTGACCGGCATGGCCAATCAAAATGCACTCACGGCCATCACGGCTATAGCGCGCGACCTCGATATGCACCTTGGTCACCAGCGGACAGGTCGCGTCGAACACCTTGAGACCACGCCCGGCAGCCTCTGTACGCACGGCCTGGGAAACGCCGTGGGCACTGAATATCACAATGACGTCGTCCGGCACCTGATCCAGCTCTTCGACGAAAATAGCGCCACGGGAACGCAGGTCTTCAACGACAAATTTGTTGTGCACCACTTCGTGGCGAACATAGATAGGCGGACCGAAAACTTCCAGAGCACGATTGACGATTTCAATCGCACGGTCCACCCCGGCGCAGAAGCCACGGGGGTTGGCGAGTTTGATATGCATGCTGGGCCTCGTGGGACGCGCAGAAAAATAATGCCAATCAGGCCCGGCCGCAGCCGGGCACTGGATTACAGCGCTTGAACGTCTTTGATTTCCACGTCGAAGGTCAGGGTTTTACCTGCCAGCGGATGGTTGAAATCAATGGTGACTTGCTCGTCATCGAACTCTTTGACCACACCCGGAAGCTCGGTATTGGCCGCATCGTTGAAGATCACCAGCAAACCTTGCGACAACTCCATGTCCTTGAACTGCGAACGCGGAATGATCTGCACGTTTTGCGGGTTAGGCTGGCCAAAGGCGTTTTCCGGAAGAATCTCCAGTGTGCGCTTGTCACCCGCCTTGAAACCGAACAACGCCGCTTCAAACCCTGGCAGCAAGCTGCCATCACCCACCTTGAAAGTGGCCGGGGATTTGTCGAAGGTGCTGTCAACGGTGTCGCCATTTTCCAGACGCAAAGCAAAATGCAGAGTGACCTGCGTGTTCTGACCAATACGCTGCTCAGTCATGAGCGGGTTCCTCGGGCTTTTTACTTTTGAACATATCCAGTGCCAGCATCACGGCACCTACGCAAATCGCACTGTCGGCGAAGTTGAACGCAGGGAAGTACCAGCGATTTTGCCAATGCACCAGAATGAAATCGACCACATGACCGTAGACAATACGGTCATACAGGTTACCCAGTGCGCCGCCCAGAATCAGGGCAAGGGCAATGGCCAACCAGGTGTCATTGCGCCCCAGACGCTTGAGCCAGACCACCAGCACGGCACTGACCACGACCGCGATCAGGGCAAACAGCCAGCGCTGCCAGCCGGCACTGTCCGCCAGGAAGCTGAAGGCCGCACCGGTGTTGTAAGCCAGGGTCCAGCTGAACAGGTCGGGAATCACCACAATCTGCTGGTACATCTGCAGCGAATTGTCGAAGTAGACCTTGCTGGTCAGGTCAATGACCAGGACCAGCACAGTCAACCAGAGCCAGCCCAGGCGCCCGAAGCGCCCGGTAGTGCTGGTATTAGGCATAGTGACGTACCTCACCAGCGCCGCTGATATTGTCTACACAACGACCGCAGATTTCAGGGTGCTCGGGGTTAACGCCTACGTCTTCACGGCAGTGCCAGCAACGGGCGCACTTGGCATGGGCCGACTTGACCACCTTGAGTTTGAGGCCAGCCACTTCGGTAACCACGGCATCTGCTGGAGCCTGCGCAAAAGGCGCAACGCTGGCAGTGGAGGTGATCAACACGAAACGCAGCTCGTTGCTCAACTTGGACAAATCAGCAGCCAGCTGATCTTCGGCGAACAAGGTCACTTCTGCTTGCAAGTTACCGCCAATGGCCTTGGCTGCGCGCAAGTTTTCCATTTCCTTGTTGACCGCAACCTTGACCGCCATGGTTCGCTCCCAGTAGGCGCGATCCAGTTCGGTGCCTTCCGGCAGTTCAGTCAGGCCTTCGTACCAGGTGTTGAGCATCACCGATTCGTTGCGCTCGCCCGGCAGGTACTGCCACAACTCATCAGCGGTGAACGCCAGGATCGGAGCGATCCAGCGCACCAGCGCTTCAGAGATGTGGAACAGCGCGGTCTGGCACGAACGGCGAGCCTTGCTGTTGGCGCCGGTGGTGTACTGGCGGTCCTTGATGATGTCGAGATAGAAACCGCCCAGCTCCTGAACGCAGAAGTTGTGCACCTTGGAGTACACGTTCCAGAAACGGTATTCGCCGTAATGCAGCTCCAGCTCACGTTGCAGCAGCAACGCACGATCCACCGCCCAGCGGTCCAGTGCCAGCATTTCTTCGGCAGGCAGGATGTCGGTGGCTGGATTGAAACCGGTCAGGTTCGACAGCAGGAAGCGTGCGGTATTGCGGATACGTCGGTAGGCGTCCGCACTGCGCTGCAGGATCTGGTCGGAAACCGCGATTTCGCCCGAGTAGTCGGTCGAGGCAACCCACAGACGCATGATGTCGGCGCCCAGGGTGTCGTTGACCTTTTGCGGTGCAATCACGTTGCCCAGCGACTTGGACATCTTGCGGCCCGCTTCGTCCACGGTAAAACCGTGGGTCAGCAGCTCGCGGTACGGAGCGTGGTTGTCGATGGCGCAACCGGTCAGCAACGACGAGTGGAACCAGCCACGGTGCTGGTCGGAGCCTTCAAGGTAGAGGTCGGCACGCGGGCCGGTCTCGTGACCCATCGGGTGCGAACCGCGCAGAACATGCCAGTGCGTGGTGCCCGAATCGAACCATACATCCAGGGTATCGCTGATCTTGTCGTACAGCGGCGCTTCGTCGCCCAGCAGCTCGGCAGCATCCAGCTTGAACCACGCCTCGATGCCTTCGACTTCAACGCGCTTGGCCACTTCTTCCATCATTTCGACGGTGCGCGGGTGCAGCTCGCCGCTTTCCTTGTTCAGGAAAAACGGGATCGGCACGCCCCAGTTGCGTTGACGCGAGATGCACCAGTCCGGGCGGTTGGCGATCATCGAGTGCAGGCGCGCCTGACCCCAGGCCGGAACGAACTGGGTGTCTTCGATCGCTTGCAGCGCACGGGTGCGCAAGGTATCGCCATCAGTCGGCTGCTTGTCCATACCGATAAACCACTGGGCGGTGGCACGGTAGATCAGCGGCGTCTTGTGGCGCCAGCAGTGCATATAGCTGTGGCTGATGGTCTCGGTGAACATCAACGAACCGACTTCGATCAGCTTGTCGATGATGTTCTGGTTGGCCTTCCAGATGAACTGGCCACCGAAGAACTCCAGCGACGGCACGTAAACGCCATTGCTTTGCACCGGGTTGATGATGTCGTCGTTGACCATGCCATAGGCTTTGCAGGTCACGAAGTCGTCTACGCCGTAGGCTGGAGCCGAGTGAACCACACCAGTGCCAGCACCCAGCTCAACGTAGTCGGCCAGATAAACAGGCGACAGACGGTCATAGAACGGGTGACGGAAGTTGATCAGTTCAAGCGCTGAGCCAGTGGTGGTCGCGATGACCGAACCCTGCAGGTTGTAACGCGCCAGACTCGATTCGACCAGTTCTTCAGCCAGTACCAGCAACTTGTCGCCCACGTCGACCAGCGCGTAGGTGAATTCCGGGTGTACGTTAAGCGCCTGGTTGGCCGGAATGGTCCACGGGGTGGTGGTCCAGATCACGATCGAAGCAGGTTTGCTCAGTGCCGCCAGACCAAAGGCCTCTGCCAGCCTGGCTTCGTCGGCAACCGGGAAGGCAACGTCGATGGCCGCAGACTTCTTGTCCTGGTATTCAACTTCAGCTTCAGCCAGGGCCGAACCGCAATCGAAGCACCAGTTCACCGGCTTGAGGCCCTTGAACACAAAACCGCCCTTGACGATCTCAGCCAAAGCACGGATTTCACCGGCTTCGTTTTTGAAGTCCATGGTTTTGTACGGGTTGGCGAAATCACCCAGCACACCCAGACGGATGAACTCGGATTTCTGCCCCTCGATCTGCTCGGTGGCGTAGGCACGGCACAGCTCGCGGGTTTTATCCGCGCTCAGGTTTTTACCGTGGGTCACTTCGACCTTGTGTTCAATCGGCAAACCATGGCAATCCCAGCCCGGCACATACGGCGCGTCAAAACCCGACAGGGTCTTGGAGCGGATGATCATGTCTTTCAGAATCTTGTTCAGCGCATGACCGATATGGATAGTGCCGTTGGCGTACGGAGGACCGTCGTGAAGTACGAACTTCGGACGATCCTTGCCAATCTCGCGCAACTTCCCGTACAGGCCAATGCTGTCCCAGCGCTGCAAAATTTGCGGTTCGCGCTGTGGCAGGCCGGCCTTCATTGGGAAGGCGGTGTCCGGGAGGTTTAGCGTGGCTTTGTAGTCGGTCATTTCAGGCTCTTTTTAAGCGGTTGACCCAGCCAAAAGGCTCGGGCGGCGGCGACGTCCGCATTGATCGCCGTCTTGAGCGCCTCCAGGGAGGCGAAACGCTGCTCATCACGCAGCTTGTGGTGGAATGTCACGTTCAAACGCCGACCATACAGATCGCCGGCGAAATCCAACAGATGTACTTCAAGATGGGCGCTGCCATCCCCTGCTACGGTTGGCCGCACGCCGATATTGGCGACGCCGGGCCAGGTTTTACCGTCGATCTCGACGCTGGCCAGGTACACCCCGGTCAACGGCACACGACGACGCTTGAGCTGGATATTGGCGGTCGGCGTGCCCAACTGGCGCGCCAGTTTTTGCCCGTGCAATACCCGGCCAGCGATTTGAAAAGGGCGCCCCAGCAAACGCTCTGCCAGGGAGAAGTCGGCACTGGCCAGAGCATCACGCACCTTGGTGCTGCTGATGCGTACGCCATCAAGCTCAACCGTTTGCGCCGCCTCGACGGTGAAACCCTGCATCTGGCCAGCCTGCTGCAAAAAGTCAAAATCGCCGACGCGATCGCAGCCAAAACGGAAGTCGTCACCGACCTCCAGATGCTGCACGCCCAGGCCGTCGACCAGAATGGTATCGACGAATTCGGCGGCGCTGAGCTTGCACAGACGTTGATTGAACGCCAGGCACAGCACCCGGTCGACTCCGGCGTCTGCCAGCAGTTGCAGCTTGTCGCGCAACCGGGCCAGACGTGCAGGAGCCGTATCCGGGGCGAAGAATTCGCGCGGCTGCGGCTCGAAAATCACCACGCAGCTGGGCACGCCCAACTCCAGTGCACGCTCACGCAGCCGGCCCAGGATAGCCTGGTGACCACGGTGTACACCGTCAAAGTTGCCAATAGTGGCGACACAGCCCCGATGCTGGGGCCGCAGATTGTGAAGGCCTAGAACCAGCTGCATAACGCGCTTCTTGCTCATAAAGTGGTCGATTATAACCACACCCGGCCCAGTACGACAGGCAACAGCGCAAGGCAAATCGGGTCAATTCGACAAAATCGACGTCTGACCCGTCATTAGCTTACATAAGTGACTTGCGGGCGAAATCCTTCAAACGCAGCCCCAACAGCAGCAGCATACCGAAATACGCCAGCACGCCCGCGACAACCAAGCCGCCCAGACGAATAAAGCGCTCCAGCATATTGCCGTGATCCCAGGCCGGCATCAGGTGCATCAAGCCCAGCAATACCGCCGACATCACGGCTACGGCCAGCACCAGCTTGAACAGGTATTTGGTCCAGCCCGGCTGGGCGACAAACAGCTTTTGCCGGCGCAACTGCCAGAACAGCAGCCCGGCATTGATACAGGCGCCTACGCTGATGGCCAACGCCAGCCCCGCATGCTGCAACGGAACGATAAAGACCAGGTTGAGCAACTGCGTCACCACCAGGGTGAATACCGCTATTTTGACTGGCGTGCGAATGTTTTGCTGTGCATAAAAGCCTGGCGCCAACACCTTGATAATGATGATTCCGAGCAGGCCCAGCGAATAAGCGATCAATGCACGCTGGGTCATGGCCGCATCCAGCGCCGTGAACTGGCCGTACTGGAATAGCGAAACGGTAAGCGGCTCGGACAGGATGGCCAGCGCCAGGGAACATGGAAGCACCAGCACAAAACACAGGCGCAAGCCCCAGTCGAGAATACGCGAATACTCCTGACGGTCTTTGTTGGCGTAGGTCTTGGACAGGGTTGGCAGCAGGATGGTGCCCAGCGCCACCCCCAGCACTCCTGAAGGCAACTCCATTAGACGGTCCGCGTAGTACATCCATGACACCGATCCAGCCACAAGGAATGAGGCAAATATCGTATTGATGATCAGAGAGATCTGACTGACCGAGACCCCAAGGATGGCTGGCAGCATCTGTTTCATCACCCGCCACACGCCGGTATCGCGCAAATTGAGCCTTGGCAGCACCAGCATGCCGATCTTTTTCAGGTGTGGCAGTTGAAACAGCAACTGCGCCAGACCACCCACCAGCACGGCCCAACCCAGAGCCATCACCGGCGGATCGAAATACGGCGTCAGGAACAACGCAAACACAATCATGCTGACGTTAAGCAGGGTCGGCACAAAGGCCGGTACCGCAAAACGGTTCCAGGTATTGAGGATCGCCCCCGCCAGGGATGACAGCGAGATCAGCAGGATATAAGGGAAGGTGACCCGCAGCATGTCGCTGGTGAGCTCGAATTTTTCAGGGGTCGTGGCGAACCCCGGGGCCGTTGCCCAGATGACCCAGGGGGCCGCCACCATGCCCAGCACGGTGACAATGGCCAGCACCAGGGTCAAAAGCCCGGCGACATAAGCGACAAAAGTGCGGGTCGCCTCCTCGCCCTGCTGGCTTTTGTACTCGGCCAGAATCGGCACAAAGGCCTGGGAAAAAGCGCCCTCGGCGAAGATCCTGCGCAGCAGGTTTGGCAGTTTGAAGGCAATAAAGAATGCATCCGTGGCCATTCCGGCACCGAAGGCACGGGCAATAATGGTGTCGCGAATGAAGCCCAGAACCCTGGAAATCATGGTGATTGAGCTGACGGCAGCCAACGACTTGAGCAAATTCATTGAAAGAGTTTTTGCCTATAGAGAAAGAGCAGGCGAACAAAGCGCCCACTTATGCGATACTGCGCGCCGCAACAGCACAGAGCCAAGCTCGCGAGTTTACAGGTCAAGCGCCGGAAATAAATATCCCGTCTGCCTCGATCCACCACTCAGCGGATCGCATCAAACGCCCTTGACAAGAGTTCTCGTCATCGGCATGATTCGCGGCCTATTTTGTTTGTTATTTCCCAAAAGTCTTTCGAGGAGCTCGACGGTGGCCAACACACCTTCCGCCAAAAAACGTGCAAAACAGGCTGAGAAGCGTCGCAGCCACAACGCCAGCCTGCGTTCCATGGTTCGTACCTACATCAAGAATGTAGTTAAAGCCATCGACGCAAAAGACGCTGCTAAAGCGCAAGCTGCTTATGTTCTGGCTGTTCCTGTTATCGACCGTATGGCCGATAAAGGTATCATCCACAAGAACAAAGCTGCTCGCCATAAGAGCCGCCTGAATGGCCACGTCAAGGCGTTGAACCTTGCGACTGCTGCTTAAGCGATAAGCTTTTTAAAAAACCGACCTTAGGGTCGGTTTTTTATTGCCTGCGATTTAAGCGACACCCTTGTAGCAGCTGCCGAAGGAACGAGGCTGCGTTCGGTTGCGCAGCGACCGCAAATATTCAAACCCAAGCTTGTCTGACACACAGCAAAACCCGGTTTTACGACGGCTCCGCCGCCGAACGCAGCCTCGTTCCTTCGGCAGCTGCTACAGAGCCGGTAAAATCCGCACAATAAAAAGCCGCGACCAGCGCGGCTTTTCTTGAAGACCGTTACTCGTGTGGCCACGGCAAAATCGGAATTGCCGTCACCGCATTCTGCGGGCTACCTTCAATTAGACGGTCGCTGTACACCAGATACACCAGCGTATTACGCTTTTTATCCAGGAAACGCACCACCTGCATGGTCTTGAAGACCAGCGAAGTCCGCTCCTTGAACACCTCATCACCCTCTTTCAGGTCACCCTTGAAGCTGATCGGCCCGGTCTGACGGCAGGCAATCGACGCCTCGGCGCGGTCTTCAGCCAAACCCAGACCACCTTTCATGCCACCCGTCTTGGCACGAGAAAGGTAGCAAGTCACGCCATCTACCTTGGGATCATCGAATGCTTCTACGACGATACGATCATTAGGCCCGACAAATTTGAAGACCGTCGACACCGAGCCAATTTCTTCCGCCGAGGCCATTAGCGGCATCGCCAACATCAAACCCAATAAACCGCCAATCAAGCGCATACCACACCTCAAATTCAAACCAGAATCAGGTTATCGCGATGAACCAGCTCAGGTTCCGCCATATAACCCAACAAGCCGACAATCGCATCCGACGATTGCCCGATAATTTTTTGCGCCTCAGCAGCACTGTAGTTCGCCAGGCCACGAGCGATCTCCCGCCCGTCCGGCGCGACGCACACCACCATCTCGCCACGACGGAAACCGCCCTGAACCGCCTTGACCCCTACAGGCAACAGGCTTTTATTGCCCTTGGACAAGGCCGCCACAGCGCCTTCATCCAGCACCAGCGTGCCACGGGTCTGCAAGTGCCCGGCCAGCCACTGCTTGCGCGCAGCCAGCAGGCCACGCTCCGGGGACAGCAAGGTACCCAGTCGCTCGCCCGCCTTGAGACGATCCAGCACCCGCTCCAGACGCCCACCCACAATGATCGTGTGCGCACCGGAACGCGCCGCCAGGCGCGCCGCACGCAACTTGGTCTGCATGCCGCCACGCCCCAACGCACCACCGGTACCGCCTGCCACTGCATCCAGCGCCGGATCATCGGCACGCGCCTCGTAGATCATCTTGGCATCAGGATTGTTGCGCGGATCAGCATCAAACATGCCGTCGCGATCGGTCAGGATCACCAGCAGATCAGCCTCGACCAGATTAGCCACCAACGCGGCCAGCGTATCGTTGTCACCGAAGCGGATTTCGTCCGTGACCACCGTGTCATTTTCATTGATGACCGGGATCACGCCCAATTCCACCAGCGCACGCAGGGTGCTGCGGGCATTGAGGTAGCGTTTGCGATCAGACAGATCGTCATGGGTCAGCAGGATCTGCGCGGTATGCCGGGAATGCTCGGCAAAGCTCGACTCCCAGGCCTGCACCAACCCCATCTGACCAATAGCCGCAGCAGCTTGCAGCTCGTGCATGGCACTCGGTCGCACCGTCCAGCCCAAGCGGCTCATTCCGGCCGCAACCGCACCCGAAGACACCAGCACCAGCTCTACGCCAGCCTCGTGCAACGCCACCATCTGCTCAACCCAAACGCCCATCGCCGCGCGATCCAGGCCCTTGCCATCCGCTGTCAGCAACGCGCTGCCGATCTTCACGACCCAGCGCTGCGCACCCGTCACCTTGCTCCGCATCATCATCCAACCTATGCCTGAGAGCAGCGCGACCGAGCGCCACCCATGGAATTATTTTTGATTACCAAATCGTAGATGCTAAAACGCCGCTCATTGAGCGGCGCTGTAGTTTACTGCAACGAATCAGTCGCGGACGTAAATGATTTCCGGACCATCTTCATCATCAACATCTTCTTCGTCCCAGTCATCTTCACCGATGTCATGGACGCTCTTCACGCCGCTGCGACGCAGGGCACGCTTGTCATCCAGCGCCTGCAACTGCGCACGCGCTTCATCTTCGATACGCTGATCCAGCTCGGCCAACTCTTGCTTGTAGGCAGGGTCAGCAGCCAGACGATCAGCACGATCTTCCAGATAACGCATGATGTCGTGGCACAGCTTTTCGGTACCGATCTTGGCAATGGCCGAGATCACGTAAACCGGGCCAGTCCACTCAAGGCGATCAACCACTTCCTTGACGCGCGCTTCGTGCTCGTCTTGTGGCAGCGAATCGCACTTGTTCAGCACCAGCCAACGATCACGCTCAGCCAGCGACGGGCTGAACTTGGTCAGTTCGTTAACGATGACTTCCGCGGTATCAGCAGCGCTCTCGCTACCCTCAACCGGCGCCATGTCAACGAGGTGCAACAACAGACGGGTACGCGCCAGGTGCTTGAGGAAGCGGATCCCCAGGCCAGCACCATCGGAAGCCCCTTCGATCAGACCCGGAATATCGGCGATCACAAAGCTCTTCCAGCGATCCACGCTGACCACACCCAGGTTTGGCACCAGGGTGGTGAACGGATAATCCGCCACTTTTGGCTTGGCCGCAGACACCGAACGAATAAAGGTACTTTTACCGGCATTCGGCAAGCCCAACAGGCCAACGTCAGCCAACACCTTCAACTCCAGTTTCAGGTCACGCTGCTCACCCGGCTTACCCGGTGTGGTCTGGCGTGGCGCACGGTTGGTACTGGATTTGAATCGGGTATTACCCAGACCGTGCCAACCGCCATGCACCACCAGCAAACGCTGGCCGGCCTTGGTCAGGTCGCCAATGATTTCCTGGGTGCCAGCGTCGATCACGGTAGTGCCGACCGGAACACGCAGCTCCAGATCCTCACCCTTGCGACCGGTGCAATCCGTACTGCCGCCATTCGAGCCACGCTGGGCGTCAAAGTGACGGGTGTAACGGTAGTCAACCAGGGTGTTGAGGTTTTCGTCGGCGACCATGTAGATCGAGCCGCCATCACCGCCATCACCACCGTTTGGCCCACCGTTTTCGATGAACTTCTCACGACGGAAACTCATGCAACCGTTACCACCGTCGCCTGCTTTTACTTTGATCGATACTTCATCTACAAACTTCATAACAAAACGCGCCTCTCGTCATCAGGACGAGCCGATAAAAACCAAGACATAAGACTCTTGCAAAAATGAGCGCAGCGACCTCAATCAACGACCGTTAAATCCAGCGCCAGCAGCCCATACAAACAGTTTTGCAAGAGACTCACCCCACAAACGAAAAAGCCCCGTCGCAAGACAGGGCTCTTCCAGCTACCAAGCTATTACGCCGCGACGACTGCAGTCTTCGGAACGATGCTTACATAGCGACGACCGAAGGCGCCTTTAACCTGGAACTTGATCACGCCTTCCACTTTCGCGAACAGGGTGTGATCTTTGCCCATACCAACGCCGTAGCCAGCGTGGAATTGGGTGCCGCGCTGACGCACGATGATGTTGCCCGGAATGATAGCCTGGCCGCCATACATCTTCACGCCAAGGCGTTTGGCTTCTGAGTCGCGACCGTTACGGGTACTACCACCAGCTTTTTTGTGTGCCATGAGTCAATTCTCCTAGTGAGGAATTAGGCTGAAATTAAGCCTGAATACCGGTGATTTTGATCTCGGTGTACCACTGGCGGTGGCCCATACGCTTCATGTGGTGCTTACGACGACGGAACTTGATGATGCGGACTTTATCGTGACGACCTTGGGAGATCACTTCAGCCACAACAGTGGCGCCAGGTACAACTGGAGCGCCGATGTTCACGTCATCGCCATTGGCGACCAACAGAACGCGATCAAAAGTTACGGATTCGCCGGTAGCGATTTCCAGTTTTTCGATCTTCAGGTATTCACCTGGAGCTACTTTGTATTGCTTGCCACCAGTAACGATTACTGCGTACGACATGGTATTTCTCCGATAATCCTGCTCACCCAGCGCTTTATAGGTAAAGGTATTGGCTGGCATGGCTGCATGGGGCTGGAACGGCCCAGATGCAATTGCGTAAGGCAGGTGCTGCCCAGGAAGTTCAGGGTGCGCGATTGTACGCAAGGCAAGTCAGGCTTGCAAGGGGCCGTCCATCCGCCTTGACAGGCCCAGCCCCCCGACCTAGCATGCCGCGCAACCCTTCTGGAGCACCTGTCGCTGATGCAACCCCAAGCTTTCTACCGCGCGGTGGCGGACGATTTTAGCGCCGTCGATGGCATCATCAAGAAGCAGCTGACTTCACGCGTACCGCTGGTCTCAAAAATCGGCGACTACATTACTTCGGCCGGCGGCAAGCGCCTGCGTCCTTTATTAGTGTTGCTGTGTGGCAAGGCCCTGGGTCGCGAAGGCGACGACTTGCGCCTGCTGGCCGCCACCATTGAGTTCCTGCACACCGCCACCCTGCTGCACGACGACGTGGTCGACATGTCGGGCATGCGCCGTGGCCGCAAGACTGCCAATGCTACCTGGGGCAATGCCCCCAGCGTACTGGTCGGCGACTTTTTGTACTCGCGCTCCTTCGAGATGATGGTTGAGCTGGGCTCGATGCCAGTGATGAAAATCCTGTCGCAAGCCACCCGCATCATCGCCGAAGGCGAAGTATTGCAGCTGTCCAAAGTGCGCGACGCCAGCACCACTGAAGAAACCTACATGGAAGTCATCCGCGGCAAGACCGCGATGCTGTTCGAGGCTTCGACCCACAGCGCTGCAGCGCTGGCCGGTGCCACGCCGGAACAGAGCGAAGCGCTGCGCACCTTTGGCGATCACCTGGGCGTGGCATTCCAGCTGGTGGACGACCTGCTCGACTACCGTGGCGATGCCGAAACCCTGGGCAAGAACGTCGGTGACGATCTGGCCGAAGGCAAACCGACCCTGCCGCTGATCTACACCATGCGTGAAGGTACGCCTGAACAGGCAGCCCTGGTGCGCAAAGCGATCCAGAAAGGCGGTATCGAGGACCTGGAGAGCATTCGCGAAGCCGTTGAGGCCTCTGGTTCCCTGGACTACACCGCCCGGCTGGCTCGCGACTTCGTGGCCCGCGCCATTGTGTGCCTCGAAGCCTTGCCGCCAAGCGAATACCGCGATGCGCTGGTTGAGCTGAGCGAGTTTGCTGTAGCACGCACGCACTGACTGCCTGTGGGAGCGGGCAAGCCCGCTCCCACAGGGTCAATCTGCCCCGCCATTACCCGCCTCGCACTAAAACCCTATACAATACGTGCCTTTTAGCCATCCTGACTCTTAAGGAGCTTTGAGTGAGCACGTTGCCACCCTGCCCAAAATGCAATTCCGAATACACCTACGAAGACGGCGCCCAGCTGATCTGCCCGGAATGCGCCCACGAGTGGTCTGCCAGTGGCGACGCTGAAACAGCCGATGACGTGAAAGTCTACAAAGACTCCGCAGGCACCGTACTGACCGACGGTGACACCATCACCGTGATCAAGGACCTGAAAATCAAGGGTACTTCCCTGGTGGTTAAAGTGGGCACCAAGGTCAAGAATATCCGCCTGTGCGACGGCGACCACGATATCGACTGCAAGATCGATGGCATTGGCCCGATGAAACTCAAATCCGAGTTCGTACGCAAGGTCTGATTCTGCTGCATGCCTTCCTGTGCCCTGCGCAGGAAGGTGCTACACCCTCCCCCGCCCAGCAACATCAAAAAGCCAGCAACCTTGATCCCCAGCAGTTCTAACGCAGAAAGATCAGAAATCCGCCAATAGGCACTTGCTATTAATTGAATAAGAATTATTCTCATTGGTATTCATCAAGGAGATGACGACCATGACTTATTTAATTGATGCCTGGCTGGACCGTCCACACCCTTATCTGCGAATCCTGCATCGGGAAACCGGGGAAGTCTGTGCGGTACTGGAAGAAGAAGCACTAAGCGAGCTACAGGATCAGGGCGACCTGGATTTCAACGGCCTCAATTCCAGCGAGCCGGTGGTGCTCAAGGAGTTGGTGCGCAATCTGTTTCTGTTCTGCTATGCCCGGGCATTGCGCCCTTGCGGCACGACTGACACTCACCCGCACCACGCCAAGATACAGATATGACGGCACCGGTGTAGCTGCGGGTTTGCCAGCAAACCCGCAGCCAACGTTAAAACGCGGGGTTCTTACAGAACGTCCAGCAGCTCTACGTCGAATACCAGCACGCTGTGCGGAGCAATGCTGCCAACGCCTTGGGCGCCGTAGGCCAGTTCGCTCGGCACGTAGATGCGCCATTTGCTACCGGCGTTCATCAGTTGCAGGGCTTCAGTCCAGCCAGCGATCACGCCGCCAACCGGGAATTCAGCCGGCTGACCACGATCGTAGGAGCTGTCGAACACAGCGCCATCAATCAGGGTGCCGTGGTAGTGAACACGTACGGTGTCTTCACGGGATGGCTTGGCGCCTTCACCCGCGGTTACCACTTCAAATTGCAGGCCGGAAGCCAGGGTGGTGATACCGTCTTTCTTGGCGTTTTCAGCCAGGAAAGCCTTGCCTTCGCCCGCAGCAGCTTCTGCCTTGGCAGCGGCTTCAGCTTGCATGATCTCGCGGATCACCTTGAAGCTAGCCGACATTTCTTCCTGGCCTACACGGCTTTCCTTGCCTGCGTAGGCGTCAGTCAGACCAGCCAGGATTGCATCCAGGCTGATGCCAGGTGGCGGGTTGTCGCGCAACTGGTCGCCCAACTGGCGGCCAATGCCGTAGCTGACGCGGGTTTCGTCGGTCGACAGATTTACTTCGGACATAACACTGCTCCGCTGTGGAGGGGCCGGAAAGAAGCCGCGTCAACCGCGACCCCGAACACCCTGAACCAAAAAAGGGCCAGCAGACTACCACAGCCCCCAAAGCCTTCGCAGCCCGGGGTTGGCTTCAGTGTTTGGTCAGCTTGTCCAGATAGCCCATTGCAAACGCCGACACCACAAAGGTCATGTGAATAATCACGTACCACATCAGGTACTCGGTCTCGATATTGCGCGCGTCCATAAACACCCGCAGCAGGTGGATCGACGAAATGGCCACAATCGATGCCGCGACTTTCATCTTCAGCGAGGTGGAGTCCATGGTGCCCAACCAGCTGAGCTTCTCCTTGTGCTCGTCGATATCCAGTTGCGAAACAAAGTTCTCATAACCGGAAATCATCACCATGACCAGCAAACCGCCTACCAGCGCCATGTCGATCAGCGACAGAATGACCAGGATCAAGTCAGACTCAGTTAGCGCAAACACGTTGGGGATTACGTGAAACACTTCCTGAAAGAACTTCAATGCCAAAGCCAGCAGGCCCAGTGAGAGCCCGAAGTAAATAGGCGCCAAAATCCAGCGCGAGGCGTACATTGCGTTTTCGATAAAGCGTTCCATTGAATCTCACAGGCTATTACAAAATGGGCGCGAGTATATCAGTGCGAAAAGCACTGTGTTAAAGGCTTGGAAACAGCCTGTAAAAACATTTTCTGCTAGTGTCCACCCTCTCAGCATTGTTTACGGACAGGAAAACCGAACCATGGATCTGCGATTCCCCCTGGCTTGTTTTGGGCTTTCGATGGCTTTGCTCGCTGTCGGCGGCTGCTCTCCTGACGACGAACATCAGCAGGCCAGCCTTGAGGAACGCAGCGCAGCGTTCGAACAGAGCCTGGACGGGATCAAGGATCAGCAGCTCAAGGATGCTGTGGCCGACCTCGGCGGCTCCTTGTTGTTGCTCGAACGGGCACGCCTCAAGCTGCAAGACAAGCCGATAGAAACCGAATACGGTGCCGACGACCTGGCGGTGCTCAAGCACTACCCGAGCAGCCAGGCGCTTACCGATACCTATATCAACGGTTTGTTTGTACTGCGCAAAAATACAAGTTCCGATTACCTGACGGACCTGGAGCCGGTCTTCCCGTTCCCGCTTAACAGTGCATCCGAGTTCCCGTTCCCCCATGCGCTGGAATGGCAGTCGGTAACCCTGAGCAACAAGCAAGAGGTGCCTTTTGCGCCGGAATGGTCCGAGAGCGATCCCGGCATCCAGCTGAGCCCCTCCAGCGCCAACCTGAGCAACCCTGACGACCTGACCGTCACTTACCCCTATATCGACGGGGTTGAAACCGCCAACACCCAACAACCTCAACCCCTGACACTGCACGGCAAAGTCGAAGTCATCGCGCCGGGCAAAGTGGTCAATTTCAACCTCACTGCCAAGGACGTGGGTAAAGCCAGCACCCACGGCACGATCAGCGTAACCCTGCTGGCACTGGGCAAGAACTTTGCCGAAGTGGATATCGTCAACAGCGCTGCACTGGCCGAACAAGTGCGTGACACCCCGCTCAATCCGCTGATCATCCAGGCCCGCGACCGTACCGGGCAGTTCCTGACTCGCTCAGGCTCAATCAACGAAAACGTCGAACAACTGGCGTTTTATCAGCAGCAATTGGCCGAAATGCTCAAGCAAACTGCCTGGAGTGACGCTTTCGAGCAACAACTGGATAACGAGCAAAAGGCCTTCGATCAGCAGCACCCGCATCACTACAGCAAGGTGTACTTCAACGGTACCGTGGAAAATGTCGATATCAACGTGCTCGATTTCTCAACCGCCAATGTCACCCGCAAGTCCCTCGACCTGCCTGTGCGTACACTGGACAAAAACGTGCTGAGCAAAGACATACAGCCCCTGCCGCTCAACGTCGTGGTGTATGACGATCAGGCCGCCAACTATTTGAAAGACGCCACGCTGGCACCCGAGCAACTGGAAAAAAGCGTGGTGATCAGCCAGTCGGTGGACGATGCCAGTGCCGCGTCCCTTGAGTTCAGCCACCCTGCCACTTTCAACGGTGAAATGCTCGGTACGCTCCCGGACACGTCTGACGCGCCGGTGACCTTTTTTGCTGAAGACGACAACGGTAATCGCAGCGAGCCACTGGAACTGCCCGCCGAAGCCTTCGATGTGGACCCGCATGCAGGCGTTATCACCTACGACCTCAACCTGTTCCCCGAGACGCCAGCCTATGCGGTGGGCTCAATCCCCCTGTTTATTGCCGACATCGACAAGCAAGAGCTGGATATCACTCGCCTGCCCAAAGGCCTTGAACTCAAGGGCAATGCCCTGATCGTTGATCAAAAAGTGTTCCCGGCCGAGGCCTGGCGCTTTTATGCCAAGGACGACACGGGTAATTATCTGAAGGAAGTGGCCGCAGTCAGCCATAGCAGCGAACCCGATGGGGCGGCCGTATTTGACGTGCACTACTTTTATGGCCAGCCGACCCGACTGGAAAGCTATGCCCGCACCGCGCTGAACCCTGTCGAGTACGGATTTGAAGTCAAACTCGACAAAGCCCCTGAAGCCAGCACGCCACAATAAAACGCTGCCTAACCGTGGCAACGCCCACCATTGATCTGCCGCAACTGGGCCTGCACATGCAGGCACCAGATCTGCGGGTCGTTGGCGAGTTCATAGCCATGCAGGGTCAGGCTTTCAACGATTGATTCAAGAATGGTTTCGGCCACGAACGGCCCGGGAAACGGGCCCTGCGCCTTGATCGTTGAGGGTTGTTCGCCTGCCAGGCCGGCGGCGAAGAGCAGTGTCCACATCCCGTTGTTGCCTGCCAGCGGTCGAATGCTGCATTCAATACGGGTCACCAGGCCCAAGCATTGGCGAGTAAGGCAAAGGTTGCGCGACATGACGGCGACCCTCGGTAGAGTCTGTCTTCAGCCGCAGACTACGGGCTGCATCGATCCGGTGACGACAGTGGTGTCCATGACCTGAGAATAGAAGAAAATTTGCGTATGAAAAGTCACCAATGACCAACGGCTTGCCCAAGAGGGGCGGGTAGCCCTTGCCGGGGACGACGTCCAGTGGCAAAGCGATCGTGAATACGCCAATTGCTACAGGAAAACCTCAACTGTGGGAGCGAGCCTGCTCGCGAAGGTCGTTCGCGAGCAGGCTCGCTCCCACAGAAGGGCTTGACCGGCAACTGAATATTCACAGATTCAGGATCAGGCCGGTTTTTTCGCTGCCAGGGCTTCCGCCAGCAACTCCTTTTCGGCTTCCTTGAGGTCGTCGTCGTTGATCATTTCAGCAATCACCCGCAACCGCTCGACTACCCGGGCATTGACGCTGCCTTCCGGGAATTGTCCCTCTGCATCCGGCTCTCCCGCAGGCTCACCCACCAGCAAACTCAGGGCCTCATCGGCCTGACGCACGGCATAGACGTGGAACTTGCCATCACGCACTGCCTGCAGCACCTTCTCGTCCAGCATCAGGGTAGTCACGTTGGCCTGCGGAATGATCGCGCCCTGCTCGCCTGTCAGCCCGCGTGCTTCGCAGAGTCGGAAGAAGCCTTCGATCTTCTCGTTGACCCCACCCACGGCCTGCACTTCGCCGAACTGGTTGATCGAGCCGGTAATGGCAAAACACTGCTTGAGCGGGGTTTTTGACAGTGCCGAAATCAGCGTACAGGCCTCCCCCAGCGACGCACTGTCGCCATCGACATAACCGTAGGACTGCTCCAGCGCGATGCTGGCCGAAATCGCCAGCGGGAATTCCTGGGCATAACGGCTGCCCAGGTATCCGGTCAAAATCATCACACCCTTGGAGTGGATAGGCTGCCCCAGGTTAACTTCGCGCTCGATATCGACAATGCCGCTGCCGCCCGGATACACCGTGGCGGAAATCCGCGCAGGCACACCAAAGGCCGAGTCGCCGACTTCCAGCACCGTCAGGCCGTTGCACTTGCCCACGGCCGCGCCATCGGTATCGATCAGGATGATCCCCGCCAGCATGTCATCCAGGATACGCGCCGAGACTCGTCCGGTACGGGTTGCCTTGGCCTTGAGCGCACGCTCGATATGACCCGCATCGGTCATTTCATCGCCCGCCAGGTGACGGATGAAGTCCGCTTCGCTGACCAGTTGGAACAGATCGCCAATACGCGCCGACAAACGTCCCTGGTGCTCGGCCAGACGCGCGCTGTAGGTCGCCAGCCGCGCCACCGCACCGGCGGTCAGCGGTGCCATGCCTTCTTCCGAAGTGCGTGTAGTGAGCAACTGGGCAAACTGCTCAAGGCTCTCATCAACCATCGGGATATCTTCGTCGAAGTCCACCAGAACCCGGAACATTTCCTGGAAGTCCGGATCCAGGTCCTGCAGCGTGTAATACAGCTGGCGGGCACCGATGATGATGACCTTGACCTGCAGGGGGATGACCTGCGGGTTGAGCGTCACGGTGGCCAGGCGCCCCATTTCGCCCAGCGGCGACTCCATCTTCAGCTTGCGCGATTGCAGGGCACGCTTGAGAGCATCCCAGACAAAAGGCTCGCTGAGCATTTTCTCGGCTTCAAGAATCAAAAAGCCGCCATTGGCACGGTGCAAGGCGCCCGGACGCAACTGCCGATAAGTGGTGTAGAGCGCGCCCTGGTCGGTGCTGTATTCGATACGGCCAAACAGGTTGTCGTAGGTCGGGTGCGGCTCGAACACTACCGGCGCACCGCCGCTTAGCGGCTGCCCTACCACCAGGCTCGGCAGGTACTGCTCTTCAAGCAGCTTGCGCGCCTGGGCGTCGGTCTTGCTGTCGTCGACCAGTTGCTCGACCACGGTTTTCAGCAAGTAAACCTGCATCGCCTGCAGATAACCGCAAACCGCGGCATTTTCGGCGTATTTTTGCGACAACGGCGACAGCAACGGCTGCAGGGCCAGGGTGATGGTTTCTTCGTTCAGTTGGCGCAGCTGATTGTTCGACTCACGCTTCCACTGCGGCAGACTGGCCAGCTCTTCGTTCAGTCGCTCCTCCAGCTCGGAAATATCTTCATGGAAGCGTTCACGATCAGCCTCAGGCAATTGCGAAAACTCGGCCTCATCCAGCGCCTTGCCATCACTCATCGGCGTAAATGCCACGTTGCTGCTGTCGCGATAGAGCGCCACGCCTTTTTCCAGGGCCAGACGCTCGATCACATCCAGCGCACGGTCGTAACGCTGATTGAAGCCGCGGTCGATCGCGCTTTTGCGTTGTTGATACGTCGGGTGTTCAAACACTGCCGGGAAGGTCGCCAGCAGGTTGTCGATCAAGTGATTGATATCGCCAATAAAGGCACCAGCGCTACTGGACGGCAGCTCCAGGGCTCGCGGCTCACGGGGCTCATCGAAGTTGTTGACGTAGACCCAGTCGCTCGGCGACTTCAGGCGCTTGCCCTCGGCCTTGAGGTAGCGTTTGACGAACGAGAAACGACCGGTTCCCGGCTCGCCCATGACAAAAACGTTGTAACCCGGACGTGGCATGGCCACGCCGAACTGCAAGGCCTCGACCGCACGTTCCTGGCCGAGAATGCCGCGAAAAGGCTCCAGATCATTGGTGTTCGAGAAGCTGAACTGTTCAGCAGAAAAAGGACGGGTTAGCGCATCAGGCGCTAGACGCAAGCTGGTGGCAACAGAATCAGGCATCGGGCTTCCTTACATCGGGCGGGGCAGATGGCAGCATTCTGGCGCTGGCTGTACATCACTGGCAAGGCGAACAACACGGGAAAGCACGCCCCCCAATGTTTAGGGGCCAAAAATGTGCAGCAACAGCGATTGTTTTACAAAAAGCCACGGAACCCCCCGATCGTGCCTAGACTCCAAGCTGTTACGCGGCTGGACGGTATAACCGGCCCGTACTGGCGCTTCAGGGCCAGAAACCCTTGTCCATTGGTTGCATACCTATAGAGAACAAAGCTTATGAAACGGATTCTTCTTGGTACTCTCTTTACAGTTGTTTCCCTCAACGCCATGGCCCAGGCACCGGGCGGCCCTAACTGCGGTTGGGGCAACATGCTGTTTGAAGGCCAGCGCGGCACTCCTGCCCACTTCCTGGCATCCACCACAAACGGCACGTCCGGCAACGCCACCTTCGGCATGACCTCCGGCACCAACGGCTGTACCACCAAGGACGCCCTGACTTACGGCGGCAAATCGTGGATTGCCATGAATGGCATGATGAACGAGCTGTCCGAAGACATGGCCAAAGGCAATGGCGAAGCACTGACCACCTACGCGGTGGTACTGGGCGTCGCCCCTGAAGACCGCGAGCATTTCGCCGCCGTCACCCACGAGCACTTCCAGCAAATCTTCAGCAAAGCCGATGTCACGGCTGAAGACGTACACAGCAATACTCTGGCCATCCTCAAGGGCGATGCACGCCTGGCCAAATACGCCACCGCGGCGTAAGTAAATGAGACCCGCCCGCTCCTCTCGGAGCGGGTATTCTCCTGCTTCACTTCTCTTCGTCTGACAACAGTTGCCGAACATGCTCAAACGCCTTGCCTATCTGGCGCTCTGTGCCTGCGCCCCGCTGTATGCCGCACCCCATATCGACGATCAACGTGTGCAGCAGTTGGCCAACGACCCTTTCTGGATTTCGCTGGGGCACTACGAAGCCGGCAAGCTGAGCGGCTGGCGAAGCTATGTCAGCGACGACAAATTCTTTCTCGCCGCCGAGGGTGCCCATCACCCTGATGCCGAACTGCGTGCCACGGTTGAGGCGTTGTATGCGCCCTTGAGCCTGGGCGACAAACACCCGCAGTGCGTGTACCCGGCCCGTACCCGCTGGCTCAAGGCCCAACTGAATCTGACCGATCTGCCCAAGGCCGAATGTGCAGAGTTCAGCCAATGGTTCAAGGACGTGGCACCCCACAGCACGGTGATGATTTTCCCGGCGGCCTACCTCAACAGCCCGTCCTCCATGTTCGGCCATACCCTGTTACGCATCGACCAGGCCGATGTGCAGGACAACAAGACCGCCCTGCTCAGCTACGCGATCAACTTCGGTGCCTATATCGAAGGTTCCGACAACAGCATCCTGTACGCCTGGAAGGGCTTGGCCGGTGGCTATCCGGGCCTGTTCGCCCTGGTGCCCTATCAAGAGAAACTCTCGGAGTACCGGAGCCTTGAAAACCGCGACCTGTGGGAATACCGCCTTAATCTGACACCCGAAGAAACCCAACGCATGGTTGAACATGTGTGGGAACTCAAACAGATCCAGTTCGACTATTTCTTCTTTGACGAAAACTGCTCCTACCGCCTGCTGGAGCTGCTGCAAGTGGCCCGCCCGGGCCTGCAACTGACCACCCAGTTTCCGCTGACCGCGATCCCCACCGACACCGTGAAAGCGGTCAAGGAAGCCGGACTGGTTGAAAGTATCGAGTACCGCCCGTCCCGCGAACGGGAGCTGCTGGACCGGGCCAAGGCCCTCGATCCAGAAGAGCAGCAATGGGTACTGCAGGTCAGCGCCGATCAGGCCCAATTGCAAACCCCGGCCTTCAAGGCGCTGCCCAAAGCGCGCCAGGCGTTGATTATCGACGCGGCTTACCGGCTCGAACGGTACCGGGCCAATGGCCTTGAGCGCGATCCTGCACGCTCGCAGCGCAGTTTCGAACTGCTACGGGCGATCAATCAGAACCCCGCGCCAGAACTGCAAGTCGACAAACCCGAACTGCCTGAAAACGGCCACGAGTCGCGCACCTGGCAGCTGGGCGCCGGTAGCCGTGACGACAAGGCCTTTGCCGAATATGGCCTGCGCATGGCTTACCACGACCTCAACGACAACGCACCGGGCTTTCCCCTGGGCGCGCAGATTGAAATTCTGCAACTGAAACTGCGCCAGTACGAAGGCAACAAGTGGCAAGTGCAACAACTGGACCTGGCCAATATCCGCTCCCTGACCCCGCGCAATGACCTGCTGCAACCCTGGTCATGGCAAGTGGGCGGCGGGCTGGAACGGGTACTCGGCAAACATGGCGACGAAAACCTGGTCAGTCATGTCAATGGCGGTGCAGGCGGCACCTGGCAATTGGCGGACAATATGCTCGGTTTCGCCCTCGGTACGGTACGCATCGAGCACAACAACGACTTCGCGGCGTTTGTATCACCGGCAGCGGGCTTCAATACCGGGCTTCTTTGGCGTAACCCGGTGGGCAACCTGAGCCTGGAAGCCAAGGGCGACTACTTCACCAACGGTGAAGTCCGTCGTAGCCTGAGCCTTAATCAGCAATGGGAAGTTTCGCGAAATCTTGGTCTGCGCCTGAGCGCACAGCGTGAGTTCAGCAAACTGACCACCCCTATCAACGAAGTGATGCTGGAGCTGAAGTGGTATCACTACTAAGGAGTTTTCAAGACATGGTTGTTAATTGTGATTCCCTCGAGCAGGTGCGCGAGAAAATCGACGGGCTGGATCGCCAGATTGTCGGCCTGATCGCCGAGCGCGGGGCTTACGTATCGCAGGCGGCGCGGTTTAAAAAAGACAGCGATGCGGTCAGGGCGCCGCAGCGGGTTGAGCAGGTGATTGGCAAAGTGCGGACGTTGGCCGATGAGCTGGGCGCCAACCCGGACGTCACTGAAAGCGTCTACCGCGCCATGATCGCGGCCTTTATCGAACAGGAACTGGCTGAACACAAGACGCTTGCAAAATAGACAGCCCCAATGTGGGAGCGGGCTTGCCCGCTCCCACAGGATGGGGTTACACCACGCCCTGCGCCAGCATTGCGTCGGCAACTTTGACGAAACCGGCAATGTTCGCGCCTTTTACGTAGTTGATCCCCCCGTTTTCCTCGCCGTAGTGCACGCAAGCGTGGTGGATCGACTGCATGATGTTGTGCAACTTGCTGTCCACTTCGCCGGCCGTCCACAGCAGACGCATGGCGTTTTGCGACATTTCCAGCCCGCTCACCGCCACGCCACCGGCGTTGGATGCCTTGCCGGGTGCAAACAAAATACCGGCTTCGATAAACAGATCGACCGCTTCCAGGGTGGTCGGCATGTTCGCACCTTCAGCCACGCACACGCAGCCATTGGCCAGCAACGTACGGGCCGCTTCAGCGTCCAGTTCATTCTGGGTAGCGCATGGCAGCGCGATATCACACGCCAGGCTCCACGGGTGCTGCCCTGCCAGGAATTCAACCCCGAACTGCCCCGCCAACTCGCTGATACGGCCGCGCTTGACGTTTTTCAGTTCCATGAGCGCTTCCCACTGCTCTTCGCTCAAACCGGCTTCGCAATACAGCGTGCCTTCGGAATCCGACAGCGAAATAACCTTGCCGCCCAGGTCCATGACCTTGCGCGCGGCGTATTGCGCGACGTTGCCCGAGCCCGAAATCGCCACGCGCTTGCCGTCGATGCGCTGGCCGCTGCGCTTGAGCATTTCCTGGGCGAAGTACACACAACCAAAGCCGGTAGCTTCAGGACGGATCAGGCTGCCACCGTAGCTCATGCCTTTGCCGGTCAACACGGAGGTGAACTGGTTGCTCAGGCGCTTGTACTGACCAAACATAAAGCCGATTTCGCGGGCGCCGACACCGATGTCGCCTGCTGGCACATCAACATCCGAACCGATATGGCGATACAGCTCGCTCATAAAGGCCTGGCAGAAACGCATGACTTCGGCGTCGCTCTTGCCCTTGGGGTTGAAGTCCGAACCGCCCTTGCCGCCGCCCATGGGCAACGAGGTCAGGGAGTTCTTGAAGGTTTGCTCAAAGGCCAGAAACTTGAGGACGCCCAGATTCACCGACGGATGAAAACGCAGACCGCCCTTGTACGGACCAATGGCGCTGTTCATCTGGATACGGAAGCCGCGGTTGACCCGCACTTTGCCTTCGTCATCTACCCACGAAACGCGGAACACGATCGCACGCTCTGGTTCGCAAATGCGCTCAAGAATCCCTGAAGTCAGATAATGCGGATTGGCTTCAAGAAACGGCCACAGACTGCGAAGGACCTCTTCCACTGCCTGGTGGAATTCTGGTTGGTCCGGGTCACGTTTTTTCAGGCGGGCAAGGAACTGGTCGACGGATTCGATCATGGTAAGTCTCGGCAAATTTATTGTCGTTAAACGGAGATTGACCGGAACTTTATCAATTCATGTGGCACCGCGACAGCGCAAAATGTCGCAGTTATGAATTTAAATGGTGCATTTATATAAATAGCACCGATTTATCGGGCTTTTGCGCACCAAAAAAATACTTCTTGTACCCAGTTTCGCACCAACTTATAAACGCCAAAAACCCATTGTGGGAGCGGGCAAGGTTTGTGATGCGCAAAAAAAACGGCGCCCGAAGGCGCCGTTCTGTGATGCAAACCGCCCTTACTGGGCCAGTTTTTTGTGACGCACACGGTGCGGCAGGGTAGCCGCTTCGCCGAGGCGCTTTTTACGGTCAGCTTCGTACTCGGTGTAGTTACCTTCGAAGAAGATCGCCTGCGAGTCGTCTTCGTACGCCAGGATGTGAGTCGCGACGCGGTCAAGGAACCACCGATCGTGAGAGATCACAATGGCGGCGCCAGGGAAGTCCAGCAGTGCTTCTTCAAGCGAACGCAATGTCTCAACGTCAAGGTCGTTGGACGGTTCGTCGAGCAGCAGCACGTTGGCGCCCTCTTTCAAGGTCAGGGCCAGGTGCAGGCGACCACGCTCACCACCGGACAGATCCTTGACGAACTTCTGCTGATCGCCACCTTTGAAGTTGAAACGACCTACATAGGTACGCGACGGGATTTCATAGTTACCAATACGGATCACATCGGAACCGTCAGAAATCGCCTGGAACACCGTCTTGCTGCCATCCAGGTCGTCACGGCTCTGGTCAACGCACGCCAGTTGCACGGTTTCACCGATTTCGATGCTGCCCGAATCCGGCTGTTCCTTGCCCATCAGCATGCGGAACAGGGTCGATTTACCGGCACCGTTACCACCGATCACGCCAACAATGGCGCCTTTGGGCATGGCGAACGACAGGTTGTCGATCAGCACGCGATCGCCGTAACCCTTGGAGACGTTCTTGAACTCGATAACCTTGTCACCCAGGCGCGGACCGGCCGGGATGTAGATTTCGTTGGTTTCGCTGCGCTTCTGGAATTCCTGCGACTGCAGTTCTTCGAAACGTTGCAGACGGGCCTTGGACTTGGACTGACGCGCCTTGGCACCTTTGCGAACCCATTCCAGCTCGTCTTTCATGGCCTTTTCATGGGCCGACTGCTGCTTGGATTCCTGGGCCAGACGATCGGACTTGGCTTCCAGCCAGCCCGAATAGTTGCCCTCGTAAGGAATGCCCGCACCGCGGTCAAGCTCCAGAATCCAGCCCGCTACGTTATCCAGGAAGTAACGGTCGTGCGTAATCGCAACCACGGTACCCGGGAAGTCGTGCAGGAAGTGCTCCAGCCAGGCGACCGAATCGGCATCCAGGTGGTTGGTCGGTTCATCGAGCAGCAGCATGTCCGGGGCCGACAGCAGCAGGCGACAAAGGGCAACACGGCGCTTCTCACCACCCGACAGGTGCTCTACCTTGGCATCCCAGGCCGGCAGGCGCAGCGCATCGGCTGCAACTTCCAGCTGGCGCTCAAGGTTGTGCCCGTCGCTTGCTTGCAGGATCGCTTCGAGCTTGGCCTGTTCTGCGGCCAGCTTGTCGAAGTCGGCATCAGGGTCGGCATATTCGGCATACACTTGATCAAGACGCGCCTGAGCGTCCTTGATCACGCTAACGGCTTCTTCAACCACTTCGCGTACGGTTTTGCTCGGATCCAGCTGCGGTTCCTGCGGCAGGTAACCGATGTTCAGGTCCGGCATCGGACGGGCTTCGCCGTCGAACTCGGTGTCAACGCCTGCCATGATTTTCAACAGGGTGGATTTACCCGAACCGTTCAAGCCGAGTACGCCGATTTTGGCCCCCGGGAAAAACGACAGGGAGATGTTTTTCAGGATTTCCCGCTTCGGCGGAACAACTTTGCTCAGCCGATGCATGGTGAAAACGTATTGAGCCATGGATAACCTAGGGTCAGTGACGGGTGAATAAGGCGCGAGCAATGCCCGGATCAGGCCATAGCAGAAAGTCAGGGACTGATCGAGATCAATGCCTGCTCGCAGAAAAAGCACAAATGTAGACCCCAGAATCTACCTGAATGCGTGATGCAGGGCAAACCAGCGCAGACCAGAGGACTGGCACTTTGCCACAACCCAAGGCATGCTTGGCGCCTTTAGGGGGCCTCGCGCCATTGCCGCCAAATCGCAGGATCACAAGTTGCCCAATGTCACCCCGCCCACTCGTGTCAAAGCGTCCAGCCAATTACTCGGGACACCTGTGCGCGGAACGTTGAAAAGTGCATTGGCGACCCTGGTTTTACTGCTGCTGGCGATGCTGTTCTGGCTGTTGGTCGAGCAGTTTCAGGAAACCCTGCAGCAAGAGCGCCAGACCAGCATCAACTACAGCGCCGACCTGGCCGACCATATCGGCCTGAGCATGGCCTTGCGGGCCGAAACCGCACTCAATCTGCTGCCCGTAGACAAGTCGCCAAGAAACCAGCGCCAGCAACAGGCGCTGGTCAAGCAACTGGGCCAGTCCTTGCCATCCCTGCAAAGCCTGGCCCTGCTCAGTCCGGCCGGCGAAGTGTTGCTCGACAGTACCGGGACCAGCCCCGACGCTGCGTATCTGGCCGACTGGGTCAAACGCAGCCCGTCGCGCAACCGCACTGAAGGTTACTACTTCAGCAACAACAGTGATGCCAGCATCATCTACCTGTTGCTGCGCCAGCCCAGCGGCGCCATCGATGGCTACTGGCTGCTGCGCATGAGCCCGGACCTGCTGCAAAACCTCACGCATCAGAACGCCAACAGCAGCAACCGGCCGCAGTGGCTGGTGGAAAACAGCCAGACCCGCAAGGTACTCAGCCGCGCGGATAAAAACGTCTCGCCCCCCTCGGCCCTGAGCCAGCGCGATGAAGACGACACCGTACTGCTGGCAGCTATCAGCCACAGCGACTGGCAACTGCGCGGGCTGTTCAATGACCGCCAGGCAATCGAGCAGCTACTGCCCGGACTGATCGGCAAATGCCTGCTCGGCTTGGTGTTTTCGTTGCTGCCCATTATGGCGCTGTTGAACATGCGCCGCCGCCAGCGCCAGTTGCATGAAGGCCGCCGGCGTTACCACGATATTTTTGAAGGCACCGGGGTCGCCCTCTGCGTGCTCGACCTGTCCAGCCTGCCAGGGTTTCTTGAGCGCGAAAAACTCCATGACACTGATGCCCTCAAGCATTGGCTCAGCGATCATCCGGAACATCGTCGCCAGTTATTCGAGCAACTGCGCATCACCGAAGTCAACCAGGTAGCCATGCAGCTACTGGAGGTCGATTCAGGAGAAGGTGCCTGGCACAAGCTGATCAACGGCTGCCCGCTGAGCAGTTCAGCCATTGGCTATCAGGTCGTCGAGGCCGTGCTCGACCAGCAGCAACAGCTTGAGCTGGAAATAAAACTGACCGATGCCAGCGGTCGCGACCAGCACTTATGGCTGGTGCTGCGTCTGCCTGTGGATCAGCAGGACTACCATGCAGTCATTTTGAGCATCAGTGATATCACCAGCCGCAAGTTGATCGAACTGTCCCTGCAAGAGCGCGAAAGCTTCTGGTCCGATGTGGTGCGAACCGTTCCCGACCATCTATATGTACAAAATGTAATCAGCCAGCGGATCATTTTCAGCAACCATCACCTTGGCCAGACCCTGGGCTATAGCGCTGTTGAACTGCAGGAAATGGGCGCTTACTTCTGGGAGTTGCTGTTGCACCCTGAAGACGCCGAGCGCTATCACCAGTTGCGCAAAGAGCAGCAGGAAAACGGCTACAAGCAACTGATGCAATGCCAACTGCGGTTTCGCCATCAGCAGGGTACCTGGCGGCGCTTTGACATCCGTGAGCAAGCCTTTGCCCGTCATACCGGTGATCAAGTCTCGCGAATTGTAGGGGTGGCCAAGGACATCACCGACCAGATTGAAGCCAGCGAGTCATTGCGCGACAGCGAGCAACGCTACCGGATGCTGGCCGAAAGCATCAGCGACGTGATTTTCTCCACTGACAGCTCGCTGCGCATGAACTACCTCAGCCCCTCCATACAGACTGTACTGGGCTATGACGCACAATGGGTATTCGACAATGGCTGGCAGTCTATTATTGCCACGCCGCAACAGCTGGAGGGTATCTACAACCTGATCGAGCGTATCCGTGGCGCACTGCACAAGCCCCAGCAACTGTCGGCTTTGCGTGCCCAGGTACAAACCCAGCTGTTTCTGTTCGACTGCCTGCGCGCTGACGGGCACAAGGTGCCCATCGAACTGCGCCTGGTGCTGGTATGGGATGAAGACGACGGTTTTGAAGGCATTCTGGGTGTTGGTCGCGACATGAGCCAGCAACGCCGTGCCGAAAAAGACCTGCGCATGGCCGCCACGGTTTTTGAACACTCCACCTCGGCCATCCTTATTACCGACCCTGCAGGCTATATCGTGCAAGCCAACGAGGCTTTCAGCCGGGTCAGCGGTTACGCCGTCGCACAAGTCCTCGACCAGCTACCAAGCATGCTCACTGTCGATGACCAACAACGCGCACACCTCGCCTATGTGCTCAAGCAACTGCATTTGCACGGCACATGGGAGGGTGAAGTCTGGCTCAAGCGCCTGAACGGCGAACACTACCCGGCCTGGGTCGGCATCACGGCAGTGCTCGATGATGAAGGCGATCTGGCCAGCTATGTGTGCTTCTTCAGTGATATCAGCGAGCGCAAGGCCAGCGAACAGCGAATCCACCGCCTGGCCTACTACGACGCCCTGACTCACCTGCCCAATCGCACCCTGTTCCAGGACCGTCTGCACACCGCGCTGCAACAGGCCGAGCGCAACAAGTCGTGGGTGGTGCTGATGTTTCTTGACCTCGACCGCTTCAAACCGATCAACGACTCCCTGGGCCACGCAGCCGGCGACCGCATGCTCAAGGACATGGCCATCCGCCTGCTTGCCTGTGTGGGTGACGACGATACTGTGGCGCGCATGGGCGGTGACGAGTTCACCCTGCTTCTGCAGCCTCGCACCACCCGTCAGAAGGCCTTGAACCGCGCTATCAATGTGGCCGAACAGATCCTCGCCAGTCTGGTAAAGCCCTTTGTACTCGAAAGCCGCGAGTTCTTTGTAACTGCCAGTATTGGTATTGCCTTGAGCCCGCAAGACGGCAACGAACTCAGCCAGTTGATGAAAAACGCCGATACCGCGATGTATCACGCCAAGGAGCGCGGCAAAAACAACTTCCAGTTCTACCAGGCAGACATGAACGCCAGCGCTCTTGAGCGCCTTGAACTGGAAAGCGACCTGCGTCATGCCCTGGAGCAGCAGGAATTCATTCTTTATTACCAGCCGCAGTTCAGCGGCGACGGCAAGCGCCTGACCGGCGTTGAGGCACTGTTGCGCTGGAATCACTCAAGGCGCGGGCTGGTGCCACCCGGCGACTTTATCCCGGTACTCGAAGAACTGGGACTGGTGGTCGAAGTCGGCGACTGGGTGCTGGCCGAGGCCTGTCGCCAGCTCAAGCTCTGGCATCAGGCCAAGGTTCGCGTGCCCAAAGTCTCGGTCAACATATCGGCGCGCCAGTTCTCCGACGGCCAGTTGGGTACGCGCATTGCCAATATCCTCAAGGAAACCGGCCTGTCCCCGGCCTGCCTGGAGCTTGAGCTGACCGAAAGCATCCTCATGCGCGAGGTCAGCGAAGCGCTGCATATCCTGGCCAGCCTGAAAAACCTCGGCCTGAGCATTGCCGTGGACGACTTTGGCACCGGTTATTCGTCGCTCAACTACCTCAAGCAATTCCCCATCGACGTACTGAAAATCGACCGTACCTTTGTCGACGGCCTGCCCTCCGGGGAGCAGGACGCGCAAATCGCCAGGGCCATTATCGCCATGGCCCACAGCCTGAACCTTGCGGTAATCGCCGAAGGTGTAGAGACGCACGAGCAGCTGGATTTCTTGCGTGAACACGGTTGCGACGAAGTGCAAGGCTATCTGTTCGGGCGACCGATGCCGGCGGGCCAATTGGTGGAGCAACTGCAAGCGGCAAGCGCGGATCTACAAGCTTGAAGCTCATAGTTGCTCACCGTGAATCGCATTCATATGCCAGATAAAACCCATTGAGTTAGAATGCCCTCCTTTTCTGCCCCCGATCCTTGAGGACCGCCATGTTCAGCCGTGATTTGACACTTGCCAAGTTCGACGCCGACCTTTTTGCCGCCATGGAGCAAGAAGCTCAGCGCCAGGAAGAACATATTGAGCTGATCGCTTCGGAAAACTACACCAGCCCAGCGGTGATGGAAGCTCAAGGCTCGGTTCTGACCAACAAATACGCCGAAGGCTACCCTGGCAAGCGCTACTACGGCGGCTGCGAATACGTAGACGTGGTAGAGCAACTGGCTATCGACCGTGCAAAAGAACTGTTCGGCGCCGATTACGCCAACGTTCAACCGCACGCCGGTTCCCAGGCCAACAGCGCCGTTTACCTGGCCCTGCTGTCGGCTGGCGACACCATCCTGGGCATGAGCCTGGCTCACGGCGGTCACCTGACCCACGGTGCCAGCGTTTCGTCTTCGGGCAAGCTGTACAACGCCATCCAGTACGGCATCGACGCCAATGGCCTGATCGACTACGACGAAGTTGAGCGCCTGGCCGTTGAGCACAAGCCAAAAATGATCGTGGCTGGCTTCTCTGCCTACTCGCAGGTTCTGGACTTCCCACGTTTCCGCGCTATCGCGGACAAGGTTGGCGCCTACCTGTTCGTGGACATGGCACACGTAGCCGGTCTGGTGGCTGCTGGCGTTTACCCGAACCCGGTTCCATTCGCTGACGTAGTGACCACCACTACCCACAAGACCCTGCGCGGTCCACGTGGTGGCCTGATCCTGGCCAAGGCCAACGCCGACATCGAGAAAAAGCTGAACTCGGCTGTTTTCCCGGGTTCGCAAGGCGGCCCGCTGGAGCACGTTATCGCGGCCAAGGCCGTGTGCTTCAAAGAAGCTCTGCAACCAGAGTTCAAGGCTTACCAGCAACAAGTGGTAAAAAACGCTCAGGCCATGGCTTCGGTATTTATCGAACGCGGTTTTGACGTGGTTTCGGGCGGTACTGAAAACCACCTGTTCCTGCTGTCGCTGATCAAGCAGGAAATCTCCGGTAAAGACGCCGACGCGGCTCTGGGCAAAGCCTTTATCACCGTAAACAAAAACTCCGTACCAAACGATCCACGCTCCCCGTTCGTCACTTCGGGTCTGCGTTTCGGTACTCCAGCTGTCACCACTCGCGGCTTCAAAGTTGAAGAGTGCCGTGAGCTGGCTGGCTGGATCTGCGACATCCTGGCAGATATCAACAACGAAGCCGTTATCGACGCCGTTCGCGAGAAAGTCAAAGCCATCTGCGCCAAGCTGCCGGTATACGGCAACTGATCGCAAATAGCTGAATAAAAAGCCCGGCTTTCAAGCCGGGCTTTTTATTGCATCTGTTATTTTGAAACACTTGGCCGCTCCCCCCGAACAATAACAGCCTAGTCTGAATTTATGCATTCTTACCAACTGCAGAGTTCAGACAATGACTAACGATTCGCAACACTCCTTTATCGCCACCTTGCATATACCGAACCATAACCTTCATCTTTTAGGGGCTCTTCATGGCCAGTCGGTCATAGTAACTGACTTGCTGGGCAGTGGCGGTGTCTTCTCCGGCAAACCACAGTTGAGGGACGACTCCGCAGCCTTGGGCATTCAAGCCCACGCCACAGGCGGGATCAAGGCTACGCTCAAGCTTTATTTCCGGCATACCGCCAAGGGCTATGAGATACATATCAAACACCCTGGCCAGTATGACCGGCACCGGCTGGCCATGAACCATATGGATATACTCTATGCGAGAAGTCCGACACTAAAGCATCCACTTGCCTTCACACTACTCGATCAAAACAACCGAACAGTGACAGAGAGGAACTTGAGTGAACCCCATACCCTCATCACACTTAAAACCCATAACAACAAGTATATCGGCGTAAGAAAAGCCAAGGGCTCACCTCATTACTATCTTGGCGAAACAGCCGAACATAAAAAAATGGTATTTCTTTTAAATATTATTGAAAGAAATGTGTCCTATTGATTTTACAACCGTGAAGTTGTGCGAAATAGCTGTTATTGCAGTAAGACAAAAAAATCAAAAGCCCCTGACCCTCTCCCGGAGGGAGAGGGTCAGCTATCACTCAAACCCCAAGCCGGGCAAAACCCTCGCGAATCTTGGCCTCTGGCAAATCATCGGCAATAAACACCATCACACTTTCACGGGCTTCACCTTCGGCCCACTCGGTGTCCCAATCAAAGCCATACAACTTGAGCACCCCCTGAAACACCAGTCTGCGATCTTCACCGGCAATGCTCAGCACGCCTTTGTAGCGCAGCAATTGCTTGCCGTGCTCTTCCAGCAGCTCGTTCATGAAGGCGCTAAGGCTGTCGATATCCAGCGGCTTATCGGTGCGTAGCACCAGACTGGAGATACGGTCGATAGAGGCCGCAGGCTGTACCGGGCGCAAGCTCAGGCCACCCCCCAAGTCTGCGTTGAGGTTAAACCCGCGCACATCCAGTAATTCGGCCAGATCGATCTTGCCGTGCTCAACCACGCGGATCGGCGCCCGGCGGTTGATACGGGTCAAACGCTCGCTCAAGGCATCAAAGGTGGCGTCATCCACCAGATCGCGCTTGCTCACCAGTAAGCGGTCAGCAAAACCGATCTGCGCCTGGGCAATGGTCTGACTCAAATGCACATCGGCGTGGGCTGCATCCACCAGGGTAATAATGCCGTCCAGCAGATAACGCTCGCGCAGCTCTTCATCGATAAAAAAGGTTTGCGCCACCGGTGCCGGGTCGGCCAGGCCGGTGCACTCGATCACCAGGCGGTCGAAGGCAATTTCGCCATTGTCCAGACGCTCAAGCAGCAGGTACAGCGCCTTGGTCAGGTCGGTGTGGATGGTGCAGCACACACAGCCATTGGCCAGGGTCATGACTTGCACCGGCTCGTCCCCCAACAGTTGGGTGTCGATCCCGGCATCGCTGAATTCGTTTTCGATCACGGCGATTTTCAGGCCGTGTTCTGCCTTGAGCAAATAACGCAACAAGGTGGTTTTACCGGCCCCCAAGAAGCCGCTGAGAATGGTGACGGGGATTGGAGAGGTCATGCAGTGCCTCCTTAAACATAACGCAAAAACAAATGTGGGAGCGGCCTTGCTCGCGATTCAGGCGACACGGTGTCACTGACACACCGCGCCGCTCTTATCGCGAGCAAGCCCGCTCCCACAGTCAGATACAGCTCAGCCCTGACGGGTTAACAACACTTGGGCCCGCCCTTGCCGCCGTAACGCGCTTCCTGGCGTTCACGAAAGAACGCCTCGTAGCTCATCACCGGCTTGTCCGGGTGCTTGGTTTGCATATGCTCGACGTAGTTGTCGTAGTCGGGCATGCCGACCATCAGGCGTGCGGCCTGACCGAGGTATTTACCGAGGCGACTCAGGTCATTGAACATGGTTGCAACCCTCTATCAAGCATCTGGCATGGCTTGGTACGGCGACTCTTTATCCGTACGTTCTTTGCTGCCCCATGCAGCGACACCCACTTTGATCGCAAAGAACAGAATGCTGAACACCACGAACAGAAACAGCACGGTCAGACCGGCGTTGGTGTAGGCGTTGATGATCACATGTTGCATCTGGTCGATGTTTTTCGCCGGGGCAATCACCTGGCCGGCTTCCAGCGCAGTGCTGTATTTGTTGGCCAGGGACAGGAAGCCCACTGCCGGGTTGGCGTCGAACAGCTTGATAAAGCCTGCCACGGTGGTGCAGATCAGCAGCCAGACGGCTGGCAGCATGGTCACCCAAATGTAGCGCTGGCGCTTCATTTTGATCAGCACAACGGTTGCCAGCATCAGCGCGATACCCGCCAGCATCTGGTTGGAGATACCGAACAGCGGCCACAGGGTGTTGATGCCGCCCAGTGGATCGATCACGCCCTGATACAGCAGGTAGCCCCACATCGCCACACACAGGCCGGTGGCCAGCAAGTTGGCGCCCCAGGACTCGGTACGTTTGAGTGCAGGCACAAAGCTGCCCAGCAAGTCTTGCAGCATAAAGCGACCGGCACGGGTACCGGCGTCAACTGCGGTCAGGATAAACAGGGCTTCGAACAAAATGGCGAAGTGATACCAGAACGCCATAGTGTTTTCACCCGGCAACACGTTGTGCAGGATCTGCGCGATCCCCACCGCCAGGGTCGGTGCACCGCCGGCACGGGCCAGGACGGTGGTTTCACCGATGTCCTTGGCCAGCGCGGTCAACGCATCCGGGGTAATGGCAAAGCCCCAGTTGGTGATGTTTTGCGCAACGGTAACCACGTCACCGCCGACAATCGCTGCCGGGCTGTTCATGGCGAAGTACACACCCGGCTCGATCACCGAAGCAGCAACCATCGCCATAATGGCCACGAAGGACTCCATCAGCATGCCGCCGTAACCGATATAACGGGCGTTGCTTTCGTTATCCAGCAGTTTTGGCGTAGTACCCGAAGAAATCAGCGCATGGAAGCCCGATACCGCACCGCAGGCAATGGTGATGAACAGGAACGGGAACAGGCCGCCTTTCCAGACCGGGCCGGTGCCGTCGGTGAACTGGGTCAGCGCGGGCATTTTCAGCTCGGGCATGGTGACCAGGATGCCGATGGCCAGCGCAACGATAGTGCCAATCTTGAGGAAGGTCGACAGATAGTCACGAGGTGCCAGTACCAGCCATACCGGCAGAACCGCCGCAACAAAGCCGTAGCCGATGAGCATCCAGGTGATTTGCGTACCGGTAAAGGTGAACACCGGCGCCCACTCGGGGCTCGCCGCAATCTGGCCCCCCAGCCAGATGGAGCCAAGTAGCAGCAGCACACCGACGATGGAGATTTCACCGATGCGGCCCGGGCGGATGTAGCGCATGTAAATGCCCATGAACATCGCGATCGGGATGGTCGCCATCACCGTGAACATGCCCCACGGGCTCTCGGCCAGGGCCTTGACCACGATCAGCGCCAGCACCGCGAGGATGATGATCATGATCAGGAAGCAGCCAAACAGCGCGATGGTGCCCGGGATCTTGCCCATTTCCTCGCGCACCATATCGCCCAGGGAGCGACCGTTGCGGCGGGTGGACATGAACAGGACCATGAAGTCCTGCACCGCACCGGCCAGCACCACGCCGGCGATCAGCCAGAGCGTGCCCGGCAGGTAGCCCATTTGCGCGGCCAATACCGGCCCGACCAGAGGGCCAGCGCCAGCAATAGCGGCAAAGTGGTGACCAAAGAGAATGTGTTTGTTGGTCGGCACATAGTCCAGACCGTCGTTGTTGAGCACCGCAGGTGTTGCGCGGCTGGAGTCCAGTTGCATCACCTTGGTGGCGATAAACAGGCTGTAATAACGGTAAGCAACCAGATAAATGGCAACAGCTGCCACAACAATCCACAAGGCGTTGATCGCCTCGCCCCGGCGCAATGCCACTACGCCAAGGGCGCAGGCTCCTACAATTGCCAGCACCAGCCACGGGATGTGGCGGAGCAGGCTATTTTTATTATTCATTTTTTTAATTCCGGCCAGTTGGACAAGAAAGACTGCACCCGGAGTTTAGCGCTACTGGCTTTAAAGACCAGCCCCCAGATTGGTCTAGAGCCTTCTTTTGCGGTTTTTTGGCAGGCGGTGCTGCACATTTTTTCCGTGCAACGCCGCTGCCTGTCCCAGGCTGTCAGCCCGATACCGCGCCCAACCCTTGCAGATTTTTTTACACCTTTGAACGCTTATTCGAACAACGCATCCAACGCCTGTTCCAGACGGGTAACGCCAATGACTTTCAGCCCCGGCGGCGACTCCTTGGGCGCATTGCCCTTGGGCACGATGGCGCGCTTGAAGCCGTGCTTGGCCGCTTCCTTGAGCCGCTCCTGGCCGCTTGGCACAGGGCGCACCTCACCCGACAGGCCGACTTCACCGAACACCAGCAGATCATGGGGCAACGGACGATTACGCAGGCTGGACATCACGGCGGCCATGAGCGCCAGGTCCGATGCGGTTTCCAGCACCTTGACCCCGCCCACCACGTTCAGGAAAACATCCTGATCGTGGGTTGGAATACCGCCGTGTCGATGCAATACGGCCAATAACATGGCCAGACGATTCTGGTCCAGGCCCAGGGTCACCCGCCGCGGGTTGGACATATGGCTGTCGTCCACCAGCGCCTGCACCTCCACCAGCATCGGGCGAGTCCCTTCCCAGGTGGCCATCACCACACTGCCAGGGACTTCTTCCTGGGCGCGGGTAAGGAAAATTGCGGAAGGGTTGGAAACTTCCTTCAGGCCTTTGTCGGTCATACCGAATACGCCCAGCTCGTTGACCGCGCCAAAACGGTTTTTCACTGCCCGGAGCAAGCGCAGCCGCCCGTCGGATTCACCCTCGAAATACAGTACGGTATCCACCATATGCTCCAGCACCCGCGGCCCGGCCAATGCGCCTTCTTTGGTCACATGGCCCACCAGGAAAATCGCCGTGCCGCTGGACTTGGCATAACGCACCAGCAAGGCCGCACTTTCACGCACTTGCGACACGCCGCCGGGGGCCGATTGCAGTTGCTCGGTAAAGATGGTCTGAATCGAGTCGATGACCATGACCTTGGGCTTTTCCAGCTTGGCAGTGGCGATGATGCTTTCAATGCAGGTTTCGGTCATCACCTTGAGCTGATCCTGCGGCAGCCCCAGGCGCCGGGCGCGCATGGCCACTTGCTGCTGGGACTCCTCGCCGGTGACGTACAACGCAGGCATGCGTGTAGCCATCTGACACAAGGTTTGCAGCAGGATGGTGGATTTGCCGATCCCCGGATCGCCACCAATCAACACCACCGAGCCATCCACCAGACCGCCGCCAAGCACCCGATCCAGCTCGCCAGAAGCGGTGGAGAAGCGCGGCAGTTCCTCGATGCTGACTTCAGCCAGGGTCTTGAGCTGGGCCTGTTGTCCGGTCCAGCCGGTACGGCCGCTGGGCGGCGCCGCAGCCCCGCTTTCAACGATGGTTTCCACCAGGGTGTTCCAGACGCCGCACTCGCCGCACTGCCCGGCCCACTTGGGGAAAGTTGCGCCGCACTCGGTGCAGCCGTAAATGCGCTTGGGCTTGGCCATCTGAACTCCACGGAAAAACCGCGATGATAGCCCACTAGGCTTTGGTCAGCGCGCTACGGGCATGCGGATTTCGCCATTGGCGAGCCGAGCGGCACTGTTGCCCGATGCATCTACGGCATTCAGGTCAGCCCCTTTGCGGGATAAATCCTTGAGCAACTCGACCCGCTGAAACAGGCCTGCATACATGGCCGCCGTCTGCCCTGCACCATTGCGCTGATCAGGGTTGCAGTCGGCTGCCATCAGGCGGTGGGCAATATTGAGTTCACCCTTGAAAATCGCCCCCATCAGGGCCGTGTTACCGCGTTTGTCCTGCACGCAGGCATTGGCGCCTGCCTTGAGCAAATGCTCCACCGCCTTGGGCTGGCCGTTATAGGCAGCCAGAATCAGCGCGGTATAGCCTTTGCTGTCTTGAATATCGAGGGTGTAGCCGGACTCGATAAAGGTATCGAGCATTGATACATCGCCACGACGGGCGGCATCAAAAAAGTAATCCTGAAGCTGGCCCCGGGTGTCGGCCCCATCGGCCAGGCTCAGGCCGCTGAAAAACAGCAAGGCCAGGGAAATAAACGTTCGCATGCTTCTCTCCTGAATCAAAAGCCCTCACCCCGACCCTCCAAAAGGGAGAGGGTCGGGGTGAGGGCTGCGGGTTAATCCGCCAGCTTGGCAGCCAGCGCCTTGACCCGACTCAGATCGCCCTTGGCAACTTTGGCTACGCCAGTGCCGTACTCAGGGTCGGCCTTGTAAAGGAACGACAGGATGATGTGCTTGCTTTCATCGTCTGTAGTTGCCAGCGAACCACCGAAGCTTTCAATCAAATCTTGACGCTCTTTCTGGCTGAATGAACGGTAAAGATCACCGGCCTGCTTGAAGTTCTGCTCACGCTGAATCTTCGCCTGCTGGGTAGTACCCGCCAATGGCATTTCGCTGTAGCGCGCAGCTTGCGGCTCTTCACGCGGCATCAAGCGGCTTGGCTGGTAGTTCACCCCCGACGTGGTGTGGCCCAGGTTCATCGCGCCGTCCTGGTTGCCATTGTTTACCGCGACCCGGGGGGCGTTGATCGGCAATTGCATGGCATTGGCACCCAGGCGGTACATCTGCGTATCGGCATAGGAGAACACCCGGCCCTGCAACAGACGGTCTTCGGAAGGCTCGATACCTGGCACCAGGTTGGCCGGGGCCATGGCGACCTGCTCGGTTTCCTGGAAGACATTGACCGGGTTGCGGTTCAGGACCATTTGCCCGACTTTTCGCTCAGCCACGTTAGGCCAGATCTTGGTGGCATCCAGCGGGTCGAAATCAAAGGATTTCAAGTCTTCAGGCTTGAGGACCTGCACATACAAGTCCCACTTGGGGAAGTCACCCTTATTGATATGCGTAACCAGATCGTTGGTCATGTGGCTGTAGTCCTGGCCCTGAACCTGCGTCACTTGTTTCGGATCAAGGTTTTTCAACCCCTGCAGGCTCTTCCAGTGAAACTTCACATAGCGCACGTCCCCCTTGGCATTGACCAGTTTGTAGGCGTGTACACCGTTACCATCCATTTCCCGGTAACTGGCGGGGGTACCCGCGTTGGAGTACAGCTCGGTCAGGGTGCGTGTGGCTTCCGGTACGTGAGAGAAGAAGTCGAAACGGCGCGAGTCGTCATCCAGATTGGTACGCGGGTCAGGCTTGAAGGCGTGAACCATGTCCGGGAACTTGATCGCATCACGGATAAAGAAGGTGGGGAAGTTGTTACCCACCAGGTCCCAGTTGCCGTCCGCGGTGTAGAACTTGGTGGCAAAACCCCGTGGGTCACGCAGGGTTTCTGGGGAGTGGGCGCTGTGTACCACGGCCGAGAAACGCACAAATACCGGGGTGGTTTCGCCTTTGGCAAATACTTTGGCCTTGGTCAGGTCGCTCAAGTCATTGGTGACTGTAAACGTGCCGTGTGCGCCTGTGCCACGAGCGTGAACAACTCGCTCCGGGATACGCTCGCGATCAAAACGCTGCAGTTTTTGCAGCAGCTGCACGTCTTGCAGCAGAACCGGACCATTGGCCCCTGCTGTCTGGGAGTTCTGGTTGTCACCGACAGCGGCACCGTTGTCACGGGTCAGTGTGGCGGCCTGGGCTGTAACCGACAGCAGGCTGGCGCTTAATACACACAGCAGGCGGCGCTGTGAAAGCGCGCCGAAGCCTAGGGGGGTGGTCATGCGTAAGTCCTCTGGTTATTGGTTGCGCAATGGAGCGCTGACCAAAGGCTAGAGGCATGCAACGCAAACTCTAAATAGAAAGGTCTCAAGCCGGCCATTGAGAAAAAGGTCTGGTATTGCGCCATTCAATCGCGTAGTGAAAGCCAATAGAAAACTTCTCACGGCCAAACGGGTCGATTGCTTACCCGCAAACAGCTGTACGGGCAAGATCAGCCATGCTGATTTACACTGCACCCACCAACCTCATCTGTAACAAGGAATAACCTATGGGCGTGATAAGTGAGTTCAAGGCCTTCGCGGTCAAAGGGAACGTGGTCGATATGGCCGTCGGTATCATTATCGGCGCGGCATTCGGCAAAATCGTTTCGTCCTTTGTGGGGGACGTGGTCATGCCACCACTGGGGTTGCTGATTGGCGGAGTCGACTTCAGTGACCTGGCCATTACGCTGAAAGCCGCCGTTGGCGATGCGCCAGCAGTGGTTGTGGCCTACGGCAAATTCATCCAGAGCGTGATCGACTTTATCATCGTCGCGTTCGCTATCTTTATGGGTGTAAAGGCAATCAACCGCCTGAAACGCGAAGAGGCGGTCGCTCCGAGCGTACCACCGCTGCCCTCTAAAGAAGAGGAACTACTGGGCGAAATTCGCGACTTGCTCAAAGTTCAAAATAACCGGCCATAAGTGCTCAATAAAAACAACGGCGCCCTCAGGGGCGCCTTTGTTTTTTCATGTCACACACAATACAAAACAACTACCAATAGTTCTCAACAGCAACTTGACCTGGCCGGCGGCTCAGACTCAACTGCATGTCCCGTGCCTTGAGCAACTTGCGCGTGTCATCGATCATTTGCGGGTTACCGCACAACATGGCCCGTGAGTGCTCACTGCTCAATTCAATACCTGCGGCGTGTTCAAGTTCGCCATTTTCGATCAATGCAGTAATGCGCCCGTTCAATGCACCGGGTACCTGCTCCCGGGTAACCACCGGTATGTAGATAAATTTGTGCGCATAGTCGGCCAGGTATTCACGGCTGCATAACCCGGCGATCAGTTCCTGATAGGCCATTTCGCAGGCATGGCGGGCGCTGTAAACCAGCACGATGCGCTCGAACTTTTCCCACACCTCAAAATCCTGCAGGATCGAGAGGAAAGGCGCGATGCCAGTGCCGGTTGCCAACAGCCACAGGTCACGACCGTCGACAAAGCGGTCCAGAGTCAGGAAGCCGTAGGCCTGACGCTCCACCAACAAGGTGTCACCCACTTCCAGGCGACTGAGCTCACTGGTAAATTCCCCGCCTGGCACCACGATCGAAAAGAACTCCAGAAACTCGTCATGGGGGGAAGAGACCATTGAATAGGCGCGCCACACCGTGCTGCCATCGGCCTTGGTCACCCCCAGCCTGGCGAATTGCCCTGCGCGAAAGCGAAAACCCGGATCACGTGTGGTACGCAACGTGAACAGGCTGGGCGTCAGCGGTGTGACGTCGAGAAGCGTCTGTTGGGTGAATTTTTCTGCAGTGGCAGTCATGGGGCACTCCAATGGCGAATGCCCTAGTGTCGCGCAAAGAGGGCCTGAGAAAAACCGATGGTTTGTGATGGCTTTACGGCATCCAGCCGCATCGCAAACACCGCCCGGACTGCAGCCGGAAAGATAGCTTTGCATTGAGCTTTTGGATCCGGTGCCGTTAACCCCACGCAACTGCTATATAGAAACACCCGAAAACGTATAATTAGATACTGTTATTACATGAGCACCCACCTCTACAACTAACAAAGTTTTCACATACCAACCCCTACTTTCGAATAATTAGCATTATTCGAAACAGCACCTAAAATCTTCTTAACGGGCTATCTCACAACACCGCTTACTTACTGCCGGGCCGCAGGAGCGCCTTATGACCGCACATCATTCAATCAGTAAAAACCATTACCTTTCTTGCATAAGCGAGGCTGAACTCTGTTCAAACACACTCAAACGAATAGAAGAATACGGCTTTGACTATTTCTTCTTTCGAATGATTCCTCGCCTTGGAAACATCACAACGAATAGCAAAGTAATTACAAACTATCCAAATGACTATGTCGATAGATATGAAAAAGGTCACCTCTCGCAAAAAAACCCTCTGCTGACCCACTGCCAGTTATCGATCCTGCCCATTATCTGGAGTTCTGATGTCTTTCGTGAGACGCCTGACCAGTGGAGAGCCACGCAAAACTGCGGGCTGACCTATGGCTGGTCGCAATCGGTACACGACCCCAATGGCGCTGTGAGCATGTTGAGCCTCGCCAGAAAAAGCACGCCAGTCACCGAGGACGAGTTTTCAGATAAGGCTGCCAATGTGTTGTGGCTCTGCAACCAACTGCACAGTGCCATGCTCGAGCGCTGCCACCTTCATCACCGGCTGGAGATTCATATCATCCGCCTGTCTTGTCGCGAGCTGGAGATATTGAAATGGACTGCCGAAGGTAAAATCGCTTCCGACATCGGCATGATTCTGGGCCTGAGCACCCGTACCGTGAACTTTCACATCAGCAGCGCCATGAAAAAACTGGGGGCCAACAACAAAACCTCCGCGGTGGTCATGGCGGCCAAGTCAGGCCTGTTGTAGGCCTGACCTGCGCAGCGGCAATAAACCCATCAGGTAATCTTCGGTAAAAAAAAGTAAAATCACCGCCACCTGTAAAACCCACGGACGCTTCTGCTTGCCAGACTCCCTCAGGGGCAGGCCATGCAACAGTTGATTCCTCAGAGTTTGTATAAATGCCCGTGCTAGAAAGCCCTTTCGCCCAACTTCGCCTGATCCGCCAACCCGAGCAGCAGAACGAGCCCTTGCAGGCCTTTGATGCGGCGGATGAGTATTTGCTTAATCACTTGGCCGAACAGGCGCTGCCCGCAAACAGCCGGGTGCTGGTGCTCAATGACAGCTTTGGGGCCCTGGCGATCAGCCTGGTGGGCACAATGCAGGTCACCAGCAGCAGTGACTCCTTCCTGGCCATGCAAGCGCTGGAAAAAAACCTGGTGCGCAACGGCCATGCTTACGATGCGGTCTCGATCATTCCGGCCAGTGAACCACTGGCAGGGCCATTCGACTGCGTGCTGGTACGCGTGCCGAAGACCCTGGCCTTGCTTGAAGAACAACTGATCCGCCTGCAAGGTCAGCTGGCACCGGGCGCCCAAGTGATCGCGGGCGCGATGGTCAAGCACCTGCCGCGGGCTGCTGGCGATTTGCTGGAGCGTTATATCGGCCCGATGCATGCCTCGCTGGCGGTCAAGAAGGCCCGGCTGCTGATCGCCACAGCACAGGGCCTGGGACCATTTACCTCGCCCTACCCTACCCGCTATCGACTGGACAAGCCGGCCATCGAGCTGCTCAACCATGCCAACGTGTTCTGCCGCGAAGACCTGGATATCGGTACCCGGGCGTTCCTGCCCCACCTGCCGAAAAACCTGGGCTCGGCCCGGGTTGCCGACCTGGGCTGCGGCAACGGCGTGCTCGCCATTGCCAGCGCACTGGCCAACCCGCAGGCGCAGTACACGCTGGTCGACGAGTCGTTTATGGCCGTGCAGTCCGCCCGGGAAAACTGGCAAGCGGCCCTGGGTGATCGCGAAGTGACAGTGCGGGCCGATGACGGGCTGGCGAGCCAGGCACCGGACTCACTGGACGTGGTGCTGTGCAACCCGCCGTTTCACCAGCAACAGGTGGTGGGGGATTTTCTGGCCTGGCGCATGTTCCAGCAGGCGCGTGAAGCGCTGGTGGTGGGCGGGGCGCTGTATATCGTGGGCAATCGCCACCTGGGCTATCACAGCAAGCTGGCCAAGCTGTTTCGTGGTGTCGAGCAAGTGGCCGCCACGCCCAAGTTCGTGATCCTCAAGGCGCGCAAGTAAACCTGATCCTTGCAAGCCCCTTGTGGGAGCGGGCCTGCCCGCGAAAGCTCCGACTCGATTGAACCGACAAGCGCGCAGCGCCTGTATCGCGAGCAGGCTCGCTCCCACAGAAGACAGTACAAAAAAAACCCGCCGAAGCGGGTCATAAAACCGTAGCCGCAAGGCAACGGGATGGGAAGTCAGTGGCTTTTCATGCCTGCCGCCGTCATGAACATGCGGATCAGCCAGGCAAATACTGCCAGGGTGGCCACACTGCCGGTCCAGATCACCAGCAGCCAGCCTATGCGTTGCCATAAAGGCTTCTTTTCGCATTCTTGCACGTCGTGTAGATAATCCTTGCCAGCCATGTGGGGCCTCCTCTTGGGGAAAAGGCTGTGGCCCTCAGGCCACAGCGGCACTTGCTACTAATGATAACCGTCTTCGTGGGTCACCTTGCCGCGGAACACGTAGTAGCTCCAGAAGGTGTAGCCCAGAATGAACGGGATGATAAACAGGGTGCCCACCAGCATGAAGCCCTGGCTTTGCGGCGGTGCCGCCGCGTCCCAGATCGAGATCGAAGGCGGAATGATATTCGGCCACAGGCTGATGCCCAGGCCGCTGTAACCCAGGAATATCAGCACCAGGGTCAGCAGGAACGGCGTGTAGTGGGCCTTGCGCGCGATTGCTTTGAGCAGACCGTACATGGTCACCAGCACCAGGATCGGCACCGGCAGGAACCAGAACAGGTTAGGCAGGGTAAACCAGCGGGCCGCGATGTCTGTGTGGGCCAGCGGCGTCCACAGGCTGACAATGCCCATCAGCACCAGAACGGCCAGTGCCAGCGGGCGACCCAGTTTGTGCATGCGCTCTTGCAGTTCGCCTTCGGTCTTCATGATCAGCCAGGTGCAACCCAGCAGGGCGTACGCCACGATCAGGGCAATACCGCAGAACACCGTGAACGGTGACAGCCAGTCCAGCCCGCCACCGGCGTACTGGCGGTTGACTACCGGCAGGCCATCAATAAAGGCCCCCAATGCCACGCCCTGAAAGAACGTCGCCACCAGCGAACCGCCGATAAAGGACTTGTCCCAGATATGGCGTTTTTCCGGGCGTGCCTTGAAGCGGAACTCAAAGGCCACGCCGCGGAAGATCAGGCCCATCAGCATCAGGATCAGTGGCAGGTACAACGCCGACAACACGACCGAGTAGGCCAGCGGGAAGGCACCGAACAGCGCCGCGCCGCCCAGTACCAGCCAGGTTTCGTTACCGTCCCAGACAGGGGCGACCGTGTTCATCATCACATCGCGATCTTTCTCGCCCTTGATAAAGGGAAAGAGGATGCCGATCCCCAGATCGAAACCATCCATGACCACATACATCATGATCCCGAAGATGATGATGATTGCCCAGATAAGTGGCAGATCAATACCCATGACTCAATTCCCCTTCGTCAGGCTGTCGCTGTGGCCTTCATCTGTACCCTCATGGGCTGCAGACAGAGGACGGGCAGGCGTGCGTTGCTGGCCTGGGCCACCGTGGGTTTCGTCATCGCCTTCGTGGGTGATCGGGCCCTTGCGTACCAGACGCATCATGTAGCCCAGACCTACACCGAACAGCGAGAAATACACCACGACAAACATGACCAGCGTGATGCTCATTTGCGTGACGCTGTGGTTGGACGAAGCATCAGCCGTGCGCATCAGCCCGTAGACCACCCACGGTTGACGACCAATCTCGGTAGTAAACCAGCCCGCGAGGATCGCGATCAGGCCCGATGGCCCCATCCACAGCACCAGGCGCAAGAACCAGCGGTTCTCGTAGAGGGTGCCGCGTTTACGCAGCCACACGCTCCACAGGCCGATAAAGATCATCAACATGCCCAACGCAACCATGATGCGGAAGGTGAAGAACACGATGGTCGAGTTCGGACGATCCGCTGCCGGATAGTCCTTCATGGCCGGGATCTGCTTGTCCAGACTATGGGTCAGGATCAGGCTGCCCAGGTATGGCACCTCGATCTTGTAGTCCGTGGTCTCGGTTTTCATGTTGGGAATGCCGAACAGAATCAGCGGCGTCGGTTCACCCGGCTTGTTTTCCCAGTGACCTTCGATCGCGGCGATTTTCACCGGCTGATACTCAAGGGTATTCAGGCCGTGGGCGTCACCAATAAAGGCCTGCACCGGCGCAACCACCAGGGCCATCCACATCGCCATCGAGAACATGCGACGAATGGCCGGTGTATTGCGACCGCGCAACAGGTGCCAGGCAGCCGAGGCACCGACGAAAAATGCCGTGGCAACAAAGGCGGCCGTGGCCATGTGCGCCAGACGGTAAGGGAACGACGGGTTGAAAATCACCGCCAGCCAGTCCACCGGAATGACTCGGCCATCGATGATTTCAAAACCTTGCGGGGTCTGCATCCAGCTGTTGGAGGCCAGGATCCAGAAGGTCGAGATCAGTGTGCCGATGGCCACCATGACGGTCGAGAAAAAGTGCATCCCGCGACCGACGCGGTTCCAGCCAAACAGCATGACCCCCAGAAAACCTGCTTCAAGGAAGAATGCGGTGAGTACTTCATAGGTCAGTAGCGGCCCGGTAACAGCACCGGCGAAGTCCGAGAACCTCGACCAGTTGGTACCGAACTGATAGGCCATGACCAGGCCCGACACCACGCCCATCCCAAAGTTGACGGCGAATATCTTCGACCAAAAGTGGTACAGGTCGCGGTAGGTGTCGTCACGGGTTTTCAGCCACATGCCTTCGAGCACCATGAGATAACTGGCGAGACCGATGGTAATGGCGGGAAAAAGAATGTGGAACGACACGGTAAACGCGAACTGAATTCGGGCGAGATCGAGAGCCTCCAAACCGAACATAAGTCTTCCTCTATCAGGTATCAGGTCGTTGAGGACCCGAGCGTCGCGCCCGGATCCAACTTCCCCGCAAGCCATGGCCGCTGCGAATCGCTGCTCGCTTTTTAACCACAACAAAAAGGGATCTGGCCGACTGGCCACTCAGACAAAACCGGAGAGGTTTTGATCTGGATCAAGCATGGTGGAAAGAGTAGTCCATTCCTGACACACGGCTAATGTGGTTTGTTGTCGCGTGACACGATGCCTCAGCCCTTGATATAGACCGTTGCAAGAAGTGCAGGGAATCGCAGAAATCCCTTATCAGGCTCCCGGAGATCATGATGTTTTGAGTCATTATTTGTTACAAAACAGTGATAATCTCGGCCTCCCCCAACCCTTCAGCACGATCCTCCCACATGACCAGCCAGCCCCTTCTGCTACGCCATCACCGACCCTTTGTGGCCTTCTGGTTTGCCCGCATCTTCACCGCCAGTGCATTTCAGATGCTGACAGTGGCCATCGGCTGGAACCTCTATCAGCTCACCGGCAACGTGATGGACCTGGGTTGGGTGGGCTTGATCGAGTTCGCTCCACGCCTGCTGTTCATGCTGCACACCGGGCATGTGGCCGACCGCTATGACCGCCGCAGGGTGGCCGCCGTGTGCCAGTCACTGCAGGCGATGATTGCCCTGACACTGGCCATTAGCAGTGCCAGCGACCATATCACCCGGGAAATGATCTTTATCCTCGCGTTTTTGCTCGGCGCGGCCCGCTCCTTCGAAATGCCTGCCACCCAGGCGCTGCTACCTTCCATCGTGCCAGTTGAACTGTTTCCCCGGGCCGTGGCGGCGGCACAAGCGGCACAGCAATCGGCCACCATCGTCGCACCGGCGTTTGGCGGCCTGTTGTATGCCTTTGGCAGCGTGTGGGTGTATGGCCCGAGCGTGGCGCTGTACCTGATTGCGGCACTGCTGATGAGCAACCTGCCAGCCCGTCAGTTGCCGTTGAACAAGGCCAAGGCCACGCTGGACTCATTGCTGGCGGGCATTCGTTTTATTCGCAGTCGCCCGGACGTGCTGGGCGCTATCTCCCTGGACCTGTTTGCCGTGCTGCTGGGCGGGGCCACGGCGCTGCTGCCGGTGTTTGCCAAGGATATTCTGCTGACCGGCCCCTGGGGTCTGGGCATGTTGCGTTCGGCACCGGCGATCGGCGCCTTGCTGATGTCACTGTGGTTGGCCAGATTCCCGGTGGAGCGCAAGGTGGGGCGCGTGATGTTCACCGCTGTGGGGGTCTTCGGCGTTGCCACCATCGCCTTCGGCCTGTCGACCTCGTTCTGGTTTTCATTGGCGGTACTGGTGGTACTCGGCGCGGCGGACATGATCAGCATGGTGATTCGCGCTTCGTTTGTGCAACTGGAGACTCCGGACGAGATGCGTGGCCGGGTGAGCGCGGTTAACGGTCTGTTTATCGGCGCGTCCAACCAGTTGGGGGAGTTTGAATCCGGGGCCACGGCTCACTGGCTGGGCACAGTGCCTGCTGTCGTGCTGGGCGGCGTCGGTACGCTGATTGTTACCGGGCTGTGGATAAAACTGTTCCCGGGGCTGGCCAATCGGGACCGGATGGTGGAAGAGCGCAATACCCTCTAGATATTCTGTTCCCGATCAAGCCCTTCCGTGGGAGCGAGCCTGCTCGCGAAAAGCGTTCGCGAGCAGGCTCGCTCCCACGGCGGAGGTTTTCTGTAGCCGCTGCTACCTTATATATAGCTTCACACCCAGCCGATTGTGCGGCGGTACCAGCGAACTGTTACTGAACTCGAACCAGCCACCGTTCATGTTACCCAGATCAAAGGTGTACAAGTGCCCCACGGTGGTGCCTGAACCGTTACAGGCCACCAGCCCCTCGCCCTGATTGCATACCGGCGCCCGTACGCCATCCACTTCCTGGCCGTCCAGAGTCACATTCGGCTGGCCGCCGTAACCGCGTTCCAGCACATAGACCTTGATATGGGGGCCGTTATGGTCGCAGCGGGTCTGCTCGCGACCATCGGACACATCCTCCACCGCACAGGAAACAGACGCTACCTTGAGGATCTCGACAGTGCTCAAAGGCATGGCAGGCGCAGCGCTGACAGCGGCACTTATAAAGAGGCCAAAACAGGCTGAAACAGGTTTGATGAAGTGCTTCATGGGTCCCTCCGAAAACTGGCACGCAGTATGCCTGCCACATCAAGGTTATAAAACATGGCCTCGCAAGGTAACCAAAGCAGCCATATCCACGAGCTGCTGGTATGATGCGCGGCTTTTTCCGACAGACAGAAAATCTTCAGGCGGTCCGCGTCTGTGCTTTGCTGTTGAAAACGATTTAATCACGGCGCATTTGGCGCCACGGGGACTGGCATGCTGGAAAGGCTGTTTCAACTCAAAGCACACAACACCAATGTGCGTACCGAGATACTTGCGGGTATCACCACCTTCCTGGCGATGGCCTATATCCTGTTCGTAAACCCGAGCATCCTCGGTGAAACGGGCATGGACAAGGGCGCCGTGTTTGTTGCCACCTGTCTGGCGGCCGCCATCGGTTCAGCCACCATGGGCATTATCGCCAACTACCCGATTGCACTGGCACCGGGCATGGGCCTGAACGCCTTTTTCACCTACACCGTGGTGCTGCACCTTGGCCATACCTGGCAGGTCGCGCTGGGCGCAGTGTTTATCTCGGCAGTGCTGTTCTTCCTGCTGTCGATCTTTCGCATCCGCGAATGGATCATCAACAGCATCCCGCTACCGCTGCGCTCGGCCATTGCCGCCGGTATCGGCCTGTTCCTGGCGCTGATCGCCCTGGGCAACGCCGGTATCGTGGTTGCCAACAAGGCTACCCTGGTAGGTATGGGCGATCTGGCTCAGCCAAAAGTGATCCTCGCCTCCCTGGGCTTTGCCCTGATCGTGGCCCTTGAAGCGATGAAAGTGCGCGGGGCGGTGCTGATTGGCATCCTGGCCGTGACCATTGCCTCGATTGCCATGGGCGTGACCGATTTCGGTGGTGTCGTGTCGATGCCGCCCTCCCTGGCTCCGACCTTCCTGCAGCTGGATATCAAAGGCGCGCTGGATATCGGCCTGATCAGCGTGATCTTTGCCTTCCTGTTTGTTGACCTGTTCGACAACTCCGGCACCCTGATCGGCGTTGCCAAGCGCGCCGGGCTGATGGGCAAGGACGGCCACATGCCGAAAATGGGCCGCGCCCTGATCGCCGACAGCACCGCGGCCATGGCCGGTTCGCTGCTGGGCACTTCGACCACCACCAGCTACATCGAGTCGGCAGCGGGCGTGAGCGCCGGTGGCCGTACCGGCCTGACCGCCATTGTGGTTGGCATCATGTTCCTGCTGGCGCTGTTCTTCTCGCCATTGGCGGCCAGCGTTCCAGCTTTCGCCACCGCGCCTGCGCTGATGTTCGTGGCCGTACTGATGATGAGCGGCCTGGCAGAAATCGAATGGGACGACGTAACTGTCGCCGCCCCGGTGGTAATCACCGCCCTGGCCATGCCGTTCACCTACTCCATCGCCAACGGCATCGCCTTCGGCTTTATTTCCTGGACCGTGATCAAGCTGCTGTCGGGCCGCGCCCGCGAGTTGAATGCACCGCTGATCATTTTGTCGGTTCTGTTTGTGGTCAAGCTGGGTTGGTTTAACGCATGAGTGCCTTGCCGTTTGATTCTGCTACCTACGCCGTTGAGCTTGAAGCCAAGGCCAACCGTCTGCGTGAGCTGCTGGCGCCCTTCGATGCGCCTGAGCCGCAGGTGTTCGACTCGCCGCTCAAGCACTTTCGCCTGCGGGCCGAGTTCCGTCTGTGGCGCGAGGGTGGTGAGCGTCACTACGCCATGTTTGCCCAGGACGACAAGCGCACACCGATCCTGATCGAAGACTTCCCGATCGCCAGCCTGCGCATCAACCAACTGATGCCCCAGCTCAAGGCTGCCTGGCAAGCCAGTTCGGCCCTGAGCCACAAGTTGTTCCAGGTGGAGTTCCAGACCACCCTGGCAGGCGATGCAATGGTCACCTTGTGCTATCACCGCCCGCTGGACGAGCACTGGCAAACCGCCGCCGAGCAGTTGGCCAAAGACCTGGATATCAGCGTGATCGGTCGCTCCAAGGGCAAACGTGTTGTGATTGGCCGCGATCATGTAGTCGAGAAGCTGGAAGTGGCAGGCCGCACCTTCACGTATCAACAGCCTGAAGGCGCGTTCACCCAGCCAAACGGTACGGTCAACCAGAAGATGCTCAATTGGGCATACGACGCACTGGGCGAGCGTTCGGATGATCTGCTGGAGCTGTATTGCGGCAACGGCAACTTCACCCTGCCGCTGGCTACCCGTGTGCGTAAGGTACTTGCCACCGAAATCAGCAAGACGTCGGTATACGCCGCGCTGAACAACCTGCGCGACAACGCTGTGGATAACGTCACGCTGGTACGCTTGTCGGCCGAAGAGCTGACCGAAGCCCTGAACGAAGTACGTCCGTTCCGTCGCTTGCAGGGCATCGACCTGAAAAGCTACGAGTTCGGCAGCGTCTTCGTCGACCCGCCTCGCGCGGGCATGGACCCGGACACCTGTGAGCTGACCCGCCGTTTCGACAACATCCTGTATATCTCGTGCAACCCGGCGACATTGGCCGAGAATATCGCCCAACTGCACGATACTCACCGTATCCAGCGCTGCGCGGTATTTGACCAGTTTCCGTGGACGCACCATATGGAATCGGGTGTGTTGCTGGTTCGTCGGTAAACACAGGTTCTGATACACCGTGTCGACCGAATCGCGAGCAAGCCCGCTCCCACAGGATCAGCGCAATACCTGTGGGGGCGGGCTTGCCCGCGATGGTAAGGCCGCAATATGGCCATGTTTAATGGGCCCGAAAATACCCCGCCACCTGCCGCAAATCCCCCTCGTTTAATACCCCCGCGTAATACCTGAGCTGTACCCGTGCCAATAAATACGCATAGCGTGCCTCGGCCAGATCCCGCTTGGCACTGAACAACTGCTGCTCGGCATCCAGCACATCCAGATTGACCCGCTCGCCGCCACTCACGCTTTTCTGCGTCGCCTGCACCAGGGCACCGGCGGACTCCACCGCCATTTCATAGGCCCGCACCTTGGCCGCAGCACTGCTATTGAGGTTGTACTGCTTGCGCAGGTCCACCAGCGTGCTGGCTGTTTGCGCGTCCAGTTCATACTGGGCCTGGGACAATTGCCGCGCGGCCTGGCGGGTCGATGCCGACACCGATCCCCCCGCAAACAACGGCACGGTGAGCTGAATGCCGACACTGTTGGTGTCGTATTTCTGGTTATAGGTACTTTCGGAGTCAGAACTGGTCTGACGGCTGCTGGCATACAAGCTGAGTTTGGGCAGATGCCCGGCGCGCTTGCGCTCCACCTCGTACTCGGCCGAGGTCAGCGCATGCTGCTGCGAGGCCAGTTCCGGGTTATTGGCCAGGGCCAGCTCGCGCCAGCTTTCAAAGCGCTGCGGCTCCAGCGGCGCAATCGCAAAGTGCGCCGCCAGCGGGGCCAGTTGCCCGATCTGCAACGGCTCGCCAAGCATCGCCTCCAGCTCCCGCAGGGCTGCGTCCTGATTGTCTTGCGCCTCGATTTCTTCGGCCACCGCCATGCTCAGGCGCGCCTGGGTTTCCAGCACATCTGTGCGGGTGCCCTCGCCGCCCTTGAGCAATCGCTGGTTAAGCTGCAAACGCTCGGCAAAAGCACGCTTTTGCGCACGGCTCAGTTCAATGCGCTCCTGTGCCAGCAAGGCCTGGCTATAGGCATTAAGCAGCCGCACCGCCAGATACTGGCTTTTGCTGCGAAAGCGTTCATCAGAAAACAACGCCTGCGCCGCGCCCTGGCGGAATCGTGCGTAGGCTTCGTAGTCCAGCAGTGGTTGCTGCAAGGTCAAGGTTGCCGCATAACTGCGGTAGTCGCGATCGGTCCGGGTGCTGGCCTGGGTGACTTCAGACTCGTTGCGTGAGTTGTTGTAGTTCCACGACAGGGTCGGCAGCAACGCGGAGCGGCCAAGGGCGCGGTTCTCCTCACCGGCGGCACGCTCTTCGATGGCGGCCTGGAAGGTCGGGTCATTGCGCACGGCCAGATCGTAGGCGTCCAGCAACCCCAATGCCTGCACCGGCCCCGTGCACACCATCAATAATCCACATACAAACTGGCGCACGGTCATTCTTCCACCAATGCCATGTGAGTACGGTCGAGCAGCGGTTTGAACAGGTAATTGAGCATCGAGCGCTCGCCCGTGCGCACAAATGCCTCAACCGGCATGCCCGGGCGAATCTGCAACCCTGCCAACTGGGCCATGCCTGCTTCAGTGACCTGGGCACGCAGTGTGTAATACGGCTCGTCCGTGCGTTCATCGACCTGGCGATCCGCCGACACCAGCATCACTTCCCCCGCCACCCGCGGCGTGCTGCTCTGGCTAAAGGCCGAAAACATCAGCTCCACCGGCAACCCGGCGTGCACCTTGTCGGCCAGCTCGACCGGCACCCGGGCCTCGACCAGCAGGGGCTCGCCCTGGGGCACGATTTCCATCAGCGCCTGACCGGGCTTGATCACCCCACCTTCGGTAAACACATCCAGGCCCACCACAATCCCGGCCACCGGCGCGCGCAACTGACTGTTGGCCAACTCAAACTCGGCCGACGCCAGCCGATTGCGCAGGTCTTCAGTGCGAACCCGGGTATCGGCCAGTTGCGTACGCACTTCCTTTTGATACTCCTCGGCCAGTTGCCGAATTTTCAGACGCATCTCCAGCACTTGTCGCTGTAATTGGCCGATGCGACCGTAGTCTTCACTGATCGAACCCAGCACCTGGGCGTACACCCGCTCGCTGTCCAACAGGCGATTGCGCGGGATATAGCCTTCACGGGCCAGCTCACGCAAACCTTGTAACTGCTCGGCCAGGGCCGTGCGCTGCAGCACCTTGCTGGCCTGGGAGTCACGTACCCCACGCAACTGCGCCTCGGCGCCCGCGATGCTTTCATCGATACCCTGCTGATCCAGCAGCAATGCCTGACGCCGGCTATCGAACAATTGCCGTTGCAAAGCCAGATTGGACGCCACCTCCGGCTCGCTCGCCAATGCCGTCAACTCGGTGGGAAAGCTCACACTGGCCACACCGTCGCGCTCGGCATTAAGCCGCGCTTCACTGGCCAGCGAGCCATAAAACTGGCTGCGCAAGGATTGGGCCTGACCCAGCAGCGGGGTTTCCTTCAAGCGAATCAGTACCTGGCCTGCGACCACCTTGTCGCCGTCGCGCACATCGATGCGCTCAACAATCCCGCCGCTGGGGTGTTGCACCACTTTGCGATGGCCCGAAACCATCACCTTGCCCGACACCGCAACGCCCTTATCCAGCGGTGCCAATGCGGCCCAGCCGAGAAATCCGAGAAAGCCGCCGAGCATCAACAACCAGCCCAGGCGCGCATATCGGGTGTCATCCAGTTGCAGCACATTGCTGTCGCCAACGGCCTTGGCATTTAACTGCGTCATGCCTTGTTCGCCTCTGCCGTACCGAGCCGGTAGCTCACGTTCATCGCCGGCTTGGGCGCCGCAGGTTTAGCTGCAGCGGGCGCGCCGAGCACCTTGGCCGTGGGGCCAAAGGCTTGTAGCTGGCCTTCGCGCAGGATCAACAGTTGGTCGGTGAGGGTCAGCACATTGGGTTTGTGGGTGATCAAAATCAGGGTTCGCTTGTGCTGTTTGAGCTGGGTAATGGCCTGCAACAAGGCCTGCTCCCCGGCTTCATCGAGGTTGGAGTTGGGTTCGTCGAGCACGATCACCGCAGGCAGACCGTACAGCGCGCGGGCCAGGCCGATGCGCTGCTTCTGCCCGCCGGACAAACCAGCGCCACCCTCGCCCAGGCGCGTTTCATAACCGTCGGGCAATTGCAGAATCAGCTGATGCACACCCGCCAGTTGCGCGGCGGCCAGTACCTTGTCGGCATCCACCTCGGCAAAGCGTGCGATGTTTTGCGCGATGGTGCCGGCAAACAGCTGAATGTCCTGGGGCAAATAACCCAAGTGCGGGCCAAGCTGGTGTTTGTCCCACTGCGACAGCTCGGCACCGTCCAGCCGCACCTTGCCCGCCAGCGGCTGCCATACGCCGATCAGCAGCCGGGCCAGGGTTGACTTGCCGCAACCAGAAGGCCCGATCACCCCCAGCACCTGCCCGGCCGGCAGGGTAAAACTCAGGTTGGCCAGGGTGGCGCGACGGGTGCCGGGCGCACTGGCGCTCAATTGCTCCACCGCCAGCTCGCCCCGTGGCGCGGGCAAAGCCATGCGTTGCGCCCGAGCCGGATAGCTGTGCAGCAAGGCTTCGAGACGCTGATAGGCCAGCCGCGCCGAACTCCACTGTTTCCACACGCCGATCAACTGATCGATGGGGCTCAACACCCGGCCCATCAGAATGGAGCCGGCAATCATCATCCCGGCCGTGATCTGCCCCTGCACCGCCAGCAAGGCACCGAGGCCAAGCACCAGGGATTGCAGGGCCAGACGCACGCCCTTGGACCAGGCGCTGACGGTGGCGGTTTTTTCGCTGGCCAGATTCTGCTGCGCCAAAAAGGCCGTGTGCTGCGCCAGCCAACGCCCGCGCAAGGTGTCGAGCATGCCCATGGCTTCAATGGCCTCGGCATTGCGCAGATGCGCGCTGGCCTGCTGGGTGGCCTGCACCGACAACTCGCTGGCGGCCTTGAGCGGCGCTTGGGAAACGCGCTGATTGACCCACGCCAGCAGCATCAACAGCACCGCGCCGCCCAGGGCCAACAGCCCCAGCCAGGGGCTGAACATAAAGATCACAAACAGATACACCGGAAACCACGGCGCGTCGAAAAACGCGAACAGCGCATTGCCCGTCGCGAACTGGCGCAGGCTGGTGAGGTCATTCAACGCCTGCGCTGCTGCCGGACTGCCGGTGCGCAATTGCGCCTCGAAAGCGGCGTCGTAGACGCGCTGATTCAAGCGCATGTCCATCTGCGTGCCGAGGCGGATCACCACCTGGCTACGCACCCACTCCAACGCCCCCATCAGGCCAAACAGGCCGAGGATCATCAGCGTCAGCATCAACAGGGTCATTTGATTGCCCGATGCCAACACCCGGTCATATACCTGCAGCATGTACAGGGCCGGGGCCAGCATCAGTAAATTGATCACGGCCGAGAACAGGCCGATATTGAAAAAAGCACGTTTGTAGGCCGTCAAGGCAGCCAGCATCTCGTTGGCTTTGGGCCGGGTCATGGAAAGATTCCGAGGATATGGGCCGAAAACCCTGTGGGAGCTGGTTTGCCTGCGATGCAAGCGGCGCGGTCTGACTGCCAGACCATGCCGATGCCATCGCGGGCAAGCCCGGCTCCCACAGGATTGGAGTTCACTGAGGTGGGCGGGAGTTACGCCGCCAGTGCCCAGTCCTGAGCCACATCCAGCACGCCAATCAGGCTGATATCAGCCGCCAGTGGTGCATCGGCGTGAGCCAGGCCGGCCGCAGCCAGTTGGTCGAAGGTCGAATCGGTAGACAGGCCGAACCCGCTCAGCAGGTTGTTGAGCACGCCTTCCAGACCCGATACGTCGCCTTTCATCAGGCCGTAGATCACGTCCTGAACAGCGTTGCCAGCACGGCCAGCATCGCTGGCGGCAGACAGGTCGAGGCCGTTGAAGGAGGCGGTGTAGTCGCCCAGCGTGAAATCGCTGCCCTGACCGCCGCCCAGATAGTTACCCAACTGCACGTTATCCAGATTGCCCCACAAAAAGTGGTTCATGTTGTCGCCCGCGGACAGCTTAGGGTTGAACACATAATTCAAGCCATTATCCGTATCGCTCTCTGCCACGAAGGCGTAGGACGAACCGTTAGCGCCCTGAGTTGCATATTGCTCGCCCGTCATTGCACGGCCACCTGTGTTGAAACCACCGGTATGGGCTGCACCATGATCCGCGGTGCGGAAGCCGGTCGACCACTCACTCAATACGTCTTTAACAGAAATATCGCCATACACTGAGTTGTAAGTTACCGAGATAGTCATATTTACTTTCTTCCATTGATAGATTTAGTGACAACCTGCACACGTCTGCGTGCTTTTGCTCAACACGAGCAAAATCTTTAACAACGACAGAATCGCTGTTTTTTAAAATTTGTATTCGAGCATTCCGCTCAATGTACGACCCCGAGCCAAACTCAAGTTATTGGCATCGCCCATGGCAACGAAATATGCCTCATCAGTGGCGTTCTCCAGCACTAACGTGAGGTTCACATCATTAGTGGGCCAGTAACTGGCATACAGGTCATACACACTGTATTTGGGCCAGGTCGCTTGTTCGATATTGTAATAATTATGAGCGTTCATATCGGCACCGTTACCGCGGCTATAGCGCAAACGAATTCCCGTGTCCAGGCGTCGCTCCAGAAAGCGCGCACCAACGGTTAAAGATCCCCGGTCTGCGGGCATATGCGCCGCGCTGCCCATGATCCCGCCGCACGCGACGTAGCTGTTGCTTTTATCATCATCCAGGTACTCATACTCGCTCACTTTTCTAAAGCCCATTGTCCCATCCGGCTTTACATAACGTTCCAAATAACTCTTCAGGATTTTTCCGGTTTTTTTGGCGCCCCCAAGATAGTGATCATTTGCACAAAAATCATTAGCGCCAATCATATGGGTGTAGCTTAAATTGGTATACGCATGCCCCATATCATAGTTGAGCTGATACTCAAGCCCCCTAAAACGGGTGTCATTCAAATTATTAACATATGCCAGATCACCAAAATTATTTGATGCTTCAGGCAGCGCGATACCGTACTGCATAAACGTAAAGTTTTTGATGCGATTATCAAAGTAAGATACTTTCACGCCCAGCCGGTCATTATTAAAAAACAACGATTCTTTAAAAATATTGAAGCCCACTTCCCAGTCTCTGGACTCCTCGGCTTTAAGGAATGGGTTGGGGAACACCCGTTCAGGGGCATTACCGCCATGGGGCCGCCCAGTCATCAATACTTCAGTCACTGCTGGTGGTCGCCAGCCTTTGCCCCAGCGTGCATATAACTGCAGCCAGTCCACACCCGGCTTGATGGCAAGACCGAAGGTCGGTGAAAACTGGCCACTCTCTTCGTCCAGGTCATAGGTATCCTCGACACGCTTAGCAGGGTTTTGGTCGACTATTGGCACACCATTTTCATGGCGAATTATTTCTCTACGATAGATCGTCATCCCCGTCTTGCCTTCAAGGCGATAGCGGTCATAGCGCAAGCCACCATTGAGGGTCAACCAGTCGTTGTAGTTGTACTCCAGATTGCTGAACAGGCTGGCCATAGTGCGCTTGCCAGAAGGGTCGGCACCATCAACATAAGGTTTTACCGCTTCACTCAAGGCCGCAACTTTATTGCTCTTTGGCTTGAAGGTGTCCTGGTACATCTCCAGGCCATAATTCCAGGTTAAAAGACCGTAGGAATCGAAGTTGAAGCGTGATGTATTCTCGCCTTGCAGCCCCCAGGTATCGGTACGGAAATAGTCCTTGTACGGGTCGTAGTTGTTCCTTACTTCGCTCGTCTGGTGCCCGGCGTTGGAACGCACCAGTTCAGTGGTGACGTAATACAGCTTGGCCTTGAAATCGATCAGTTCGTTGTCGGGATTAAAGCTGTAGTCCAGCCCGAAGTTGGCGGTGCCCAGATTGTTCTTGCTGTGGCGGACGTAGTCATAGTCCGTCTCGTTGTTGATCGCGTAGGTCCATGAATCATTGCTGTCGCTGTCGGTATTCAGATAGCTCAGTTGTACACGCTGATCATTGGGCAAGTTGAGGCCGAACTTGACCATCTGCGAGCGCGTCACGCTGCCTGCATCCCCCACCTCATTGTTCAGCCAGTTGTTCCAGGCTTCGCGGCGAGTTTTTTTGACGCGGATTTCATCCCCCAGGTTGTCAGCGTTTTGCCGGCCACTACGGTAGTTGCCGAAGTGTCGTTCACTGTAGGCAAACAAGGCATCGCCAATGTCGTTTCCAATGGCGAACACTCCACCACCGTTGAAATAAGTACCGTTACCCAATTCACCGATACCGCTACCTGCCCGGATACGTCCGCCGAACTCTTTGCCATCTTTCAAAAAATCACTGGCTTCGATGGTTTTAAAGGTGGCGATCCCCCCGAGTACTGCAGCACCGCCCATGCCCGACTGAGTGCCTTTATCAATTTCAATACTTGAGATCATCTGCGGATCGATCAGCATCACGCCGTTGCGATGCTGGTGACCATTGACGCTGAAGTCCTGGCGCATGCCATCAACGTTCATGTTGACCCGGCCATAGTCCTGAAGACCTCGGATATTGATCGACAAGCCTGGGTCGCGTTGGTCTACTGCGGTGTAGACACCGGGGGTTTCTTCGAGCATGTCGGCTGTGTGGCGGGGGGCGCGCTTGTTGATTTGCTCGCTGGTAATCACGGACACCCCTTCAGGCGTCTGATAAACCCAATCCGCCGTATTACCCTCACTGGCCGTCACCGAGGTGGTGCCCAGGGCCAGGGCGCCGTTGTGTTCGCCGCTGACGCGGGTCAGGGTGATCTGGCGCTCGCCGGTAAAGCGATATTCCACCGGGTTGTTGCCCAGCAAGCGCGCCAGGCCTTCCTGCACGCCAAGGTCGCCATTCAGCGCCACGGAGCTCAGGCCGCGCAGCATCTGGCTGTCAAACAGCACTTGCAGGCCCGCCTGTTCGGCGAAGATCAGCACGGCCTTGTCCAGCGGCTGGGCCGGAATATGGAAGGCGATAAATTCTTGCTGAACGGCGCTGCTGACTTTTTCTGCGGCCTGCACCGGCATTTGCGCCGCCAACAGGGCGACAATCCCGACATGAACTGCAAAGGCTAACCGACTTGCGGATTGCACCCCTTTGCGCTGACTACCCATCATTTTTATTTTCCCCAGGCTTACGAGCTGCTTTGCGAATGAATCTCAATAGCAAGACGTAAGATGGGGGAAAAGTCAGTAAAGGTTTTTGCGATTAATTTTCAAAAAGCGCTGCAGAGCTTTGTGGTGGCTCAATACACCAGGCTCACGCCCGCCAGTTCGACGCGCTGCACCTGCAACTCCTGGGTAAGGGTGTGCAGGGCGCTGTCGAGCATTTCGAGGCGGAATACGCCGCTGACCTGTCGACTGGCCAGGGCCGGGTTGGCCAAGATGATCTGGCCGGGGCGATAGCGGTTGAGCTGCTCGATCACATGGCCCAATGGCTGGCGGTCAAATACCAGCACACCACGGCGCCAGCTGGTGGCTGCGCTCAAGTCGAAACCGGGCAGTTTTTCTACACCCTGCGCTGCGCTGTAGCGGGCGCTCTGGCCCTCCTCAAGGGTTTGCTGCGCTGCGCCTTGGGCCGGCGGCGTTTGCAGGCTCACGGCAACGCTGTGTTGCAGCACGCCGACCCACGCCTGATCGCGGCTTTCGCGGCCCACCACAAATTGCGTGCCCAGCGCTCGGGTACGCCCGCCCGCACTTTGCACCACAAAAGGCCGGGTTTCGGCTTCGCCCATGGGCGCCACGTCAAACACCGCCGAACCCGCCAGCAGGCTGATACGCCGCTCGCCAGTGTCGTAGTCGATGCTGATGGCACTGGAGGCATCCAGCTGTACCGAGCTGCCGTCGTCGAGCTGAACCGTGCGGATTTCTCCCGCACCTGTGCGGTAGTCGGCCTGCATCTGTATCAGTATCGTCGGGCCGCTAAACCAGCCAACTGCGACTACCAACGACAGCACTGCAGCACGTCCGGCCCAGCGCAACGGCCGTCGACGTCGGCTCACCGGCGCGGGTCGGGCTTCTGCTGGTCGCTGGCGATGGGCTACAGGACGCGGCTCCAGCGCCAAATCCCCCAGCGCTGCCCAGGTCTGCTCGGCAAAGCGCAAGGCCTCTGGATGGCGCTTATCGGCCGCCAGCCACTGCTCCAGTTGCGCCTGCGCCTCCTCGCTCAACGCACCCGCGTGCAGACGCACCGCCCACTCGGCGGCCGCTTCAGTAATGCTCTGCTGTTCGGGGCCTTGGCTCATCAGGTGTGAATCTCTATTTCTCGTTATATATAAGCAGTGACGTCTCGCCGGCTAAAACTCAGTAAGCCGTTCATCCACATATTTGAAAGTTATTTCTCGGGCTCTTGTAGACGCTGCATGACGTAAGCCAAGGCTTTCGACAGATGCTTTTGCACCGAGCTGTCAGAAATTTCAAGATGGCGCGCAACTTGAGCATGGGTCATGCCCTCGATGCGGTTGAGACGGAAGATTTCCTGGGTGCGTTCGGGCAATTCGGACAATGCCTGCTTTAGAGCCATGCGCTGTTGTTCAGCCATCGCCTGGGCCTCCAGCCCTGCCATTTCGTCTTCGATTTCGGCCAGTGCTTCATGGGGGACCGTATCGGTCTTGCGCCGGGTTTCCTGACGAATGTGATCGACCAGCAGGTTGCCAGCAATGCGATAGAGGTAACCGGGGGAGTTGTCGATGTGCTCTTTGCGGCCACGCTCGGCCATGCGCAGAAAACTTTCCTGCACCAGGTCCGCGGCCAGCTGTGGGTCTCGTACCTTGCGCGCCAGATACCCGCGCAGGGTACTGGCATGCTTGAGGAACAAGCCCTTGAGATCCGTATCCAACAAACCGACTCCCTGAGCATGAAGGAAAGGGGCCGCTATCTTACTTTTTGTCGAGAATGATTTTCAATTGGTATTGTGTTTCATTAGTACAAAGTGTGCCGCCTGTTCACGCCTGCAAATAGCGCAATACGGCATCACACATCATGTCGCGCTGACGCTGCTTGACCTGCAGATCAGAGAAGTCGATCTGGAAAATTTCACCCAGGGTGTAGCGATTTGATACGCGGTAAAAACAGAACGAGCTGACCAGCAAATGCACATCCAGCGGGTTGAGCCCGGCGCGGAACACTTTTTGTTCCACACCACGCTGCAGGATCTTTTCAAGTGCCTGCACAATCGTGTCGTTCATGGCCTTGATGCCTTCGGAGCGCTTGATGTACTCGCCCTTGTGGATATTTTCGATGCTGACGATACGTACAAAATCCGCATTCATGTCGTGGTGGTCGAAGGTGAATTCCACCAGTCGTTGAATCGCCAGAACCGGCTCAAGCTGATCCAGATTCAAGCAGCTTTCGATGCTGCGGATTTCGCCGTACAACTTCTCCAGCACCTCGACGTAGAGTTGCTCCTTGCTGGTGAAGTAGTAATAGATCATGCGCTTGGAGGTTTTAGTGCGCTCGGCAATCGCATCCACCCGCGCCCCCGCCAGGCCTTGTTCGACGAACTCGACAATGGCTTCTTGCAGGATATTTTCCCGGGTCTTTTCAGGGTTGTTCTTACGGCTTTTACGCGGTTCGACTACCGGTGCCGTGGCGCCGGTATCGACTTCTGGAGTATTGGTCATTTAAGGCTCACGGCCAGGTTGGAGTGCCCGGGATTATGGGGCGCCCCGCCCCATGAAGGAAGTCGCCCTACAACTTTGCCTGACGCACCGCACCACTGCGTGACTTGGCCATCGCCGCCAGGCGCACCGCAACGTTCGCCGCGCCATACCCGGCATAGCCATTTTTGCGTTGCAGCAGCTCGAAGAAAAACCGCCCTTCAAACGCCTCGGTGTACACATGAAACAGCTCGCCACCCTGGGCATCGCGGTCATACAGCACGTTGAAATAGGCCAGTTTGCTCAGGAATTCGTCATCAAAATCAAAGCGCGCCGCCAGGTCGTCGTAATAATTGAGCGGGATATCCAGCAGCGGCACGCCTGCGGCTTTGGCGCGACTGACTTCGGCGAACAGGTCGTCACACTCAAAGGCGATATGGTGCACACCCGAGCCGCGATAACTCGACAGAGCATGTGAGATCGCGGTGTTTCTGTTTTCGGAAATGTTCAGCGGCAAGCGAATCGAGCTGCAACGGCTACGCAGCGCGCGGCTCTTTACCAGACCATAGGGGTCGGGGAGCACCACTTCGTCATCGGCTTCGAAATCCAGCAGGCTCTTATAGAACAGTACCCAGCTGTCGAGGCTGTCGGCGGGTAATGCCATCGCCATATGATCGATGCGTTTAAGGCCGCCCTGGGGTGATGGGGCTGACGTGAGGTTGAAGTCAGATTCATACAACGGCTTGCCGGTAGCGTCTTTGTCCACCAGATAAATCAGGCTGCCATCGGGCGCACGCACTGCCGCCAGCTCCAGTTCGTTAGGGCCGACCAGCCCGCGATAAGGCTGCCCCTTGTAGGCCACGGCACGGGCCAGTGCGCTGGCACTGTCTTGCACCCGAATGGCAGTGGCACATAAAGACGGACCGTGGGCCTCAAAAAAGTTATGGGCAAAAGAATAGGGTTCGGCGTTGAGGATCAGGTTGATATCACCCTGGCGCAGCAAGCTCACATTTTTTGAGCGGTGCTGCCCGGCCTTGCTGAAACCCAGGCGCTCAAGCCAGTGGGTCAGTTGCGCGCCCTGGCTTTCATCCACGGCAAATTCGAGAAACTCGATGCCATCGTACGAACTGGCAGCGGGCGGGGCGAACAGTGGCTCCAAGGTAGCGACCGGGGCATTTTGCAGGGCAAGCCGCTCGCGGGTTTTCTCTTCCAGATACAGCAACGAACGCAAGCCATCGGCCGCATTGGCGCGGGGCGGAGCGGCGCGAAAACCGTCGTTGAAGATCTCCAGCGACAGCGGCCCGGTGTAGCCACTTTGTATGATCGGTGCCAGGAAGCCTGGCAGATCGAACTCGCCCTGCCCCGGGAAACAGCGGAAGTGACGGCTCCACTCCAGCACATCCATCGCCAGAATCGGGGCGTCTGCCATCTGTACAAAGAAGATTTTGTCACCGGGAATCTGCGCAATGCCACTCGGGTCACCCTTGAGGGACAGGGTGTGGAAGCTGTCGAGCAATACGCCGAGGTTGGGGTGATCGACCTCGCGCACCAGGTCCCAGACCTGTTGCCAGGTGTTTACGTGACGGCCCCAGGCCAGGGCTTCGTAACCAATACGCAGATTGCGCGCCCCGGCGCGCTCGGCGAGCAGGCTCAGGTCATCGAGCAGAATCTGCCGGTCACCCACCGAATCCGTTGCGGCATTGCTGCACACCAGCACCAGATCGGTGCCCAGCTCCTGCATCAGGTCAAACTTGCGTTCGGCGCGGTCGAGGTTGCGGGCCAAACGATCGCGGCGGCAGCCTTCAAAATCACGAAACGGCTGAAACAGGCTTATTTCCAACCCCAGATCGGTACATATCTGACGCACCTCTCGGGGGCTGCCGTCATAATACAGCAGGTCGTTTTCAAAAATTTCGACCCCGTCAAAACCTGCCGCCGCAATGGCATCGAGCTTTTCCGGCAGGGTGCCGCTCAAGGAAACCGTGGCGATCGAACGCTTCATTTATAACTCCCAGGATTGGCGCAGCCTGCAGGCGACGGCATTTCTTAATGGCTTGATTATTAAGGGCGCCCTATTATTGAGCAACCAATCTGTACCAACCGGTTAGTTTTGCGTGCGATTATCGAACAATATGGCCTATCTTGAATTGACGACTTTTTGTCCACTCGCCACCATCAAGCCCGTACTCCCTGCGTCACTTGTTGTGCAACACCACATAAAAATTCCAAGAAACGGGTAAACATCCATGGTCCCTTCTCCGACTGCACGCACCACTTCTGCCCATGCTCCAAACGCAGGAATCGGTGACAAGATTCGCGGCACCCTGGCGACTGGCAAAACCCGTTGGGGCATGCTCGCACTGGTGTTTTTCGCCACCACCCTCAACTTTATCGACCGTGCTGCCCTGGGCGTAATGCAACCGATCCTGGCCAAGGAGATGAGCTGGACGGCGATGGATTACGCCAACATCAACTTCTGGTTTCAGGTGGGCTACGCCATCGGCTTCGTGCTGCAAGGCCGACTGATCGACCGTGTCGGGGTCAAGCGCGTGTTCTTCTGCGCCGTGTTGCTGTGGAGCCTGGCCACCGGCGCCCATGGCCTGGCCACTTCGGCGGTGGGCTTTATGATCTGCCGCTTTATCCTCGGCATCACTGAAGCCGCCAATTACCCGGCCTGCGTAAAAACCACGCGCCTGTGGTTCCCGGCCAGCGAGCGCGCCGTGGCCAGCGGCATCTTCAACGCCGGCACCAACGTAGGCGCCATGTTCACGCCGATGATGTTGCCGCTGGTACTGCATGTGTGGGGCTGGCAGGCGGCCTTTTTGTGCATGGCAGCCTTGGGCGGTATCTGGCTGATCTTCTGGGGTTTGAAGTACTACAACCCGGAAGAGCACCCGACCGTCACCAAGGCCGAGCTGGACTACATCCAACAAGAGAAAGAGCCTGAGCAAACCACCGTCTCGTTCGGCACCATCCTCAAGATGCGCGGCACATGGGCATTCGCCTTGTCCTACGCCATGACGGCACCGGTGTTCTGGTTCTACCTGTACTGGCTGCCGCCGTTCCTGAACCAGCAATACAACCTGGGCATCAGCGTGACGCAAATGGGCATCCCGCTGATCATCATCTACATCACTGCCGATTTCGGCAGTGTGGGCGGCGGGATCCTGTCATCGGTTCTGATCAAACGCGGCATGGCGGCAGTCAAGGCGCGCCTGGTGTCGATGCTGTTGTGTGCCATCAGCATCATCGGCGTGGTCATGGCCGCAGGCTCCAGCCAGCTGTGGGTCGCCGTGGGCGCCATTGCCCTGGCCCTGGGTGCGCACCAGGCCTGGACGGCCAACGTGTGGAGCATGGTGATGGACTACACGCCCAAACATATGATGGGCACCGTGTTCGGCTTTGGCGGCATGTGCGCTGCGATCGGCGGGATGTTTATGACCCAGTTCGTGGGCTATGTGCTGACGGTCACCAACAATAATTACACCTTGCTGTTCACCATGATTCCAGCGATGTACTTCATTGCGTTAGTGTGGATGTACTTCATGGCACCGCGAAAAATCCCGCAGGTTTAGCGCATAGAACACCGAGGTATTCGATGACATTACCCACACCCCTTTCGGGGGTGAACCAACCCTTGAAGGGCATCTTGCTGATTGTGACGGCCACAGCGCTGTTCTCCAGCCACGATGCGCTGTCCAAGTACCTCAGTGGTTTTTACCCGGTGGTGATGGTGGTGTGGGCACGTTACCTGGTGCATACCGTATTGATGGCAGGGATCTTTCTGCCGCAGTCGGGGTTGCGTGTACTGCGCAGCAAACGGCCTTTGCTTCAGGTGTTGCGGGCTATCTGCCTGCTGGGCTCGGGCCTGTTCTTCACCTATGGCTTGCTGTTTATCCCGCTGGCTGAAAATACCGCGGTCAACTTTCTGGCACCGCTGCTGGTGGCGGCATTGTCCGGGCCGCTGCTGGGCGAGACGGTCACGCGCGGGCAATGGTTGGCGGTGGTGTGCGGCTTTATCGGCGTGGTCATCATCATCCACCCGGGTGGCGAACTGTTTACCCCAGCGGTGTTATTGCCGATGGCGGCGGCGTTGTGCTTTAGCTGCTATCAAATCCTCACGCGCAAGCTCAGCGCGTACGACAGCCCTACCACCAGCAACTTTTTTGCCGGGTTGTTCAATGTGCTGGTGATGAGTGCGCTGGTGCCTTTTTTCTGGCAAACGCCAACCCTGACCCACGGCCTGCAAATGCTGGCTTTGGGCAGCCTGGGCATGACTGCGCACTTGCTGCTGACCCAATCGTTTCGCGTTGCTGCACCGGCATTGCTGGCGCCATTCAGTTACTGCCAGATCGTATTCTCGGGGATATTGGGCTGGTTGCTATTTGACCACACACCAGATCTGGCCAGCCGGGTCGGTATTGCGATTATCTGTGCCAGCGGGTTGGCGGCGGCGTGGCAGCAGCGGCGCAGCCGCACATAATTCCCGTAGCAGCTGCCGAAGGAACGAGGCAGCTGCTACAGATTTTGCATTTGCCTCATATCCTTTTAAAAGTCGAAGAACACCGTCTCGCCTTCGCCCTGAATGCGGATGTCAAACCGATAGGCCGTTTTGCCATTTACTTCGCAACGCTGGGCGATCAGGGTTTCACGCCGTTGCGGCTGTTCGATCAGGTTAAGCACCGGGCACTTGGCATTGGCTTCTGGCTCATCGCTAAAGTACAGCCGCGTCTGCAAATGGATGTTGATACCCCGGGCAAACAGCGACACGTTGATATGCGGCGCCATCGGCACGCCAGCTGCGTTGTTCACCACGCCCGGCTTGATGGTATTGAGTGCCCACTCACCCGCATCGAAGGTGGTGGCGGTGCGACCAAAGCTGTTGAAGGCTTTTTCCGAGTCGAAGTTTTCGTCATAGACCCCTTTATGGTCGGCTTGCCAAAGCTCCAGAAAAGAGTCGCGCACCAGGTGGCCATTACCGTCATAAACGTTGCCAAACAGCACAATATGCTCGCCCGCAGCATCGGGTCTGGCCATTTCGCTCCAGATTTCCTCTGGACGCGACGGGTTGCCGGCCGCAGCCAGCGCCAGGCCGATATGCACGTAGGGGCCAGCAGTTTGCGATGGGGTTTCCGGTAGCAGTTCGATAGGCATGACGGGGCTCCTCAGCAGTTTTCGAAGTGAGTCTGGCGCTGACCGCGCAGCACAATGTCAAAACGATAGGCCAGACAATCCATCGGATTGGCCGCGCCCATGTCCAACCGGGCAATCAGGCTCTGCACGGCATCGGCGTTGGTAATCGATTTGACGATCGGGCACATGGGGATCATCGGATCACCTTCGAAGTACAGCTGGGTAATCAGGCGCGTGGCAATCGAGGGGCCACTGATGGAAACGTGGATATGCGCCGGGCGCCAGTCGTTTGGCCCGTTGCGCCACGGGTAGGGCCCTGGCTTGACAGTGCGAAAGCTGTAATAACCTTCACTGTCGGTCAGGGTGCGGCCCACGCCGCCGAAGTTTGGGTCCAGCGGCGCCAGGTAGCGGTCGTTCTTGTGACGATATCGACCGCCTGCGTTGGCCTGCCAGATTTCCACCAAGGTATGAGGAATCGGCTTGCCATATTGATCGCGCACGCGACCTGCCAGGATGATCCGCTCGCCTATCGGCAAACCGCCATTATTGAAATTCAGCAGCAAGTCGTTGTCGAACTTGCCGAACTTAAGGTGGGAAAAGTCAGGCCCGCTGGTCTCACTCACCGATTGCGGGATGCTCACCAGCGCCTGACGCGGGGAACGGGCAATGGAAGTCTTGTAGTCAGGGGTCAGAGCTTTGGGGTGCCAGTTGCGGTCACGGATGATAAAGCGCCGGCTGTCTGCATCAGACATGTCGATCTCCTGTTGTTTTTATAAAGGCTGGGCGCCAGTTTTAACCAACAGGGGCGTAACGACTATTGAAAAGGCCAGGCCTATCCATAACCAAATGGTTATGGATAAATGCCTTCGCCGTAAGCTTGGCCCAATTCACGCAAAACCTCGACACACCCTTGCGCTGCCACCGACATCGGCACATGGGCGTTGCTGCAAATACCGATCGAACCGCCCGGCTCACGCTGGCCCAGGTCGATTTCTTGCAGCTCGCCACTGGCCAGGTCCAGGCGCACGGCATCCAGCGGGGCGATCCACACCGCATCATTGCGCAGCACATAACGCCGGCTGAGGGTGATCGACAGGGTTTCCAGGCGCTGGCGGGACTGGCTGATGCCGCACTGCACAAACAGGCTGTCGGCAAAGGTGCGAATGGTGGTGTTGGCCAATGGCAAAACCAGCGGGTAATTTTCCAGCTGGCTGCGGTCCAGCGGTCCCCGGATCAAGGGGTGATCTGCGCGCACCACCAGGGTCATGGATTCGCTGTAGAGATGCTCAAAATTCATACCCTGAATTTCCGGGCTATCGGTCATGCGCCCCACTACCAAATCGACATCGCCTACCCGTAACTGCGATAACAGATAGGCGCTGGGCCCGGTCACGACGCTCACCACCAGCGACGAATGCCTGGCGTGCAGGCGCTGCACCAACTCGGGTATCAGCAGGCTTTCTACCGTCGACAACACCCCCAGACGCACCATACCGCCCACGTATTCGCCACCCCGCAGAGCATTCACACCTTCACGCAAGGCCTGCACCGAAGGTGTCGCATAACGCAGAAAGGCCACCCCGGCCTCGGTCAGGGTGACCCCGCTTTTACTGCGTACAAACAGGCTGACCGTCAGTAACTCCTCAAGCTCCTTGAGGGTTTTTGACATCGCCGGCTGGCTTACCGCCAGCACATCCGCCGCCCGCGCCAGGCTGCCCTGGCGCGCCATCTCCAAAAAGCATACGAGGTGGCGGTACTTGATACGGGTATCGATATTCACAGGGCTAACAACTCCGGGGCGGGGATTGGCGTGGCGTATTCAACCACTTCAGCCCGATGCCCGGAACTGTATTAAGGCGTTCAGGTCTTTTTAGCGCAATGCCATACTCGCCCCCCCACCCAAGAAACGTCTGACAGCCGGGCTGGCATTGTCCCGACTCAGCAACAACACTTGAACACACGATTTATCAGAGGACTCCCCCATGCTTTGGAAAAAAGGTCGACGTAGCGATAATGTCGAAGACGTACGCGATCAAGGCACCGGTGGTGGTGGCGGGATGCGGTTTGGCGGCGGCAAAGGTCTGAGTTTGATGGCCGTGGTGGTGATTGTTGGCATCGGTTTGTTGACCGGGCAGGACCCCATGCAGATCCTCGGACAGTTAAGCGGCCAGCTCACCGAACAGTCTTCGCCTCAGGTCACCCAGCCAGCCGGTCGCGCACCGGCGGCCAATGACGAGCAGGCCGATTTTGTACGGGCGATTCTGGGTGACACAGAGGACACCTGGCGCCAAGTGTTTCAGCAAGCCGGACGCAGCTATAAAGACCCGACCCTGGTGCTGTTTCGCGGCCAGATCAATTCGGCCTGCGGCTTTGCAACAGCTGCCAGCGGGCCGTTTTATTGCCCGGCCGACCAGAAGGTCTATCTGGATATGAGTTTCTTCCAGGAAATGGCCCAACGCTTCAAGGCTGCTGGCGATTTTGCCCAGGCTTATGTGATCGCTCACGAAGTTGGCCATCATGTGCAGACCTTGCTGGGCGTGTCGTCGAAAATGCAGATGGCCCGTCAACAAGGCAAACGTATGGAAGGCGATGGTGGCTTGCTGGTGCGCCAGGAATTGCAGGCCGACTGTCTGGCCGGGGTGTGGGCCAACCTTGCGCAAAAACGTCACAATTGGCTGGAAGCAGGCGATATAGAATCGGCCTTGAACGCCGCCAATGCCATTGGCGATGATCGCTTGCAGCAGCAAAGCCAGGGCCGTGTGATGCCGGACTCTTTTACCCACGGCACATCGGCACAACGGGTGAAGTGGTTCAAGACCGGTTTTGCCCAAGGCAATATCAACCAGTGCGATACCTTCTCGGCAGCGAGGCTTTAAATGGGAATACGCTCTATCGCTTCATTAATAGGCCTGATGCTGGTCTGCTCTGTGGTTCAAGCAGCCGAGCACGGAGTTAAAGAACTCAGCCCCGAACATCTCAAGATCGGCCCCGGCGAGTTGAGTGTCGGGGTGAGTCAGGACTGGAAACAGCCACTGCCTCAGGTGCAACGCGCACTGATCGTGATTCATGGTCGTCTGCGCAACGCCCAGACGTATTTACACAGCGCCGAGCAAGCCGCGACGCAGGCCGGGCAGCTGTCCACAACCCTGGTCATTGCACCGCAGTTTCTCAATGAAAGCGATGGCTCGCGCCATACCTTGCCCGACAATGTGCTGCGCTGGCATGCCAATGACTGGATGGCCGGTGCCCCTGCTGTGAGCCCACAGGCACTGAGTTCCTACGCGGCACTGGATCAGATACTTGAGCGTCTTGATGACCGCAAGCGCTTCCCGGCCTTGCGCGAGGTGGTGATTGCCGGGCACTCCGGCGGCGCCCAAGTGGTGCAGCGCTATGCCCTGACCACCCAGGCCGACAAGGCCTTGCAGGCAGATGGGATCAAGGTGCGCTATGTAGTGGCCAACCCGTCTTCTTATGCCTACTTCAATGCACAGCGACCGATTCCGACCTTTGATGCTGCAAACTGCCCGGGCTTCAATACCTGGAAATACGGGCTCAAGGATCTGCCAGCCTACGCAGATGGGCAAAAACACCGACAGTTGGAACAGGCCTATATAGAGCGCGACATTACCTATCTGCTAGGCGCCAAGGACATCGACCCCAACCACCCGGCGCTTGATAAAGGCTGCGAAGCCGAGGCCCAGGGGGCGTTCAGGCTGGTAAGGGGCAAGAACTACTTTGAGTATTTGACCCAGCGCCATCCACAAGGGCTCAATCAACGGTTGATTGAAGTGCCCGGGGTGGGGCACAACGGCGATCAGATGTTTACCTCGCCTGAAGGTCAGAAGGCGTTGTTTGGCGAGTAAGAGCACCCTTTGTAGCAGCTGCCGAAGGAACGAGGCTGCGTTCGATTGCAAAGCGATCGTGAAGTCTGAGTGCACGGTTTAACTGACTCACCGCGCTGCCTGGATTTACGACGGCGTCGCCGTCGAACGCAGCCTCGTTCCTTCGGCAGCTGCTACGCGTATTTCGTTAACCGAGCAACCGGCGCAGCGCGTAGCAGTCTTTGGCATGCCAGTCGGTCAGTTCCGGCCACGGGTTTTCAGGAACATTGACCAGTACGGTTTTGCTGCCTGCCGCGCGACCACACGCCAGGTCAAAGTAGTAATCCCCCACCATTACCATGTTCGCCGCTGCTACATCCCATGCCCGCGCCAGTTGCAGCAGGCCGTCCGGGTCGGGTTTGTGCGCCGCGTTGTCCCGGCCCAGTACATCCTCGGGCGCAAAGCATTCGCCCAGGCCAATGGCCTTGAGGGTGATATGCGCCAGCTCCTGTGCATTTCGGGTCAGTATCCCCAGACGACAGCCACGAGCCGCCAGGTCGCGCACCAGCTCAACCGCGCCCGGCGCGGCAGTGGAGGCCTGTGCCAGCTCGCGCTCGTGCTCCAGCAGCCAGGCGTGTTTGGCCGCCGCCACCTCGGTGGGCAGGCCGTTGAGATGAGTGAGGATATCGGCATCCGCCGGGATCTCCAGCTCACGGCGGATCAGGGCAAAGTCATGCACGGCAACAGTCAGGGTGCCGTCCATGTCGAAAACCCAGTGTTTGACGTCCTTGAGTGTCATGCCCAGTCCTTGCGATGGCGGATCAACCCTTCCTGCGTGACAGAAGCCACCAGTTGGCCAGCGCGGTTGTAGACACTGCCACGGGAGAATCCACGGGAATTGCCCGCCCATGGACTGTCCATGGCGTAGAGCAACCAGTCATCGGCACGCAGGTCGGCATGGAACCACAGTGCGTGATCAAGGCTGGCGACCTGCATATCGTTTTGCCATACCCCTTTGCCATGGGGCAGCAAGGACGTGGTCAATAAGCCGAAGTCCGAGGCGTAGGCCAGCAGGTACTTATGCAGCGCCGGGGTATCGGGCAAGGTGCCGTCGGCGCGAAACCACACGTACTTGATCGGATCAGTGACCTTGGGGTTGAACGGGTCTTCTCCTACCACCGGGCGGAACTCGATAGGCTTGGCGCACAGCAGTTTTTCCCGCATCGACTCGGGGATCAGGTGCGCACGCAGGCGCATCATGTCCAGTTCCGAGGGAAGATTCTCAGGGCCCACAACGTCAGGCATAGTCGTCTGATGTTCAAAACCGCCTTCGTCGTACTGAAACGAGGCGCTGCTGGTAAAAATCGGCTGGCCCTTCTGGATCGCGGTCACCCGGCGCGTGCTGAAGCTGCCGCCGTCCCGCACGCGATCAACCTGATACACCACGGGCAAACCGGCATCACCAGGGCGCAGGAAATAGCCGTGCATGGAATGCACATGGCGGGCGTCTTCAACCGTCTGGCTCATGGCCGACAGCGATTGACCGAGCACCTGACCACCGAACAACTGGCGAAAGCCCAAGTCCTGACTGCTGCCGCGAAAGAGGTTCTCTTCGATCGGTTCCAGGGTCAGCAAATTGACCAGATCATCCAACACTTGGCTCATTCAGATTCTCCTCACACAGAGCATTACCGTCGTAATCTTCGTTACGCAGGTCAAAATTTTCGGCTTGCGCCGCTAAACACACCGCCTAGCCGTGCAGGGTTTCCAGCCACTGTGCCCGCGTGATCCGGTACAGCACATGGGGTCTGAGCGGGTCGCCTGCGGGCAGCAAGGGGTGTTCAAAATCACCGTCGACATCGTGCTGCATGCCAATCGCCTGCATGACTTTTTGCGAGGGCAGGTTCAGCTCGCTGGTAAACGACACCACCTGGTCCAGGGCCAGGCGATCAAAGGCGCAGCGCAACACGGCCCAGGCCGCCTCACTGGCGTAACCCAGGCCCCAGTGTTCGGGAGCCAGACGCCAGGCGATTTCTACGGCAGGGGTAAACGGCGCCTCGAACGACACATTCATCAGCCCGGTAAAGCCGATAAAGGCACCGGTGTCCTTGCGCTCCAATGCCCATACCCCGTAGCCATATTCGGCAAAGTGACCACGAACCCGGCCAATCAGCGCGGCGCTTTCAAGGCGGCTCAGGGGCGCCGGAAAATAGCGCATCACCTGAGGGTCGGCGCACATGGCAGCGAACTCGGGCAAGTCTGTGTCACGCCAGGGGCGCAAGTGCAAACGGGCACTTTCGAGCTCTTTGATCTGCTCCATCCGTCCTCTCCGATTTGTTACCGGGCTTTACATATGATGAGAGTGTACAGCGCTGGTAATATCCAGCGCTCGTTACGACGCGAAAATCCCTATGCCAGTGCCGCTGATTTACCACGATGACTACAGCCCGCAGTTCCCAGCGGAGCATCGTTTTCCTATGGATAAGTTCCGCCTGTTACGCGATCACCTGGTCGACTCCGGGCTGACCCTTGATGCAGAGCTGCTGCGTCCCGAATTATGCCCTGTGGATATCCTCGCCCTGGCCCATGACCGCAGCTATATCGAGCGCTATATGGCAGGCGAGCTGGCCCGCGAAGATCAACGCCGCCTGGGCCTGCCCTGGAGCGAGGCACTGGCGCGACGTACCGTTCGCGCCGTGGGCGGATCTCTGCTGGCCGCCGAGCAGGCGCTTGAGCACGGCCTGGCCTGCCATCTGGCGGGCGGCACTCATCACGCGCACTACGATCACCCGGCGGGTTTTTGCATCTTCAACGATCTGGCGATCATCAGCCGCTATATGCTGGAAAGCGGCCGGGTAAACCGCGTACTGATTTTTGACTGCGATGTGCATCAGGGCGACGGTACTGCGCGAATTCTTGAACATACGCCGGATGCCATTACCGTTTCCCTGCACTGCGAAAAAAACTTTCCGGCACGCAAGGCGCAAAGCGACTGGGACATCGGCCTGCCTATGGGTATGGGCGATGCTGAATATTTGCAAGTGGTGGACGAGGCGCTCAATTACCTGCTGCCGTTGTATCAACCGGATCTGGTGCTGTATGACGCCGGGGTCGATGTGCATAAAGACGACGCCCTGGGCTATTTGAAGCTCACCGATGAAGGTGTGGCGGCCCGTGACGAGAGCGTGATGCGCCACTGCCTGGGTCGCGACATACCGGTGGTCGGGGTGATTGGCGGCGGATACAGCAAGGATCGCAAGGCCCTGGCGCGCCGCCACGGGATATTGCATCACAGTGCACAGAAGGTCTGGCTGTCATCAGGTTGTCACTGAGGTGTGATTTTACCCACAATGCCTGTGGAACTGCCTGTGGATAACCTGAGTGAAAGCGCCTGCAGGGCACAGAGAACATGGCCTCCAGAAGGCTGTATGTTTTTCGTACAGCCATCGCTATCTCTGTAGCAGCTGCCGAGGGACGAAGGCTGCTGCTACAGGGGATCTGCTCCGCCCAGTCAGGTAGAATGCCCGGCCTATTTCGCCGATTTGCAGCCCTGCCATGACTGAACCCTCCACACTCCCTTCCCGTCACGTCGCCATTATTGGCGGTGGCCCCGCCGGTTTGATGGCCGCCGAAGTGTTGAGTCAGGCGGGGATGAAGGTCGATCTCTACGATGGCATGCCGTCGGTGGGCCGCAAGTTTCTGCTGGCCGGGGTCGGCGGCATGAATATCACCCATTCCGAAGCCTACCCGGCTTTCCTGTCGCGCTACGCCGAACGCGCACCGCAGATGGCACCGTTGCTGCGCGCCTTCGATGCCGATGCGTTGTGCCAGTGGATTCATGAGTTGGGGATCGAAACCTTTGTCGGCAGTTCCGGCCGGGTGTTCCCCACCGATATGAAAGCCGCGCCGCTGCTGCGCGCATGGCTCAAGCGCCTGCGCGAGTCCGGTGTAGTTATCCACACCCGCCACCGCTGGCTGGGTTGGCAGGCCGATGGCCAGTTGCTGGTGGACAGTCCCGAAGGCCAAAAGCAGCTCAACCCCGACGCGGTGCTACTGGCCCTGGGCGGTGGCAGTTGGGCGCGACTGGGCTCGGACGGTGCCTGGATGCCCTTGCTGGCTGAGCGCGGCGTTGACCTGGCCCCCTTGCAGCCGAGCAATTGCGGGTTTGATGTGGCGGGCTGGAGCGAGGTGCTGCGCAGCAAGTTCGCCGGCGCCCCGCTGAAAAACATCGCCATTGCCCTGGAACACAGCACGCCGCGCCTGGGCGAATGCGTGATTACCGCCACAGGCATTGAAGGCAGCTTGATTTACGCCTGGTCGGCGCCGATTCGTGAAGCGATCAATCAACAGGGTGAAGCGACGATCCTGATCGACCTGCTGCCGGGCAAGCCTGTGGATAAAATCCAGGCAGCCTTGGCCAAACCCCGCGGCTCACGCTCGATGAGCAAGCATTTGCACAGCCAGCTGGGGATTGATGGGGTAAAAGCGGCGCTGTTGCGCGAGCTGGCGCCTGCAGAATGCTTCAATGACCCGGCGCAACTGGCTCAGGCCATCAAGGCGCTACCGTTGAAGCTGATAAAAGCCCGCCCCTTGGACGAAGCCATCAGCAGCGCCGGTGGCGTGCGGTTCGAGGCTGTGGATGAAAATCTGATGCTCAGGCAATTACCCGGCGTGTTCAGTGCAGGCGAGATGCTGGATTGGGAAGCTCCCACCGGCGGCTACTTGCTCACGGGCTGTTTTGCCAGTGGTCGTGCCGCAGGGTTAGGGGTATTAAGCTGGTTGAAGGCTAAACGTTGACCGTCCCTGTGGGAGCGAGCCTGCTCGCGAAGGCCGTTCGCGAGCAGGCTCGCTCCCACAGTTGGAGTTTTTAGCCTCGAGCGGGCTTACGGCTTGCGCTTGCGCGGGCCGGTGTTGAATACAGGCACTTTGCGCACCGGCTTTACCGATGGCTCGGCGGGTGCTGCTTCGCCGCTATCCACCCATTTGCCCAGGTTGCGCTTGCCGCCACCACCCGAGGTTTTAGGTTTTTTCGGCTTCTTCGGCTTTTTGATCACCTGCCCCGAAGCATCAGTTTCAGGCACTCGGTGCTCAGGCTCGAAATCCTGCTCTTCGTGGCGTGGCAACGTCTGACGGGTCAACATCTCGATCGCCGACAGCATGTTTACTTCATCAGCACAGACCAGGGAAATGGCCTCGCCTTTCTGACCGGCACGACCGGTACGGCCAATGCGATGGATGTAGTCTTCGGCCACGATGGGCAGGTCGAAGTTGACCACCAGCGGCAGGTCTTCGATGTCCAGGCCACGGGCAGCCACATCGGTAGCCACAAGAATCTGCACTTCGCTGGCCTTGAAGCGGTCCAGCGCCCGTTGGCGCGTGGCCTGTGGCTTGTCGCCATGAATACCGTCAGCGTTGATCCCCAGACCTTGCAGCTTGCCTACCAATTCATCGACACCGTTGCGGGTCTTGGCGAATACCAGGACCTGCTTCCAGTGCTGGGTGCGCAACAAGTGCAAAAACAGCTCGGCCTTGCGCTTTTTGTCGACCGGGATGACCCACTGCTTGACGCTGCTGGCCGCCACGTTGCGCGGGCTGACTTCGATGCTCAGCGGGTTGTCGAGCATCTGCTCGGCCAACAGGCGGATCGCGTCAGAAAAGGTCGCCGAGAACAGCAGGGTCTGACGCTTTTTCGGCAAGGCGCGGTAGATATCACGCAGCTCTTCGGAGAAGCCCAGGTCGAGCATGCGGTCAGCTTCGTCGAGGATCAGGGTTTGCAGCTGGTTGAACTTGATCGCTTTCTGGCGATAGAGGTCCAGCAGACGGCCCGGTGTGGCCACCAGTACATCAACGCCTTTGCGCATTTTCATCATTTGCGGGTTGATGCTGACACCGCCGTACACCGCGTAGGTGCTCAACGGCAGGTGTTCGGCGTACTGGCGAATGCTTTCGTGAACCTGTTCGGCCAGTTCGCGGGTCGGCACCAGCACCAGTGCACGCACCGAGTTGCTGGCCACTTTCGGGCCTTCCATGGTCAGCGACTGCAGCAACGGTAAAGCGAAACCGCCAGTTTTGCCGGTACCGGTCTGGGCCGCAGCCATCAGGTCGCGACCAGCCAGTACTGCGGGAATCGCTTGGGCCTGAACCGGGGTTGGGGTCTTGTAGCCGAGCGTCTCAAGGGCGCGCAGCAGGGGTTCGATCAGGCCAAGGGTGGCGAATGTCATGGGGATACCGTCGAAAAAGGTCAGCGCGTGGGTGCATAAGTTGCAATGGCGCGCAGTTTACCCTAATTCAGGCCGGTTTCTGCTTGCGCCACTGTGGCAAACCGATCAACACCACCGCACTGATGATGACCGCCATGGCCAGGCACTCCTCAAAACCGATGCTCTCGCCGGCAAAGGCAATCCCCAGCATGACCGCCACCGCCGGATTGACGTAGGCATAGCTGGTGGCCGCCGCCGGACGCACATTTTTAAGCAGGTACATATAGGCGCTGAAGGCGATGATCGAGCCGAAGAACACCAGATACAGCAGCGCACCCCAGCCTGCAGCGGTGGGCATTTGAGTCATGCGCTCGCCACTGAGCAGGCTGCCCGCCAGCAATACGGCACCGGCGGTGAGCATTTCAGCAGCGCTGGCCATTGGCCCGGCTGGCAGTGGCAAGTGGCGGCTCCACACCGAACCAAAGGCCCAGGCCGCGGCGGCAAAGATCACCATCGCCGCGCCCATAGGACTGGCCTGCAGGTTGGAGCCCAGGTTGAGCATGCCGATGCCGATCAGCCCCAGGACAATCCCGGCCCATTCCAGGCGGGTGTTGCGGTTGCCCCAGAAGTAACCAAACAGCAGGGTGAACAGGGGCACGGTGGCTACGGCCAGGGCGGCGACGCCGGAAGCTACGCCCGAGTGTTCGGCCAGGGTCACACCGCCGTTGCCGCACGCCAGCAACAGAAAGCCGATCATGGCTGCCGAACGCCATTGCACGGCAGTGGGTGCGGGGGCACCGCGCCAGCGCATAAAGCCATACATCAGGCTGCCCGCAATCAGGAAGCGCACACCAGCCATCATCAACGGCGGCCAGGACTCAATACCGATGCGGATAGCCAGATAAGTCGAGCCCCAAATGATGTACAAGGCAAAAAAAGCACCGATCAGTTGTAGCGGAAAACGACGTGCGGCAGGCATGAAGGCAGCTCAAGGGCAGAGGCAGGGGACTGGAGAGTTTAGACAGGGCGCCGGGAAATAATAAGTAACAGAACGCACCAAAAGGGGCCGTACACTTTTCGATGGAGATCAAATAGCCCTCTCCCAAAGGGAGAGGGTCGCTTTTAAAACCCGCGATACCGCTTGAGATGCTCATTGATCTTCGCCGCCGGGACTTTCTGCAAGCTGCACAACAGGTCGTGGTTCAATTCACGTAACCCGTGCTTCTGGCGCAGTTGCTCAGCCAGGTGAGCCGTCAAGTTGGCCGCCATTTCCGCATCGGCCATGGCCCGGTGAGCTTTGCCGGTGTGGGGCAAGTCGGCAAAGGTGGTCAGCGTGCCCAGCTTGTGGTTAGGCGCCGCAGGCATCAGGCGACGCGCCAGCAACAATGAACAGGCGAAGTTCTGTAAACGGGTGCGCTTGATGCGGCCCATTTCAAAATCCCAGAACTTTTGGTCAAACGCAGCATTGTGCGCCAGCAACGGGGTAATGCCGACGAACTCGTTGACCTCGTTCATCACCTGCTCAGCCGACGGCGCGGTGCGCAACATGGCGTTGCTGATGCCGGTCAACTGCTCGATAAACCCAGGCACCCGCACACCGGCATTCATCAGGCTTTGATAACGCTCGACAATGCGACCGCGCTCAAGAATCACCACGGCAATTTCAGTGGCCCGGCAGGTGCTGCTCGGGGAGATGCCGGTGGTCTCAAAGTCAATTACCGCGATGCGTTCCAAACCTGGTCAATCCTGTAAAAAATAAGGGTTACTTAAGCAGCAAATTGCCTTCAATCGGCACATAGCGGCTGGCAGCGCGAATCAATGAGTTGGCCGTCAGACCGGGCACACCGTAGGCCACGGTTTCAACCCCATGCTTGCTGGCAATACGCTCCAGGAGCAGGTCGAAATCACCGTCACCCGAGGCCAGTACCACTTCGTCGACATTGGCTGCCGAGTCCATGATATCGATGGTAATGCCCACATCCCAGTCGCCCTTGGCCGAGCCATCGCTGCGCTGGATATAGGGTTTGAGTTTTACGATAAAACCGAGGTTGCGCAGGATCTGCTGAAACTGCTGCTGCTTGCTGTCACCCCGGTCAATCGCATAGGCATAGGCTTCGACAATTTCACCGCGCTTGCTGATATCAGCCCACAGGGCGGCGTAATTGAAATGGCAGCCATAGGCCTGGCGAACCGTGTAATAAAGGTTCTGCACATCCGCGAAGACCGCAATTTTTTTCACCGGCAAACCTCATGGCGCCCGGGCAGCGGGCACGCGACTGAAAAACAAGACTGCAGTATGCCAGCCTGCCGGGGGTTTGCGCGGATAAACCGCCCGGCGTGCAATAAGGCACCGGGCGATGGACTCAAACGTAGGAGTCGTCGTCAGAAAAGAAGCCGTCATCGTCCAGGCCGACGTCTTCAATTCCCGAGCCGCTATTGGCGTATTGCTGGCTGCCGCTGCCCCAGCCAGCGTCGCTGACAGAACCTGGTTGCTCGATGATTTCCTCGACAATCTGCGGCTGCTGATTGTGGTGGAACAGGCTACTGATGCCTTGCGCCAGCATCACGCCGCCCGCCACACCCGCTGCCGTTTTCAGGGCTCCGCCCAAAAAGCCGCTGCCCAATGCTGGGGCCGGCGCCGCTGCTGCTGGCTGAGGGGCCACGACAGGAGCCGCTGCCGGGCCATCACGCCAGCCCCCGGTGCCCGACGTTGGGCCGGGCGTGGGAGCCGATACCCGATCGCCACCGCCAAAAAGTCCCGACAGAAAGCTCCCCCCAGATGGCGCAGGTGCCGCAGCAGCCTTCGCCTGAGCAAGTTCTGCCTGCAATTGCTTGTTCTGCTGGTCGAGTTGCTTGAGCGCAGCCTCTTGCACCAGCAGCGCCTGAGCCATGTAGTACGTTGCCGCAGGCTGACGCGCCAGATGTTCATTGATCCGCGCCTGGGCCTGGGCATCGCGCGGGGCTGATCCTGCCTCGGCCTGCTGCAACCGTGTAAACAACCCGTCAATCAGGCTTTGCTCTTCGCTGTTCATGACAACCTCTTTCGATTGCAGATAGAAACCTGCCCCTTGCATTACGCAGAAGCTCAAACGCGTTATTGGGGCACTACAACCCGTTTCAACAGCATCAGGCCTGCGTGAACTTTTGTTCATCTTGGCGTCTCATCGGTTAAAGTGACGCACCGCTCTTGACTGCTGACAACTGCCAATGAATCCGCTGACTGTTCTTCGCGACTCCCTGTACTTCTTCCAGCGCAATCTGAGCCAGATCGTAACGCTGTGCCTGCCGCTGGTCATCCTTGAAGCTGTGCTGCAGCACATTGTCGACAACGCCGCAGGCCCGGATGCATCGCCCGGTTATGGCCTGGTTGTCGGGCTGCTGCTGTACCCTCTGTACACCGCCGCCCTGATCCTGTTTCTCGATGCCCGCAGCCAGGGCGAAAGCCCGCGCAACCGCGACCTGCTGGCCTCGGCGGTTAATCTTTGGCCCAAGTTCGCCCTGCTCTCGGCAATCAGCACGCTGCTGATCGTGCTGGGGCTGTCGATGTTTTTTATTCCGGGCATTTTCCTGACCGTGGTACTGGCCTTCTCCGAGTACCGACTGGTATTGCGTGGTGATGCTCCGCTGGCGGCCATGAAATCGAGCTTCACCCTGACCCGCGGGCATTTCTGGCGGATTTTCGTTTGCATACTGGCCGTACTGGGCCCTCTGATGTTGCTCAAGGAATTCAGTTACACCCTGTTTTCCAAAGACGACAACACACTGCTATCGCTGGCACTCGATAGCGCCAACAGCTTCTTGCAGTTGTTTGTTTCCGTCGTACTGTTTCGTTTATTTATGTTGATCAGCGAAAAGTCAGAACTATAAAAACAGAAATTTCCTACACAAAGAACCTTGGAAGGCCGCACTGCCGTCGGGTATGTTCGAGCCTTCCCTGTAACGTTATTAAGTCGAGCTCATGTCACGTTTATTACGCCGCACCGCATCAGGTTTGCTGCTGATCTCAGCGCTGCTGGCATGTCTGGTTTATAGCGTTACATGGCGGCCCGGTGCCCGCGAGGTGCTGCCCCTGACGTGCCCCGGCACCGCCCCGGTGCTGGTACCAGGCCAGGCGCTCAAGGTAATGACGTGGAACATCCAGTACCTGGCCGGCAAGCGCTATGTGTTCTGGTACAACCTGGCTGACGGCAGCGGCCCTGACACCCGCCCCACCCGGGAAGACATGGCCTTCAGCCTTGATGAGGTAGCGCGGGTCATACGTGACGAACGCCCGGATCTCGTGCTGTTGCAGGAAGTCGATGACAACGCCAAGGCCAGCGATTACCAGAACCAGCTGGCCCTGCTGCAAGAACGCCTGATCGACCTCTACCCCTGCAGCACCCAGGCCTTTACCTGGAAGGCCGACTTTGTGCCCGACTGGCATATTTTCGGCAGTGTCGGACGCTCTCTGGTCACCCTCAGCCGCTTCCAGATCGAACACGCAGAACGTCTGCAATTGCCCCTGGCCGATACCAACTTTCTCAGCCGTCAGTTCCAGCCAAGGCCCGCGCTGCTGGTCAACTACCTGCCGCTCAATGATGGCGGGCAACTGGCAGCAATCAACACACAACTGGATGCGCCCTCCGCCAACAACAGCAACCTGCGCCTGCAAATGCAGACTGTCGCCGAACTGGCCGACAAGCTGGAAGGCCAGGGCACGCCGTGGTTGATCGGCGGGGACTTCAACCTGCTGCCCATCGGCCAGTACTTGCGCCTGCCCGAGCCATTGCGCCAGGGCTACTCGCAAGACAGCGAGTTGCACCTGCTCTGGGAAAAGTACCCGATGATCCCCAGCAACCCTGAAGCTACCGGCATCGACCGCGAACTGTGGCTGACCCACTTTCCCAATCTCCCCGACGCGGACGAGCCCGACCGTACGCTCGACTACCTCTTCCACAGCCCCAAGCTGCAGCGCATCGAAGGCTATGTGCGCCAGGAAGACACCCAGACCATCTCCGACCACCTGCCGGTGCTGGCCCGATTGCTGCTGCCTGCAGACTGACCCTGTGGGAGCGAGCCTGCTCGCGAATACAGTCTTCGTGAGCAGGCTAGCTCCCACAGTTGAAACCCAATCAGACGGTTCCCTCCCTCGCTCAGTTTCGCCGCGCCGATTGTTTTTGCCTGAAGTCGTACGATGACGTATAACTACTGGAAATCGATGCCTGTCCACGTGTGGAGAAATTTGATGACTGGTTCAAAGCGTTTCGACAATTACATCGGTGGCGAGTGGGTAACAGCCACTGAATACAGCACCAATATCAACCCCTCCGACCTGAGCGATGTGATTGGCGAATATGCCAAGGCTGACGTCGCCCAGGTCCAGACTGCCATTGATGCGGCACGGGCTGCGTTCCCTGCCTGGTCGACCTCCGGCATCCAGGCGCGCAGCGATGCGCTGGACAAGGTCGGCAGCGAAATCCTCGCCCGCAAGCAAGAACTGGGCACCCTGCTGGCTCGCGAAGAAGGCAAGACCCTGCCCGAAGCCATCGGTGAAGTGAGCCGTGCCGGCAATATCTTCAAGTTTTTCGCCGGTGAATGCCTGCGCCTGTCGGGCGATTACCTGCCTTCGGTACGCCCGGGCGTGCATGTGGAGGTCACCCGTGAAGCCCTGGGCGTGGTTGGCCTGATCACGCCATGGAACTTCCCCATCGCCATCCCCGCCTGGAAGATCGCCCCGGCCCTGGCCTATGGCAACTGTGTAGTGTTCAAGCCGGCCGATCTGGTACCGGGTTGCGCCTGGGCACTGGCCGAGATCATTGCTCGCGCAGGCTTCCCGGCAGGCGTGTTCAACCTGGTGATGGGCAGCGGCCGCGTGGTCGGCGACGCTATCGTCAACAGCCCGAAAGTGGACGGTATAAGCTTTACCGGCTCGGTGAGCGTCGGTCGCCAGATCGCCATCAGCTGTGTGTCGCGCCAGGCCAAGGTGCAGCTGGAAATGGGCGGTAAAAACCCACAGGTCATCCTCGACGATGCCGACCTCAAGCAAGCGGTCGAACTGGCGGTGCAGAGTGCGTTTTACTCCACCGGCCAGCGTTGCACCGCCTCCAGCCGCCTGATTGTTACCGCGGGCATCCACGACAAATTCGTCGAGGCGATGGCCGAGCGCATGCGTTCGATCAAGGTCGGGCATGCCTTGCAGGCCGGGATTGATATCGGCCCGGTGGTGTCCCGAGCGCAGCTCGACCAGGATTTGGGTTACATCGACATCGCCCGCAACGAAGGCGCCCGCCTGGTTGCCGGAGGCAGCCTGGTGACCTGCGATACCGAGGGTTATTTCCTGGCCCCGGCCCTGTTTGCCGACAGCACGGCCGACATGCGCATCAGCCGCGAAGAAGTGTTCGGCCCGGTAGCCAATATCATCAAGGTTGCAGACTACGAAGCCGCCCTGGCGATGGCCAATGACACCGAGTTTGGCTTGTCGGCGGGTATTGCCACGACCTCGCTCAAATATGCCAATCACTTCAAGCGTCATTCCCAGGCTGGGATGGTGATGGTCAACCTGCCCACGGCGGGGGTGGATTACCACGTGCCGTTTGGCGGGCGCAAAGGCTCGTCCTATGGCTCGCGCGAGCAGGGCCGCTATGCGCAAGAATTCTACACCGTGGTCAAGACCAGCTATATCGGGTCGTGAAGCTCTACTCACCGCGTTGATGCCATCGTGAGCAAGCCCGCTCCCACAAGAACTGCGCAATTTTTGTGGGAGCGGGCTTGCTCGCGATGCATACGCCCGGTCGCTACGGCTTACGCGGCTTGATCCGCGCCGTGGCTTCGGCCACCAGCGGATCATCGGGCCAGTAATGCTTGGGGTAGCGCCCCTTCAAATCTTTTTTCACCTCGGCATAGGTACTTCGCCAGAAGTTGGCCAGATCCTGGGTTACTTGCACCGGACGCCTTGCCGGAGAAAGCAGGTGCAACTTGACCACCTGGCGCCCGCCCGCAATACGCGGGGTGTCCGCCAGCCCAAACAACTCTTGCAGGCGCACCGCCAGAATCGGCGGGTGTTCGCTGTAGTCCAGCCGCACCGAAGACCCTGAAGGCACCTTGATATGGTCGGGCGCCAGTTCGTCCAGGCGCTGGGGCAGCGGCCATTTGAGCATGTTATGCACAATGCTCGACAGGTCGAGGCTGGCAAAGTGACTGAGCCGCGACACACGCCCCAGATACGGCCCCAACCAGTCTTCAAGCCCGGCCAGCAAGGCGGCATCGCTGACGTCGGGCCATTCACTTTGCCCCTGGATCTGCAGGTCCAGTTGACGCAACAACGCTACCCGCGCCTGCCACTGGCGCAGCTCGGGCGTCCACGGCAACAGCTCCAGCCCCTTGCGTCGCACCAGATTGATCAGCGCTTGCGTACGGGCCGCTTCGTCGAGCCCGGTCAATGGCTCGCGACTGAGGACCAGCTCGCCGACCTTACGCTGGCGCTCGGCACGCAGCACGCCCTCGCGTTCATCCCAGTCCAGTTGATCGACAACGCTGACCTGCTCGCTCAAAACACCCTCGAGCAAGGCAGGATCAAACTCGGCCGCCAGATAAATGCGCTCTTCGCGCTGCCCCTGACGGCTGCCCAAATCGGCGATGACCAGCCAGGGTTGTTTCATCAGGCCATCCACTTCGCTGAACAACGCGGCACGGCCATTGGCCAGACGATATTCCGCCCCACCAGGTTTACGCTGTTGGGCGACCCGATCGGGGTAGGCCAGCGCCAGCAAGGCACCCAGCCAGCGCGGGTGGTCGGGGTCGGCGACCGGCTGCCTGGCCTTGCCACGCAAGTACCCGCGATATTGCCGGGCCAGTTGTTTGGCCCGCTGCACACCGCCCTGCCCGCCCCGTGCGGCGCGGCTTTCGCCTGACAGCAGGGCCAGCCGGCTATGCAGGTCCGCCCCGGCGCCGCGCAGGATATCGCGCTCCCCCAACAACGCCGCGATATCACAGGCCATGTCGGCCAGCCCAAGGTCCTGGCCGCGCAGCAATAGATGGGCAATCCGCGGATGTGCAGGCAGTTCAGCCATCGCTTCGCCGTGGGGGGTGAGTTTTGCTCCGTGCAAGGCACCCAGCCGATCGAGCAATTGCCGGGCCTGTGCATAACTGGCCGAGGGCGGCATATCGAGCCAGATCAGTTGCTCGGGAGTGACACCCCAGCGTGCCAGTTGCAGCGCCAACCCGGCCAGATCAGCCTGCAGGATCTCCGCACTGCCATAGGCCGCCAGATGCGCGTGCTGGTCCTCGGACCACAGGCGATAACACACACCCGGTTCCAGACGCCCGGCGCGGCCGGCGCGCTGGGTGGCACTGGCGCGGGAAATGCGCTGGGTATCAAGGCGGGTCATGCCGCTGCCCGGGTCAAACCGCGGAACACGCGCCAGCCCGGCATCGATCACCACGCGCACGCCGTCGATAGTCAGGCTGGTCTCGGCAATATTGGTGGCCAGCACCACCTTGCGCAGGCCTTTTGGCGCAGGCTCGATGGCCGCACGCTGGGCCGTCAGATCCAGTTCTCCATGCAAAGGGCACAGCAGAATATCGCTGCGCGAACCCAGCGCGTCGGCCAATTGCTGATTGACCCGACGAATCTCCGCCTGCCCGGGCAGGAACACCAGCAGGCTGCCGCTTTCATCGTTGATGGCATCAAGTACGGTCTGCACCACTCGCGGCTCGATAAATTCACCGGGCACAAACGGCCGCCCCCAGCGCATCGCCACCGGGTACATGCGGCCCTCACTGCGCAAGATCGGCGCATCGGCGAGAATGCTCGACAGCCGTTCGCCCTCAAGAGTGGCGGACATCAGCAGAATTTTCAGCGGCTGTTCATCCCGAAACAGCTCACGCCCATTGAGGCTCAAGGCCAACGCCAGATCGGCATCCAGACTACGCTCATGGAATTCGTCAAAAATCAGCAGGCCCACCCCTTCCAGCGACGGATCGTGCTGCAGACGGCGAGTCAGGATACCCTCGGTGACCACTTCGATACGGGTGTTGGGGCCGACCTTGCTGTCGAGGCGTATACGGTAACCTACGGTTTCGCCGACTTTTTCACCCAGTTCACTGGCCAGCCGCTCGGCCGCCGCACGGGCCGCCAGGCGCCGGGGTTCGAGCATCAGGATCTTCTGCCCGGCCAGCCACGGCTCGTTGAGCAGGGCCAGCGGCACACGGGTGGTTTTACCGGCGCCGGGCGGCGCTTCGAGCACGGTTTCATGGCGCTCGGCCAGGGCCAGGCGCAGCGCAGGTAAAACTTCATCAATCGGCAAAGAAATCATGGTGGCTCCAGAACAGAGCGGCGAGTATAACGGCGAACAGTAATGATCCAGTCCTTTGAACATGTTTGAGGTTTTAAGTATGCGTATGCCTTCGCGAGTAATCGGCGGTGTCGTGGTTGCGGCACTGTTCACCCAATTGACTGCTTGCGGCAGTATTTTCTTTCCAGACCGCCGCGGCCAGATCGACGGCAAGATCGACCCCATGATCGTCGTACTGGATGCCGTGGGCCTGCTGTTTTATGTGATCCCGGGGCTGATCGCCTTCGGCGTCGACTTCGCCACCGGCGCAATTTATTTCCCGCCGGGCAAGACCGCACAAATCGCCCCGGAAAAACTGCGCGAAGCCATCGGCGCAGACGGCAAGGTGGATAACGCCAAGCTCCAGGCCATCCTTGAAAGCGAACTGGGCCGCAGCTTCCCGCTGAACGATCCACGCCTGATCCAGCACCGGGGCAGTGCCCAGCAACTGGCTATGTATGGCTTGCAGCCAGCAGCCTGAAGCACGTCATCATTCATCAGGAAAGCACCATGACCAGCAGCCCGGAACACGCCCGCCTGTTACGTCTGGCTACCCGCGCATCAGTGGCGGTGGCCAGCCTGTTGATCGTAACCAAGGCCATCGCGTGGTGGCTCAGTGGTTCGATCAGCATGCTCGCCGGCCTGACCGACTCGCTGCTCGATGGCGTAACTTCGTTTCTCAATTTGCTGGCCGTGCATTACGCGCTGCGTCCCGCCGATGAGGATCACCGATATGGTCACGGCAAAGCCGAGTCCCTGGCGGGCATGGCGCAAGCGCTGTTTATTGGCGTGAGTGCAGTGCTGATTGCCTTTCAGGCGGTGGAACGGCTGAAAAACCCGGAGCCGGTAGGCGCACCGTGGATCGGAATTGGCGTCATTGTCTTTTCGTTGCTGATGACCGTGGCACTGCTGGTGCTGCAACACCGGGTGATCAAGGCCACGGGGTCCAACGCGGTGCGCGCCGACTCGCTGCATTACCGCTCGGACCTGATGCTCAATGGCAGTATTTTGCTGGCGCTGGTGCTGGCCAGTGTAGGTTTCCCGCAGCTGGACGCCTGGTTTGGCCTGGGGATTGCGGTGTATATCCTGTGGAGCGCACTGCAGATCGCCCGTGAGAGTTTTGCCGTGTTGATGGATCAGGAGTTACCCACGGATGTCAGTGAAAACATGCTGAATCTGGCCTGCAGCGTGCCCGGCGTGCTCGGCGCCCACGACCTGCGCACACGGATCTCGGGCAATACCTGGTTTGTGCAGTTTCACCTGGAGCTGCCGGGTGAACTGACGTTGTCCGCAGCCCATAGCATCTGTGACCGCGCGGCTGAAGCCATTGAACAGGTCTATCCGCGGGCCGAAGTACTGGTGCATGCAGACCCGAAGGAAGTGGTCAAACCGAGGCTGAGCAAGTCTCCGTAGCAGGCTTCAGATCAATACGTCACTTGATAACCACGACTGCTCAGGCAACTGCCCTGCGCCTGCCGATAGGCTTGCACCACTTGCGCCGCTGGGGCGTATGTCGCCTTGGCAGGGTCGAAGCCGCTTTGCTCCACAGCCCAGCGATAGCAGTCATAACGGTCCTGACCGATTTGGGCCGGGCTTTGACCGTTCATCGGGTAAGCCACCATCTCATAGTTGTTGCTCACGGGCTGTTGGTAGACCGTCGGCGGCTGGACCACGATGTAATCGCGAGTTGCAGGTTGATAGGCGTAATACGCCCCCGCCGCGAGAAACATCAAGGTACTGCCAAACCACACTTCCCTAGCGTAATCAGGCAAAAACCCTACGCGCAGTCCATAAGGCGGCTGCACCACGATGTAACGCGGGCCTTGAGGGCGATACCAGTAGCCGCCTGAAAAGTAGTAGTTCTGGCCGCGATACGGCACTTGCCAGTGCTGGCCGGGGAACCGCTCTACCACATTACCCGGGCGATATTGCGGCCCCGGGCCCCAGCCATTGCCATGCCCGGACGGGCGACCGGCCCAGCGCTGGTCGTTGGGATGACGGTTATTCGGGCCAGGAGCGTAACCGCCGCCATACCAATTCTGATTGCCGCCCCGGTTCGGCGACTGAGTCTGCTGAACCCTGTCGGGGCGCGGCTGGATCGGCAGGTTATTACCTTGTTGATTCGGCCGCGGCTGATGATTGTCTGCACCCTGTGGCCGACCTTGCCAGCCGCCATCACCACGCTCATCGGCCAACACCTGGCCGCTGACGCTCACAAAGAGCACGCCAACTGTAGCCAAACGCCAGATACGCGATTTCATGCTGTTTCTCACTGAAGGACAGGGCTTATAGATAAGACTGGGGTTTCAGGAAGCGGTTCTACGCCAGGCAGTGCATAACGCAACTTATTTTTTGCCAGACGAAAAAAGGGCGACCCGTCGGTCGCCCCTTGAATTTTCTGTCCTGGCTCAACACTTGTGATGTTGGCTCACCTCGCTCCGTCTTCTGGACAGTGCGTAGCCCGGGGGCCGGGGCAACCCTGTGGGGTTGGCGGCCGCGGCTGGCCTGATTCGGCGGGCCGCAGTGGACTCTATGTCCGGGCAGTGATTCTGGTTTAAAGAATAGGCGTTTAGCCGCGGCAGGCGATTGCGAAGATTGCTCGATAAAACATTACTTGCGCAATTTTTGACTTAAGGTGGATACTTTCACGCAATAGTTATGACAAAGGGTAACTTCGTGAGCAAACTCGACCGGTATGACCTGAGCATTTTGGCGGAATTGCAGCGTGACGCACGCATCTCTAACCAGGAACTGGCCGAACGTATTGGCCTGTCGCCATCTCCTTGCTCGCGCCGCGTTAAACAGCTTGAGGATGACGGTTACATCAGCCGTCAGGTGGCGCTGCTCGACCGCAAACTGCTGGGCTTGAGCCTTACAGCCTACGTGCTTATCGGAATGGACCGACATACACCAGAGCGTTTCGAGAACTTCGAAGCCTGCATCCGCGCCCTGCCGCAGGTGCTGGAATGCAGCCTGGTGACCGGCATGGACGCCGACTACCAACTGAAAGTGGTGGTTGCCGACATGGACCACTACCAGAAGCTGCTGTTAGGTGAATTGACCCGTATCGAAGGCGTAACCAGCGTGCGTTCGAGCTTTGTGCTCAATCAGGTGCTCAACAGCACCGAGCTGCCGCTGACCCATTTGCGCACGTAAAAATAGAACCTGTAGATACTCTGTTGCAGGTCAAGCCCTATTGTGGGAGCGAGCCTGCTCGCGAACGACCTTCGCGAGCAGGCTCGCTCCCACAGTTGCAGTGTTCCTGCAGCTGCCGAGGAACGAAGGCTGCGTTCGATTGTGAAGCAGTCGTAAAATCAGCCCACGCGATTCTTCAGTTGTAACGCGCACTCTGATCTTGCGATTGCTTCACAATCGAACGCAGCTTCGTGCCTTCAGCAGCTGCTACGGGTGTAGCGACATCCTCTCACTACCCAGATCAATATCCCCCCGCTCCCCTGGCGTATACTCCTACGGCTTTTTCCCACGATGTCGCCGGAGAATACCGATGGATCCTGCCGTACTTGAAGAATGGATGATGACGATTCTGGTCAGCGTGCTGATCATTTTCATGGCCTTTATCGTCTGGGATCTGGCGAAAAAGTCCAAAGCTGGACGCTTCGGCTCCATGATCCTGTTTTTCGTCCTCGGCCTGGGCGTTGCCGCGTTTATCATCAAAAGCGTGGTCATCGGCCTGATCGAATCCGGAGCCCTATAGCCGCGCCGGAACTTCCCGGTACTGCCCCTGCTCCAGCCCTTCAATGCTCCAGTCACCAATGCGTACCCGCACCAGGCGCAAGGTCGGCAAGCCCACTGCCGCGGTCATGCGCCGCACCTGACGGTTGCGACCTTCACGGATCACCAGTTCCAGCCAGGCGGTCGGGATACTTTTGCGAAAGCGTACCGGCGGGTTGCGCGGCCATAGCTGCGGCTCGTCCAGGGCACGCGCTTCGGCAGGCAGGGTCTTGCCGTCATTGAGTTCAACGCCATCACGCAGCTGCTGCAGTTGCTCCGGCGTGGGCTCGCCTTCAACTTGAACCCAGTAGGTCTTGGGTAATTTGTGCTTGGGGTCGGCTATCCGCGCCTGCAACTGGCCATCATTGGTCAACAGCAGTAAACCTTCACTGTCCCTGTCCAGTCGCCCGGCCGGGTAGATGCCCGGAATCGGGATAAAGTCCTTGAGCGTGGCGCGCCCGCCTTCGTCGCTGAACTGGGTCAGCACATCGAAGGGTTTATTGAACAGGTACAGCTTGGGATCAGACGGTGGCGCTTTGGCCACGCGGCGATTGGCAGCTGGCGCGGTGAGGCTTTTCGAGGCCGGGCGGCGTGGGGCGGGACGAGACATGACAAAAAAGGCTATCTAGCGATCAGGGCTGGCAATGCTAGTCCCCCGATCGCTAAATGACCATCACCGATCAACGGAACGGCGGTTCATCAAAGCTGCGCAGCTTGCGCGAATGCAGGGAGTTGAGCTGGCTGCGCATCAAGTCCACGGCAGCAATACCGATTTTCAAATGCTGGCTGACCGCGCGCTCATAGAAGGCATTGGCCGAACCTGGCAGTTTGATTTCACTGTGCAGCGGCTTGTCCGACACACACAACAGCGTGCCATACGGGACGCGCAAGCGATAACCCTGGGCAGCAATGGTGCCGCTTTCCATGTCCACGGCAACAGCACGGGACAGGTTGATCAGCGGACGTTCCTGAGCCCAGCGCAGCTCCCAGTTGCGATCGTCATAGGTCAGTACGGTGCCGGTACGCAGGCGTTTTTTCAGCTCATCGCCGCGCTCACCGGTAACCTGTGCGGCAGCCTCCTGCAGCGCCAGCTGGACTTCAGCCAGGGCCGGAATCGGAATGTTCGGCGGCACGACCCGATCAAGAATGCCGTCACGACGCATGTAGGCGTGGGCCAACACATAATCGCCAATGGTCTGCGACTGGCGCAGACCGCCGCAGTGACCAATCATCAGCCAGCAATGCGGACGCAGCACGGCCAGGTGGTCGGTAATGTTTTTCGCATTGGACGGGCCGACGCCAATATTGACCAGCGTCACGCCATGACCATCACTGGCCTGCAAGTGATACGCCGGCATCTGGTAGCGATGCCACACCACCCCCGCCGCGATGGCCTGGGCCTCGCCGTAGTCCATCGATTTTTCGATGATCACATTGCCCGGCATCACCATGCGCACAAAGCGCGGGTTGTCGCGCAATTGCTCAAGGCCATGGAGGATGAACTGGTCAACATAGCGATGGTAGTTGGTCAGCAGAATCCACGGCTGCACATGGCGCCAGTCGCTGCCGGTATAGTGCACCAGGCGGCGCAGGGAGAAGTCGACCCGGGCGGCGTCGAACAGCGCCAGGGGCAACGGATCGGTGTTTTCCCAGTCGTACAGGCCATCGGCGATGCCGTCGGTGGCAGCAGACAGGTCGGTGCTCGGAAACACCCGCGCCAGCGCGGCAGCGGTAACGCCGGAGCCGGCCAGTTCATCACCTTGCTCGACCACATAAGGGTAAGGAATATTTTGCTCACTGACGCCGACTTCTACTTCAACGGTGAAGTCGCGCATCAAGGGCACCAGCTGTTCCAGCAGGTAATTACGGAAAGAGGCGGGATGGGTGACGGTCACACTGTAGGTGCCCGGTAACTGGACCTTGGCATAAGCACGGGTGGTGGTCGGCACTTCACCGTTGATACGGTAGGTCAAACGCAGTTCGGGGTAGCGAAACAGCGCGCGTTCTTGCGCAGAGGGTTCAACCCGATCCTTGAGATAACGCTTGAGTGCCTGGCTCAAGGCCGTGGTTGCGCGCTCGTGCAAGGCAGCAAGCCGGTCAACGGCCTCTTCAGCGGTGGAAACGACAATAAAAGCTTCGGTCACGATAAGCATCCTGTCTTCTGAGCGGGCAGGCCTTTATCTTGCCTGTATCGATGGCTAAAGGCAGCTACAAAATTGCCTGCCGAAGATTTCCTGTGGCTGCTGGGGATAAACAGAATATCGGCTGCCTCACGCAAATCCGTGTGGGAGCGGGCTTGCCCGCGATGGCATCGACCGGGTCTGGCAGATAAAACCCGTCGTCTGCATCGCAGGCAAGCCAGCTCCCACAGGGTTGGGGATATTCAGGCAACCTGCGGGGTAGCGCGGGCAACGATGGCTGCCACATTCAAACCCCGCGGCAATGTGCCGTAAACCCGGCCGCTGCCCTGTAGCCGGCTGGCGATAAAGGCGTCGCTGACATCACTGTTACCAGCCTCAAGCAGCAGTTTTGCCTGTAGGCCAAGGGCGATGTCTTCTGTCAGTTGGCGAGCGCGATACTGGATATCGTCAGTGTCGTTGAGCGCCGCCTTAAGCTGCACAATGTGCTGCCCCAGGCGCACATCGCCATGCCCGTCGCCCAAATCGGCAAACAGCGCATCGAGCACGCCCGGCTCTTTGGACAAGGCTCGCAACACGTCCAGGCACTGCACATTACCCGACCCTTCCCACGTCGAATTGACCGGCGCCTCGCGATACAGGCGCGGCAGGATGCTGTCTTCGACATAACCCGCGCCCCCCATGCATTCGGCCGCTTCGTTGATCATGGCTGGAGCCCGCTTGCAGATCCAGTACTTGCCCACCGCTGTGACCAACCGGGAAAACCTGGCCTCATGCAGGTCATCCGGATTGTCCAGCGCCCGCCCCATGCGCAGGCTCAGGGCCAGTGCCGCCTCGCTTTCCAGCGCCAGGTCAGCCAATACGTTCTGCATCAGTGGCTGATCTGCCAACACCCGACCGCCCACCAGTCGATGGGCGCAATGATGGCTGGCCTGGGTCAGCGCCTGACGCATCAAGGCACTGGAGCCGACCATGCAGTCGAACCGGGTCATGGCGACCATTTCAATAATGGTCGGCACGCCACGACCTTCTTCGCCGATCATCCAGGCCAATGCCCCACGAAACTCAACTTCACTGGAGGCGTTGGAGCTATTGCCCAGTTTGTTCTTCAGGCGCTGAATATAGAATTCGTTGCGGCGGCCATCCGGACGATGGCGCGGCAGCAAAAAGCAGCTCAGGCCTTTTTCGGTTTGGGCCAGGGTCAGAAAGCCGTCACACATGGGTGCCGAGCAGAACCATTTGTGCCCCAGCAGTTCATAGGCCTGCCCCGGCCCTTTGGCCCCTACGGGGTAAGCCCGCGTGGTATTGGCACGCACATCGGTGCCGCCCTGTTTTTCAGTCATGGCCATGCCCAGGGTCACGCCGGCCTTTTGGCTGATATCGACATTACGCGGGTCATATTCAGTGGCCAGCACTTTGGGCAGCCAGATGGCAGCCAGGTCCGGTTGCAGACGCAAGGCCGGCACGCTGGCGAAGGTCATGGTCAAGGGGCAGCCGCTGCCCGCTTCGGCCTGGCTGTGCAGGTAGGTCATGGATGCGCGGGCCACATGGGCACCGGGTTGCGGGTGGGCCCAGGGCAAGGACGGTAAACCATGCTCAATCGCCGTGCGCATCAGTTCGTGGTAAGCCGGGTGAAACTCCACCAGATCAATCCGATGCCCGAAACGGTCATGGCTGACAAACTGCGGTTTGTTTTCATTGGCCAGAAAACCCGCAGCCATCAGCGGGCCGCCCGCCAGGGCACCGTACTCGTCAATCCGCGCCTGCGCCCATCCCGCGCCGAAATGCTGGCTCCAATACTGCAACGGCAGGTCAATGCGGTACAGGTTCACGCCGTCCAGAGACGGCGGCTGATTGGTCACCTGATGGGTTTCTGCGTATTGATGCAAGTTCATTGCGCGGGCTCCTTGGGATCGTACCAATGAGCCAGTGAAGCACGCATCTGCGGCTAAACAAGGGGCATAAACGCCTAAAACTCGGCGTTTTTATCGTTATTGTCGATCAGCAGGCGTTGCGCCAAGGTCTGTTGCAAGTCCTCAAAACGCAGCGGTTTCAGCAGATAATCAGTGATCCCGTCGACCTGCTCGCGGGCTTGCTGCGCCTGGGCTTGCGACTCGAACAGCGCCAGCACGGGCAACTGCGCACAGGCGGCCAATGTCAGCAGCTGGCTGCCCATCGACGTAGCACAGACCTGGGCCAACGGGCACGCCAGCAGCACCGCATCGACCCGCTCGCGGCGCAACGCTTCTATGGCCGCCTGCCCCGTGTCAACGCCGAGCACGCGATAACCCAGTTTGAGCAACATGGCGCGCACTACCACAGGGTTTTCCGGGCCTTCTACCAGCAAGACCACACACTCCCCGGGCGCCCTCAGCTGCAACGCCGAATGAGTCGTGTGCGGCTGGGTTTGCACCGAGGGTTCGAGTTCCAGCAATAGCTGGAACTGTGAGCCTTGCCCCGGCTGGGAATGGTGGGTCAGGCGCCCGCCGAGCAGTTCCACAAGGCGCCGGCAAATCGCCAGGCCGATACCCAGGCCGCCATATTCACGGGTCATGGAGCCATCAACCTGAAAGAAGTGCTGATAAAGTTCGGCCTCTTCCTGGTGAACAAAACCAATGCCGCTGTCGATTACATTGAACGCCAGCGCCCAGCGCCCGGTCTCTGCGGGTTTACCGGTAACACGCAAAATCACCCCGCCCTCACGGGTGAACTTGATCGCGTTATCCAGCAGGCACTCCATGCACTGGCGAATTTTATCCGCATCACCTACCCATTGATCCGGCAGATTGCGGCCCACTTCGTACGAAAACTCCAGCCCTTTACTGCGTGCCGCCGGCCTGAACTGATCGCTCAGCCCCTGCAGCAGTTCATTCAGGCTGAAGGGCCGGGGTTGCGCGACCAGTCGTCCGGCCTGCAGTTCGGTCAGGGTCAGGATGCCATTGACCATGTGCATCATTTCTCGTGCTGAACCTTGCGCAGTCTTGGTGTACTGCTCCAGCTCAGGGCTCATGTCCAGGGTTTTGATCAATTCCAGAGAGCCAATGACACCGTTCATGGGCGTGCGCAATTCATGGGTAACGGTTGCCAGAAACTCGTCTTTGAGCTGGTTGGTACGGGCCAGTTGCTGGTTCATGGCGGCCAGTTTCTGTCCCGATTCCTGCAGCGTACGCGCCTGCAGGTCACGCATGGCGTTGATCCGGTCGGCAAGCGCCAGCGACAGCAGCCCCACCTCGATTGCCGAACCTATCTGGCTGGCGTACATGGTCAGGAAAACGTTCGGCAGGTAACCCAGCACCATCAGCGTATTGACCAGCCCCCCGAGCAGGAAGGCCGACCAGGCGATCACAAAATAACGCGCGACCCGCAGGCCACGTACCCATGCCACCACACCAGCGGTAAAAATGGTGACAATAAACGCCAGCGCCAGGCCGGTGGCCAGGCGCAACGACACGGCATAGCTGGTGGTCAGCGCGAGCACCATCACCAGAGCACCCACGCCCATCAGCAACATCAGTGCCCGGTCAAGCCAGCGGCTGTGGGAGGCGGTGTGCAAGAAGGAGCGGGCGAACTGGCAACCAAAAAACGCCGATGCACCAATCAGGAACGGGGTGGAGGCATTGGCCCACCACGGGCTGTCAGGCCAGAAGTACTGCACTGCCGCACCGTTGACCGAAAGCTGGTAAAGGCCGAACGAGGCAATATAAAAGATGTAGTAGAGGTAGCTGGTGTCACGCACGCTGAGGTAAATAAACAGGTTGTAGACCAGCATCCCCAGCAACACGCCATAAATCAGGCCCAGGATGTAAATCCGCACGGGCTGCTCTTCAAGATAGGCCTGGGCCGACCATAGCGTCAGCGGCGCCTGAACCGAACCCTGGCTGGCCAGACGCAGGTACACCGTCTGGCTTTGCCCCGGGCTGAAGTTGAGCTCAAACAGGTAATTATTTTCTTTGATCTGACGACTGTCGAAGGGCAGTGCATCACCCGTTCGCTCGGCCAGCCGGTAATTGCCCGCGGCGTCTGCCAGGTAAAGCTCGATGGAATCAAGCGGCGGGTATGCCAGCTCCAGCAGCCAGGTGCGATGCACCTGCGGGTCTTGTGGCTGGTAGTGCAAATCCACTTTGATCCAGAAGGCCGAGTGCGAGTAGCCCTTGTTCAGCGTGTCTTTGGTATGGGGCTCGAACAGTTCGCCGTGTGCGGTGACATCTGCCAGAGTCGCTTCGCCACCCGCGTCTTCGAACACCTGCATCACGCGGCCCAAGGGCAGGCTTTGTGTGGATTCGTCAAAAGCGACTGCGCTGGCCAGCATCGGTAGCCAGCCCAACAACATCATCAGCAAATAGCGCATACAGCCCCAACGTAGCTCACTCGAAGACGCGGGCAACCCCATATTCCCTTTGAGATCGCGTCGATCGAATGACCGGTTAATAATTTGAAGGCACTTTAACATAGCCATTAATGGCACATACACACCATCTAACAATTCATCACAAAGGCTCTAGTACGGGCATTACAGAGCTAAATAAGCGCTGAGACCGAAGATTCTTAAGGCCAGGCAACGGCTTACAAACTTCCGCTAACCTGACACCGAGCAAGCGCCCGTAAAAACTGTTTGGTGGTAAGCTCGCGCACCATGAATATCTACAGTTCTCGCCCCGTTGTCCTCTGTCTCTCCGGCCATGACCCCAGTGGTGGTGCCGGCTTGCAGGCAGATATCGAAGCCCTGCTGGCTCAAGGCTGTCACGCCGCCCCGGTAGTGACCGCCCTGACTGTGCAGAACACTGTCAATGTCCGCGACTTCCGCGTGCTGGATCGCGAGTGGGTACTGGCGCAAGCCGATGCCGTGCTCGGCGACTCCACCGTTGCGGCGGTCAAGCTGGGCATGCTCGGTTCACTGGAGATGGTCGATACCGTAGTCGAACTGCTTCAGGCCAATCCGCATCTGCCGATGGTCTGTGACCCGGTGCTGCGTGCAGGCGGTGGCGGACGACTGGGCAAGGACGAAGTGGGTTACGCCATGCGCGAACGCCTGCTCCCCCTGGCCACCATTGCCACCCCCAACCTTCCCGAAGCCCGCATCCTGGCCGAACTGCCCGATGGCAGCGCCGATGAGTGCGCTGAAAAACTCCTGCCATTTTGTCGGCACCTGCTGATCACCGGCGGTCACGGTGATGAGCACGAAGTGCATAACCGCCTGTACAGCCGCGACGGCAGCCGCCACACCTTTACCTGCCATCGCTTGCCGGGCAGTTATCACGGCTCGGGTTGCACCCTGGCCAGTACGTTGGCCGGGCGCCTGGCCATCGGTGAAGAACTGGTCAGCGCCGTGCAAACCGCGCTCAATTACACATGGCGCACCCTGCGTGATGCAGAGCAACTGGGGCAAGGGCAATTTGTACCGCGCCGCTTGCCGCTGGATTTTTGCTCGTAACCAATGAGGCTCACCCCATGACGCTTCGCGGCCTGTATGCGATCACTGATAGCCAGTTGCTGGCTGGCAAACTGCTGCCCTATGTGGAGGCGGCCCTCGATGGCGGCCTGACCCTGTTGCAATATCGCGACAAAAGCACTGACGACGCCCGCCGACTGCGCGAGGCCGAAGCCTTGCGCGGGTTGTGCGAACGCTACAAGGCACACCTGATCATCAACGATGATGGCGAGCTGGCCGCCCGCCTGGGTGTCGGCGTGCACCTGGGGCAGACCGACGGCCCGCTGACCCCTGCCCGCGCCCTGCTGGGGCCACAGGCAATTATCGGTTCGACCTGCCACAGCCAGGTCGAACTGGCCGAGCAAGCCGCCAAAGAAGGTGCGAGTTATGTCGCCTTTGGCCGCTTTTTCAATTCCAGCACCAAACCCGGGGCGCCAACCGCTACCCTTGAGACCCTGGACCAGGCCCGCGCCCGCCTCAGCCTGCCGATCTGCGTGATAGGCGGAATTACCCTGGACAATGCCGCGCCGCTGGTGGCCCACGGTGCCGACCTGCTGGCCGTGGTGCATGGCCTGTTTGGCGCCGAAAGCGCCCGGGAAGTCACCCTGCGCGCCAAGGCCTTCAACACCTTGTTGTCTATTTAAATACCGAATCCTGATTCTGAGAGAGCCCACCATGTCTCGTTCCGAAACCCTGTTTGCCAACGCCCAGAAACACATTCCCGGTGGCGTGAACTCGCCAGTGCGTGCCTTCAAAAGCGTGGGCGGCACGCCGTTGTTCTTCAAACACGCCGAAGGCGCCTACGTGACTGACGAGGACGACAAGCGTTATGTCGATTACGTCGGCTCGTGGGGCCCGATGATTCTTGGGCACAGCCACCCTGACGTGCTGGACGCAGTACGGGCGCAACTGGAGCACGGCCTGTCGTACGGCGCCCCGACCGCCATGGAAACCGAAATGGCCGATCTGGTGTGCTCCATCGTACCGTCAATGGAAATGGTGCGCATGGTCAGCTCCGGCACTGAAGCGACCATGAGCGCGATCCGTCTGGCCCGTGGCTTCACTGGTCGCGACAATATCCTCAAGTTTGAAGGCTGCTACCACGGTCACTCCGACAGCCTGCTGGTAAAAGCCGGTTCCGGCCTGCTGACCCAGGGCGTGCCAAGCTCGGCTGGCGTGCCGGCAGATTTCGCCAAGCACACCCTGACCACCGAGTTCAACAATATCGACGCGGTTGCACAGCTGCTGAGCGAAGTCGGCGACACCGTGGCCTGCATCATCGTCGAACCGGTTGCCGGCAACATGAACTGCGTGCCGCCTGCGCCAGGCTTCCTTGAAGGTCTGCGCAGCCTGTGCGACCAGCACGGCGTGGTTCTGATCTTTGACGAAGTGATGACCGGCTTCCGCGTCGCCCTCGGCGGTGCCCAAGCCCACTACGGCGTGACGCCGGACCTGAGTACCTTCGGCAAGATCATCGGTGGCGGCATGCCCGTCGGCTGCTTTGGCGGCAAACGCGAGATCATGCAGCACATCGCGCCGCTGGGCCCGGTTTACCAGGCGGGCACCCTGTCCGGCAACCCGCTGGCCATGGCCGCCGGCCTGACCACTTTGCGCCTGATCAGCCGCCCGGGCTTCCACGCCGAGCTGAGCGATTACACCACCCGCCTGCTCGATGGCCTGCAACAGCGCGCCGACGCGGCCGGCATCCCCTTCGTGACCACACAGGCCGGCGGTATGTTTGGCCTGTACTTCAGCGGCGCCGATGACATTGTCACCTTTGACGACGTCATGGCCAGCGATGCCGACCTGTTCAAGCGCTTCTTCCATTTGATGCTCGAAGGAGGCGTATACCTGGCACCCAGCGCCTTCGAAGCCGGTTTCACCTCGATCGCCCACGGCGAAGCCGAGTTGCAACTGACCCTGGACGCCGCAGAACGCGCATTTGCTGCACTGAAATAATCCAAGAAACGGCAAGGGCGAGCGCCCTTGCCGTTTTTTTATGCCAGTAATGAGCAGATCTTTTAGCCCACCCGTCCATAATCGTCTTAAATCAATGGATATCGCGCTCAGGCAGCAGAAAAACGAGTAAAGACTTTGTAAGGTTGCCTCTGCTTATTTCATAATGCGCGCCTATACATCCCATGATCGGGTTAACCCGTCATCCAGAGGTACGTCGATTCCCATGAACCGCACCGGCCGCGCCCTTGCACTGGGCTGCCTGTTGCTCCTACAGCCGTTGCTTGCCCAGGCAGGCGGTAACTCGTTGTTGATCCCAGCGATGGGTCGCTGCACCCTCAATACTCAGCCTGAGGACCTCGCCGAGGCGCTTGCAGCCTGTGAAGAGGCGGCCAAAGCCGGGGATGCAGAAGCCGAATACGAGTTGGGCGAGTTCTATTACGACGGTAAAAACACCCCGCAAGACTTCAACAAGGCGCTGAGCTACTTCGAAAAAGCCTCGCTGCAAGGCCACGCCATGGCCCAGTTCCAGCTCGGCACCATGTTTTTCAAAGGCGAAGGCGTGCCGGCCAACAACATTCAGGCCTATATCGTGCTGAAAATGGCTGCGGTCAACGGCGCCGAAGACGCCCTGGACACCGCCGACATGGTGGCCGAGCAAATGCCGCGCGACCAGCTCGAAACGGCTACCCAGATACTCGGACAGATCTTCCGCAAGTATTTGCAGGAGCTGCAATCTACCGACGCCCGCTCGCCGTTTTCACCATTGCCCTGATTTCAAACCCTTACTGGTTTGCTGGCGACAACGTGCCTGTGCCGGACACGGCTTTTCCTGGATGTCATCCGAATGTTCAGCGATTAAATTACCCGTCGCCCCCAATGACATTGAAAGCATCACGGCCACTACAGAAAAAATCGCCAGCACATACGAAATCAACGCCAGGTCACTCGCGTGCTTGTGAGCCACCAAAGTCCGCAAGAATGTTATTCCGTAATAGGGCATGACTCGACTGATGGTGAGTGGCACTAAAGAGCGACGCATGAATTTTTCATAGCGCATCACTTAACCCTGCACCGAAAACATTTTTTACCCAACTCAACTTAATGCTGCGCCTGCACAACCTCAAACGCTACGTGAAGACCAACCTCGTCTTATGCATTATGCACACGGGGTGATTCATGGGCTGAGCGCTGCAGCTTGAAGCTGTTAAATATATATCTAGGTAATTATTCTTACGCCAAATAAAGATCAACCTTACTTAAGCTTAAGTTAACTTGATTACGTTGTTTTCACCCATGATTATTATGCCCATCATTGTTCAAAGCCCTGTTTCAGAGCCTTGAACAGAATATGATGATAGGCCGCGACCCTCGATTTAACGGGTTTGACCCGTTACAAGAAACAACTCATGATTTCCTCTCGCTGCCCACGGTCTTGCGCTGCGCAGTAGCTATTGGCGTGTCATCACGCAGTTCACTCTTTAAACGTGGCAATAGTGTGTTCATTTGATTGACGCGCTGTTCTTTGTTTTTGTATCAAATGCGTCGATCTATTTGGGCACGGGGGAATACCTGTGCGTGATCCGAGATATGACATTTTGTTTGAGCCGGTCCAGATAGGGCCCGTGCGTACGCGCAATCGTTTTTACCAGGTACCGCACTGTAATGGCATGGGGCATGTACATCCTTCGGCTATGGCACGTATGCGCGCAATAAAGGCCGAGGGCGGGTGGGGTGTTGTCTGCACGGAAGAGTGCGAAATCAGCCCCTTGAGCGAATTCTCGCCTTATATCGAAGCACGCCTGTGGGACAAGCGCGACATACCGGCGCTGGCTCGCATGTGTGACGCGGTTCACCGGCACGGTAGCCTGGCGGGTGTGGAACTGGCCTTCAATGGCTATTCCGCGCCCAATCGCACCAGCCGCGAAATCCCCTGGGCCCCCTCCAATACCCCCGTGCGCGGCTACGACCCGGTGCAGGCCCGCGCCATGAGCCGCGCCGACATCAAGCAACTGCGCGAGCTGCACAGGGCTGCGGCCTTGCGTGCCCGTGATGCAGGGTTTGACATCATTTATGTATACGCTGGCCATGATCTGGGCTTGCCGTTCCACTTTCTGACGCAACGCAACAATCGCCGCACGGATGAATATGGCGGAGCGCTGTTCAATCGTGTGCGCCTGCTGCGCGAGTTGATAGAAGACACCCGGGATGCCGTCGGTGACCGCTGCGCCGTTGCCGTGCGCCTGGCCGTTGACGAGCAGCAGGGCAGCGCCGGCCTGACCCGGGACAGCGAAGGCGTCGAAGTGTTTTCCATGCTGGCCGAGCTGCCGGACCTTTGGGATATCAATGTTGCCGACTGGGCCAATGACAGTGTGACCTCGCGGTTTGCCCCAGAGGGTTATCAGGAGGCATTCCTCACCGGGCTCAAGGCCTTGACCAGCAAGCCGGTGGTGGGTGTAGGGCGTTTCACCTCGCCCGATACCATGGCCTCGCTGGTGCGCCGCGGGGTGTTGGACCTGATCGGCGCGGCCCGCCCTTCTATAGCCGATCCTTTCCTGCCCAACAAAATCGATCAGGGGCGCACCGACGAAATTCGCGAGTGCATCGGCTGCAATGTTTGCGTCAGCGGCGATCACACCAGCACGCCAATGCGCTGCACACAAAATCCGACTATGGGCGAGGAATGGCGACGCGGCTGGCATCCGGAGCAGGTTCCGGTCCGGCGTGCCGAGGGGCGAGCGCTGGTAATCGGCGCAGGCCCTGCCGGTCTTGAGTGTGCCCGGGTACTCGGCGCTCGCGGCCTGGAAGTGATGCTGGCTGAAGCCACTCGCACCCTGGGCGGACGCGTGGCCAGCGAGTCCCGGCTACCGGGGCTGGCGAGCTGGTCGCGGGTGGTCGATTACAGGGTGGATGCCTTGAGCCGTCTGGGCAATGTCGAGATCTACCGTGAAAGCCGCCTTGAAGTGCAGGACGTTCTCGACATTGAAGCCAGCCACGTGTTTGTCGCCACCGGTTCGCGTTGGCGCAACGATGGCCTGGGCCGTGTGTTGCGCCACCCTCTCCCTGGGCTGGAAAACCTGCCCGTATTCACGCCGGATGATGTGATGGCAGGCGCTGTGCTGCCTTCGCCCGTGGTGGTGTTCGACGATGACCACTACTACATGGGCAGCGTACTGGCCGAGAGCCTGATTGCCCGGGGAGTCGAGGTGCTGTATGTCACCCCGGCCGCAGATGTTGCCCCCTGGACCCACAATACCCTTGAACAGCACCGGATCCAGCGCCGCTTGCTGGAACTGGATGTCACCATCATCACCTCCCATACGCTGTGCAGCCTCACGCCGTACGGTGTACAGGCAGCGTGCACCTACACCGGGCGCCCGCGTTTCATTCCTGCCGCAGGGGTGCTGCTGGTGACCTCCCGCGAGCCTGAGCAGGGTCTGTTCGACGCCCTGCAGGCGGAGCCCCGGGGTGTGCAGCAGGTGATCCAGATCGGTGATTGCCTGGCTCCGGGCACAATTGCTGCCGCGGTGTACTCCGGGCATCGCTTTGCCCGGGAGTTCGACGCCCCCCCCGGGTTGCTTCGCATGCGCCGGGAGTTGGTGGCGCTGGAAGACTGGCCGGCGCCTTGAATTCTTTCTTGAGTGGTCAACCTGTCGCCCGACGGGCAATAGCGACCCGACGGGCGGTTATTACAACAACAATAAGGAATCAACCCATGAAAAAGATACTGTGGATGCTGGCACTGCTGGTGGTGGCCGTGCTGGCTTGTGTCGTAGTCATTGCCCCGGCGCTGGCCAAGGATTACCAAGTCATACGTTTTGGCACCGACCCGACCTACCCGCCCTTTGCCTCGAAAAGTGCCGACGGCTCACTGGTGGGCTTTGAAATTGACCTGGGCAACGCCCTGTGCGAGCGCGTGCAGGCAAGCTGCAAGTGGGTCGAAATCGATTTTGACGGCATGATCCCCAGCCTCAATCCTCGCAAGATCGACGGCATTCTGGCCACTATGGCCGTGACGGCGGCGCGGCAAAGGGTCATTGATTTCTCGTCCGAGGTGATGACCACGCCCAATGCGCTGGTGTTCAAAAAAGGCGCTGGCCTGGATGCCAGCCTGCAGGCGGTAAAAGGCAAAGCCATCGGCTACCTGCAGGGCAGCACCCAGGAGGTCTATGCCAAGGCGGTGCTGGCCAAGGCCGGGGCGAAACTCGTGGCATACCCGGATCAGGATCGGGCCTACGCTGATCTGCAAGTCGGGCGACTGGACGCGGCCCTCCAGGATCTGGTTCAAGCCGAGCTGGGCTTTTTGCGCTCTCCCCAGGGTGCTGCCTTTGAGGCCGGCAAGGCGATTGAAAGCGACCTGATGCCGGGCACCAGCGCCATTGGCATCCTCAAGGGCAATCAAGCACTCAAGGCTATGCTCGATAAAGGCCTCGCCCAACTGCATGCCGATGGCACCTACGCACGGCTGCAAAAGCAGTATTTCGGGGATCTTGTTCTGTACAGCAATAAATGAGCGGCCTTCAGGTTTACGCGCCATTGCTGGCACTGGGCACCTGGATGACGATCAAGCTGGCGCTGATATCACTGCTGCTGAGCCTGTTTCTGGGGCTGCTGGGCGCAGGAGCCAAGTTATCCACAAGCCGTGCGGCGCGATGGATGGCCCGGCTTTACACCACCCTGATCCGCGGCGTGCCCGACCTTGTGCTGATGCTGCTGATCTTCTACGGCCTGCAAACCTGGCTCGGCCAACTCACGGACAGGCTGGGCTGGGCCTATATAGAGATAGATGCCTTCACTGCCGGGGTGATGACCCTGGGCTTTATCTACGGTGCTTACTTCACTGAAACCTTGCGCGGCGCCATTCTCGCAGTGCCCTTTGGGCAGATTGAGGCTGCCAGGGCCTACGGCCTGAGCCCGATGCAGTGTTTTTGTCGTGTGCTGTTCCCGCAGATGATGCGCTTTGCGCTGCCGGGGTTGGGCAACAACTGGCTGGTGCTGCTCAAGGCAACCTCGCTGGTGTCGATCATCGGCCTGGCCGAGCTGGTAAAGGCAGCCAGCGACGCGGGAAAAAGCAGTTTTCAACTGTTTAACTTCCTGGTGCTGGCGGCAGTGATCTACCTGCTGATAGCCGTTGCCTCCAACAGCGTATTGCACAGGCTTGAGCGGCGCTTCGCCGTGGGGTTCGAGCGGGGTGCGCGATGATCGAAGTATTGCTGTCGTATTGGCAGCCTTTTTTGTATAGCGATGGCCAGCAGATCAGCGGTCTGGCCATGACCTTGTGGCTGACCACTGCTTCCATCGGCATGGGTTTTGTACTCTCGATCCCGCTGGCCATTGCCCGGGTTTCTGAAAACCGCTGGGTGCGCTGGCCGGTGCATGGCTTTACTTACCTGTTTCGCGGCACGCCGCTGTATATCCAGCTGTTGATCTGCTACTCGGGCATCTACAGCCTTGCCGCCGTTCAGTCGCAGCCGTTGCTGGGCGCATTTTTTCGCGATGCCATCAACTGCACCCTGCTGGCCTTCACCCTCAATACGTGCGCCTACACCACGGAAATCTTCGCCGGTGCGATCCGTTCAATCGCCCGGGGGGAGGTACAAGCTGCCCGGGCGTATGGCTTCAATGGCTGGAAGCTCTACCGTCGCGTCGTCATGCCCCAGGCACTGCGCCGCGCCTTGCCGGTTTACAGCAACGAAGTGATCCTGTTGCTGCACTCCACCACCCTGGCCTTCACCGCCACGGTCCCTGACATTCTCAAAGTCGCCCGGGATGCCAACGCGGCCACCCTTCAGACCTTCCCTTCGTTTGTCATCGCTGCCGGGCTGTACCTTATCGCCACCTTTGCCCTGGTGGGCCTGTTTCGCCTGGCCGAGCGGCGCTGGCTGGCATTTCTCGGCCCGCGCCGATAGGAGAACCCCCATGCACCACCAACGTCATGATGTGCTGGCCGCCGTACCGGGCACCTGTCGGCAAATCCATAGTTTTCATTACGGACCAGCGCCAGAGCACGGGAAAATCTATATCCAGGCGTCGCTGCACGCGGACGAGCTGCCGGGCATGCTGGTGATCTGGCATCTCAAGCAGCGCATGCTGGAACTCGAGCAGGCCGGCCTGTTGCGCAAGCACATAGTGCTGGTGCCCGTGGCCAACCCGGCGGGGCTGGAGCAGGTGCTGATGGACGTGCCCCAGGGGCGTTTTGATAACGAAAGCCGACAGAATTTCAACCGCTTCTTTGTGGATGTCAGTCAGGAGGTGGGCGATAGTGTCGAGGGCCAGTTGACCCAGGATCCAGAGCACAATACGCAACTGATCCGCTCGGCCTTGCGCCGTGTCCTGGTCGCCACGCAGCCGCTGACCCACGTGCAGGCCCTGCGTCAGACCCTGCAGACCCTGGCGTGCGATGCCGATATGGTCCTGGACCTGCACTGCGACTTCGAAGCCGTGCAGCACCTGTACCTGGCCCCGGCCTTCTGGCCGCAGGTAGAGCCCCTGGCCCGTTACCTGGGGGCCCGAGCCTGCTTTATGGCCACCGAGTCGGGCGGGCAGTCCTTCGATGAATGGTTCACCCTGTTCTGGGCGCAGATGCAAGCGCGCTTTGCGCCACGTTTCCCCCTGGCGTGCTGCAGCTTTGCCGTGACCGTTGAGCTGCGAGGGGTGGCGGATGTGACCCACGAACTGGCGCGTGACGATAGCCAGGCGCTGATCGACTACTTGATCCATGCGGGTGCAGTCGAAGGGCAGCCAAAAGCACTTCCGGCATTGCTCAACCCGCCGACCCCGCTAGCGGGCGTCGAGCCGTTGAACAGCCCCACGGGGGGTTTGCTGGTGTTTTATGCGCAAGCGGGTGACTACCTGCAGGCGGGGGCTGTGGTGGCAGACATCATTGACCCCATCACGGACTGTATTACTCCAGTGGTCTGTCAACGCGAAGGCTTGCTCTATGTCCGCTCATTGCGGCGCATGGCGACTGCGGGAATGACCATTGCCCATGTCGCCGGGGCGCAAGCGTATCGACAAGGGGACTTGCTGTCGCCATGAAGGGATTGCGAGCGCGGGAAGGGAAAGCCCTTACTTGTCCGGCATCGGAAACGGAAACGGCATCACATTGCTGACACCACGGGCTTCACTGATTTTAGGCGTGCCCAGCCGCTCAACCTCATCGATACGGACAATCGAGTGCATCGGCACAAAGCTGCGCACCACACCTTCAAACTGAGCCTTGAGCTTTTCTTCGCTGGGGTCGACAACCATTTGTGTGCGCTCACCGAAGACGAATTCCTCTACTTCCAGAAACCCCCACAGATCACTTTGATAGATCTGCTTGGCGTACATTTCGAACACCTGGCCATGGTTGAGGAAAATCACCTTGTAGATTGGAGCTTCACGTTTGGTCATGGTGGGCGGGTAAGCATCTGAAGGTAAAAAAGAGGGCGCGAACTATAGCATAGCCATCAGACGCACAACGCTAGGAAGCAACGGCTATGACCCCTATAATGTGCGGTTCTTTGAACCACTTGATGAACACCCATGGCCAAGAAGCTTTACATCGAAACCCACGGTTGCCAGATGAATGAGTACGACAGCTCGCGCATGGTCGACCTGCTGGGTGAACATCAGGCCCTGGAAGTCACAGCGCGCGCCGAAGACGCTGATGTCATCCTGCTGAATACCTGTTCAATCCGTGAACGTGCCCAGGACCGCGTGTACTCCCAACTGGGTCGCTGGCGCGAACTGAAACTGGCCAACCCCGAGATGGTCATTGCCGTGGGCGGTTGCGTGGCCAGCCAGGAAGGCGCGGCGATCCGCGATCGCGCCCCGTATGTGGACGTGGTATTCGGCCCGCAAACCCTGCACCGCCTGCCGGAAATGATTGACGCCGCGCGCATTACCAAACTGCCGCAAGTTGATGTGTCATTCCCTGAAATCGAGAAATTCGATCACCTGCCAGAGCCTCGCATCGACGGCCCAAGCGCCTACGTGTCGGTCATGGAAGGTTGCAGCAAGTACTGCACGTTCTGCGTGGTGCCTTACACCCGCGGCGAAGAAGTCAGCCGGCCCTTCGATGATGTATTGGCCGAGGTGATCCACCTGGCTGAAAACGGCGTGCGTGAAGTGACCCTGCTTGGCCAGAACGTCAACGGCTATCGCGGCCTGACCGAAGGTGGCCGCCTCGCCGACCTTGCCGAGCTGATCCGTGTGGTGGCGGCGATCGACGGTATCGAGCGTATCCGCTACACCACCTCCCACCCGCTGGAGTTTTCCGACAGCCTGATCCAGGCCCACGCCGAAGTCCCGGAACTGGTCAAGCACCTGCATCTGCCGGTGCAATCGGGCTCCGACCGCATTCTGTCGGCGATGAAACGCAATCACACGGCGCTGGAGTACAAATCCAAGCTGCGCAAACTGCGCGCTGCCGTACCGGGTATCTGCATCAGCTCCGACTTTATTGTCGGCTTCCCGGGCGAAACCGAAAAAGACTTTGAACAGACCATGAAGCTGATCGAAGACGTGGGTTTCGACTTTTCCTACTCTTTTGTCTACAGCCAGCGCCCGGGCACCCCGGCAGCAGACCTGACGGACGACACCCCGGAAGAGCGCAAGAAAGAGCGTCTGAACGCGCTGCAACATCGTCTCAACCAACAGGGCTTCGAGATCAGCCGCCAGATGGTAGGGTCGACCCAGCGGATCCTGGTAACCGACTACTCGAAAAAAGACCCGGGCGAGTTGCAGGGCCGGACCGAGAACAACCGCATCGTCAACTTCCGCTGCGACAACCCGCAGTTGATCGGGCAATTCGCCGATGTGCATATTGATGCGGCCCAGCCGCACTCGTTGCGGGGCTCGCTGCTGAACTGACCACACGCCATCGTCCCTTGTGGGAGCGGGCTTGCTCGCGATGCACGCAACACGGTCCGACTGGATGAGTGCGGTGGTGCAATCGCGAGCAAACCCGCTCCCACATCAAACATTTGGTGAAGTCCTTTCACGCTTGACCTGCTAGCGTTATCCTTAATTTCATATCAATTGCCTAAGGGCGGCTAAATACGACCTTGAACGCACCCATCGAACCACATCGCTTCCTTCTCGAGCCCTTTGAGGCCCGCCGTTTCGCCAATCTGTGCGGGCAATTCGACGAGCATCTGCGCTTGATCGAGCAACGCCTGACGATCGAAATCCGCAATCGCGGTAACCAGTTCGAGCTGATCGGCGACCCGAAAATCACTTCTTCGGCAGAAAACCTGCTGCGCCGCCTGTACCGCGAAACCAAGGCCACCGAGCTTTCGCCGGACATGGTTCACCTGTTCCTGCAAGAGTCTGCGGTACAAGACCTCGCCAGCAACCCGGTGGCTGAAGCCAGTGTTTCGCTGCGCACCAAAAAGGGCATGATCCGCCCTCGCGGGATCAACCAGCAGCGTTACGTCAAAGAGATCCTGGGCAACGACATCAACTTCGGCATTGGCCCGGCGGGTACGGGTAAAACCTATCTGGCTGTGGCCTGCGCAGTTGATGCCCTGGAACGCGAGCAGATCCGCCGCATCCTGCTGGTGCGCCCGGCGGTTGAGGCCGGTGAGAAGCTCGGTTTCCTGCCGGGTGACCTGTCGCAAAAAATAGACCCGTACCTGCGCCCGCTCTACGACGCACTGTACGAGATGCTTGGTTTTGAATACGTGGCCAAGCTGATCGAGCGCCAGGTGATCGAAGTCGCGCCGCTGGCCTACATGCGCGGCCGCACGCTGAACAACAGTTTCATCATTCTCGACGAAAGCCAGAACACCACGGTCGAGCAGATGAAAATGTTCCTGACCCGCATCGGCTTCGGCTCGACCGCCGTGATCACCGGTGACATCACCCAGATCGACCTGCCCAAAGGCACGAAATCGGGGCTGAACCATGTCATTGAGGTGCTCAAGGACGTGCCGGGCATCAGCTTTACCCACTTCCAGTCCAAGGACGTCGTGCGCCACCCGCTGGTGCAGCGCATCGTCGAGGCCTACGGTCGCTACGAACAGGAAGCCGCCGACAAGCTGGCCGCGCTGCCCGCTGCAAAGGATTACCGCCACGATGCTTGAGCTTGACCTGCAACTGGCGACTGACGCCAGTGCCCCCAGCGAAGCCCAGTTCCGCCAATGGTGTGAACTGGCTTTGCGCCAGCGCAGCGCCGATTCGGAAATGACCATTCGTCTGGTAGACGAACCCGAAGGTCGTGAACTGAACCACACCTGGCGCCAAAAAGACTACGCCACCAATGTGCTGTCCTTCCCCGCAGACGTGCCTGATGAGTTCCTCGATATCCCGCTACTGGGCGATCTGGTGATTTGCGTGGCCGTGGTCGAGCGCGAAGCCGCCGAACAAGGCAAAAGCCTTGAGGCCCACTGGGCCCATCTGGTGATACACGGTTGCTTGCATCTTCTGGGTTACGACCATATAGAAGACGAAGAAGCCGAAGAAATGGAAGCACTGGAACGAACGTTGCTTGCAGAACTGGGTCATCCTGACCCGTATGCAGACGACGAAACCGAATAACACCCACTGAAACTACCAAGGGATACGAGTAAATCGCTATGAGCGAAGACCGATCGAGCAACGGGCAAAAGTCATGGTTAGGTAAGCTGACCCAGGCCTTTGCCCATGAGCCGAAAAACCGCCAGGAGCTGCTTGAGCTGCTGCGCGAAGCACACCAGAACAAACTGTTGGACAGTGAAGCGCTGGCCATCGTCGAAGGTGCCATTCAAGTGGCTGACCTGCAGGTACGGGACATCATGGTTCCTCGCTCGCAGATGATCAGCATCAAGGCAACCCAGACCCCCCGCGAATTTCTCCCGGCGATCATTGACGCGGCGCACTCGCGCTACCCGGTGATCGGCGAAAGCCACGACGACGTCCTTGGCGTCCTCCTGGCCAAAGACCTGCTGCCGCTGATCCTTCAAGAGAACGGCGACAAGTACAACATCAAGGATTTGCTGCGTCCGGCGACATTTGTCCCCGAGTCCAAGCGCCTTAACGTGTTGTTGCGCGAGTTCCGCGCCAACCACAACCACATGGCCATCGTGATTGACGAATACGGCGGCGTTGCGGGTCTGGTGACGATTGAAGACGTTCTCGAGCAGATCGTTGGCGACATCGAAGACGAGCACGACGTCGAAGAAGACAGCTATATCAAGCCGTTGCCCAGCGGTGACTTCCTGATCAAGGCCCTGACCCCGATCGAGAACTTCAACGAGTTCTTCGACACCGAATTCTCCGACGACGAGTTCGACACCGTGGGCGGCCTGGTCATGAGCGCATTCGGGCACTTGCCCAAACGCAACGAAACCACTGAAATCGGCCCCTACCGCTTCCGCATCCTCAATGCTGACAGCCGCCGGATCCATCTGATTCGTCTCACGCCTATTGCCCGCTAAATCTCAATACCAAGGATTGAAATGCGCTGGATAACCTCCCCCGGCTGGCCCGGTAACCTGCTGGCCGTGGTGGCCGGCGCACTGACAACCCTGGCGTTGGCCCCCTTCGATATCTGGCCATTGGCACTGGTTGCCCTGGCCATGTTCTATCTCGGCTTGCGCGACCTGTCACCAAAACAGGCGCTGGGCCGAGGCTGGTGTTTCGGTTTTGGCCTGTTTGGCGCGGGCACCAGCTGGATCTACTACAGCATCCACCACTTCGGCGGCGCTTCGGTGCTGCTGGCCGGTTTCCTGATGTTGTTGTTCACGGCAGCCATCGCCTGGTTCTTTGCCCTGCCCGCCTGGGTGTGGGCGCGCTGGATCCGTCGCAATGAAGCGCCGTTGGCCGATACCCTGGCATTTGCTGCGCTATGGGTTGCTCAAGAGGCGTTCCGCGGCTGGTTCCTCACCGGTTTCCCATGGCTGTACTCCGGTTACAGCCAGCTGGACGGCCCTTTGGCCGGGCTCGCACCGTTGGGCGGCATGTGGCTGGTGTCTTTCACTCTGGCCCTGACCGCTGCCCTGCTGTGCAATTTGCCACGCCTGATCAAGGCCAGACGCAAGGCTTTTGTCGCCGCAGGGGTGGTCTTGCTGATCGGCCCCTGGGCCGTCGGCCAGGCCCTCAAGCACCACGCCTGGACCAGCCCTTCAGGTGACCCGCTGAGCGTGGCGGCGATCCAGGGCAATATCGAACAAAGCATGAAATGGGACCCGGCCCAGGTCAATGCACAGCTGGCCCTTTACCGTGACATGACCTTCAGTTCCAAACGTGTCGACCTGATCGTTTGGCCGGAAACCGCTGTCCCTGTCCTCAAAGAGAACGCTGAAGGCTTTTTGAGCATGATGGGCCGGTTTGCCGCCGATCGTAACTCAGCGCTGATTACCGGCGTGCCGATCCGCCAGGAAGTGCGACATGAACCGCGCTACTTCAACGGCATCACCGCTGTGGGCGAGGGCGATGGTGTTTACCTGAAACAGAAGCTGGTGCCATTTGGCGAATATGTGCCGCTGCAGGATGTACTGCGCGGCCTGATCGCATTTTTTGATCTGCCAATGTCGGACTTTGCCCGCGGCCCGGCGGACCAGGCCATGTTGCAGGCCAAGGGTTATCAAATAGCGCCATTGATTTGCTATGAAGTGGTGTATCCGGACTTCGTGGCCGGGCTTGCTGCCCAGAGCGATATCCTGCTGACCATCAGCAATGACACCTGGTTCGGCACCTCGATTGGGCCGCTGCAACACCTGCAAATGGCGCAGATGCGTGCCCTGGAAGCCGGGCGCTGGATGATTCGGGCCACCAACAATGGCGTCACGGCATTGATTAACCCGTTTGGGCAAATCACCACGCAAATTCCGCAGTTCGAGCAAGGCATCATGTACGGCGAAGTGGTGCCCATGCACAACCTCACGCCTTACCTGCAATGGCGCTCATGGCCACTGATCATCCTGTGCAGCCTGCTGATTGGCTGGGCCCTGATCACCAGCCGGATTGCCAAGACGGTCTAACCTTGTGCTTCTGCGTCTTCTACCCTCACCCCAACCCTCTCCCGGAGGGAGAGGGAGCTGACAGGTGGTGTTGCGTAGAGCTGCTTTTGCCTTTAATCCCCTCTCCCTCCGGGAGAGGGCCAGGGTGAGGGGCTTTTGCTTAATGGGTCAGCGATAAAACAACGGATAGGCAACCTGCCCTACCGCTTCATTGATCAATAGCCCGGACTGCCAGAACGCTTTGTACTCAGGCATCCAGCCCCCCAGCGGCCGCGCATTGTCGGCACTGAAAAAACCGACCGGCGCAGGCACCACGTCAAAACCAGCCTTTTCAAAACTCCACACCGAACGCGACATATGCCAGCCGTGCGTCACCACGACCACCCGCTTGACCCCCAGCGGCAGCAGAATGTCTGCGGTCATTTTGGCGTTTTCCCACGTTGTGCGGCTTTGCTCTTCTTTCCACCGTACTTGCACGCCGAAATCATCACGCAATGAATCCGCCATCAACTGCGCCTCACTGGGCGGCGAGCCGTAGTGCAAACCGCCAGTGGTCAACACCGGCAAGCCCGAAGCCTTCGCCAGTCGGGCGGCATAGCGCTGGCGCTCCAGACCGATGCCGGTGGGCTGATCGCTGCCCCAGGCCGGATCCCCCCGCTCACGCCCCGAGCCCAACACCACAATGGCATCGGCACGCGCGGCCAGCGTCGACCACTCGCTCTGCGCCAGCGGTGGTTCGCGCTCCAGCACACGGGCGCCCCACTCCACCATTATTGGCAAACTCATCAGCCAGAAGCCGCCCAGCCCCAGGGCAAACAACACACCCGCCACTCGCGGGCGCGAACGCCGTAGCCACCAGGCAAGCGCCAGGAGCAACAGAAAAATGCCAGGGGGTAATAGAAGCTGTTTTAAAAAGTATCGAATAGGCATCGAGCATCTCCAAAGATGCCCGAAGCCTAAGGGGGTTGATTGAGCGCATCAACAACGCAGGTGAGAAACCCAAACACAAACGTGTAATGCATCAACCCGGAGGTACAACTTTCTTGATGCGGCTTTGTTGAAGGCCGGGCTTGAATCGCCGTATGGCCTAAGCTCCCTGCACCCTGTCTTTAAGCCAGATAACCTTGGCCCTGGGGGCATCCTGCATGTTCACGCTGCCTTGCGAGCGTTTAATTGCCTCACGCCCGATCCGGTTCAAATAGAGGTTGATCAACTCCAGCTCGGCATGACTCAAGCCTCGCAATTCCAACTCGACTGGGCGTTCATCACGTAATTGGACAGCCGTCTTTGCTGAATCAAGAGCCACACTCAAACGATCAATCAGCCGCTCATACACTTGCGATGTTGCTACGCTGCGTTGCAACTCTGCCATCCGTCCACCTCATTTAAGGAAATGAATCTCCCCCACAGGAGAGCTTAGCTGCGCTTGTAAAAGCGGCGTGCTGCTGCGACCAACGGAGTGATGAGGCAATCAGGGTTTCCCTCGATAGAGCGGGGTCATGTATGCTACGGGACTTCCTGTAACCCCTGCTCCAACCTGACCGGGCAACACTGTCGCCGGTCTATGTTGAAGAGGATTAGGCCACCCTTTATCAGTACAAGTAGCCATGCACGAACAATATCAGCCCCGTGAAATAGAAGCCGCCGCCCAATCATTCTGGGACAACCAAAAGTCCTTCGAAGTCAGCGAAGATCTAGGCAAAGAGACGTTCTACTGCCTATCGATGTTCCCGTACCCAAGCGGCAAGCTACACATGGGGCACGTGCGCAACTACACCATCGGTGACGTGATCTCCCGTTACCAGCGCATGCTCGGCAAAAACGTCCTGCAACCCATGGGTTGGGACGCCTTTGGCATGCCGGCCGAAAACGCCGCGATGAAAAACAAGGTCGCGCCGGCCAAATGGACGTACGAAAACATCGCCTACATGAAAACCCAGCTGCGCAGCCTGGGTCTGGCCGTTGACTGGTCGCGCGAAATCACGACCTGCAAGCCGGATTACTACCGTTGGGAACAATGGCTGTTCACCCGCCTGTTCGAAAAAGGTGTGATCTACCGTAAAAACGGCACCGTGAACTGGGACCCGGTGGACCAGACCGTTCTGGCCAACGAGCAAGTGATCGACGGCCGTGGCTGGCGTTCGGGCGCGGTAATCGAAAAACGCGAAATCCCGATGTACTACTTCAAGATCACCGCTTACGCGGATGAGTTGCTGGAAAGCCTCGACGATATGCCGGGCTGGCCCGAGCAGGTCAAAACCATGCAGCGCAACTGGATTGGCAAATCCCGCGGCATGGAAGTGCAGTTCCCTTACAACGTCGAGTCCATCGGCTCAGCAGGCGCGCTCAAGGTTTTCACCACCCGCCCTGATACCTTGATGGGCGCGACCTATGTCGCTGTGGCTGCCGAGCACCCGCTCGCCACCCAGGCAGCGCAGGGCAACCCCGAGCTGCAAGCGTTTATCGCCCAGTGCAAAGGCGGCAGCGTGGCAGAAGCCGACATGGCAACCCAGGAAAAAATGGGCCTGCCAACCTCGCTGTTCGTCGAGCACCCGCTGACCGGCGAAAAGCTTCCTGTATGGGTCGCCAACTATGTACTGATGCATTACGGCGACGGCGCGGTGATGGCTGTACCAGCACACGACGAGCGTGATTTCGAATTCGCCACCAAGTACAACCTGCCGATCAAGCCGGTTGTGCGTACCAGTGCTGGCGACGAGTCACCGGCACCGTGGCAGGACGCTTACAACGAGCACGGCCCGCTGATCAACTCCGGCGAATTTGACGGCCTGGATTTCGACGCCGCATTCGCCGCCATCGAAGCCGCCCTGACTGCCAAAGGCCTGGGCCAGGCCCGCACCCAGTTCCGCCTGCGTGACTGGGGCATCAGCCGCCAGCGCTACTGGGGCTGCCCGATCCCGATCGTGCATTGCGATACCTGCGGTGACGTACCAGTACCTGAAGCCCAGCTGCCAGTGGTCTTGCCAGAAGATGTCGTACCCGATGGCGCCGGTTCGCCACTGGCACGCATGCCTGAATTCTACGAGTGCAGCTGCCCTAAATGTGGCGCACCGGCCAAACGCGAAACCGACACGATGGACACCTTCGTCGAGTCGTCGTGGTACTACGCACGTTACGCCTCGCCGCACTATGAAGGCGGTCTGGTCGAGAAATCGGCAGCAGACCACTGGCTACCGGTGGACCAGTACATCGGCGGTATCGAACACGCCATTTTGCACCTGCTGTACGCGCGCTTCTTCCACAAGCTGATGCGTGACGAAGGCCTGGTCAGCTCCAACGAGCCGTTCAAGAACCTGTTGACCCAGGGCATGGTAATCGCCGAGACCTACTTCCGTACGCTGGACAACGGCGGCAAGGATTACTTCAACCCGGACGACGTGGAAATCGAACGTGATGCCAAGGCCAAGATCATCGGCGCCACGCTGAAGAGTGACGGCCTGCCGGTGGAAATCGGCGGCACGCAGAAAATGTCCAAGTCGCTCAACAACGGTGTTGACCCGCAATACATGATCGAACAGTACGGCGCAGACACCTGCCGCCTGTTCATGATGTTTGCTTCGCCGCCTGACGCAAGCCTGGAATGGTCCGACTCGGGTGTTGAAGGCTCCCACCGCTTCCTCAAGCGTGTATGGCGCCTGGCCCATGCCCATGTAGGCCAAGGCCTGCCGGGCGCGCTGGATATCGCCAGCCTGAACGATGAGCAAAAAGTCATTCGCCGTGCCATCCACCAGGCTATCAAGCAAGCCAGCCAGGACGTCGGCCAGCACCACAAGTTCAACACCGCCGTCGCCCAGGTGATGACCGTGATGAACGTGCTCGAAAAAGCACCGCAAGCGACTGAACAAGACCGCGCCCTGCTGCAGGAAGGTCTCGAGACTGTAGCTCTGGTACTGGCGCCGATCACACCGCACATCAGCCATGAGCTGTGGAACCGGTTGGGGCATGCAGGTGCAATCATCGACGCTGCATGGCCAACCCTGGATGAAACCGCGCTGGTTCAAGACACCCTGCAACTGGTTATCCAGGTCAACGGCAAGCTGCGCGGGCATATTGAAATGCCAGCTGCTGCCAGCCGTGAAGAGGTTGAAGCTGCTGCCCGCACCAACGAAAACGTACTGCGCTTTACAGAAGGCCTGACGATTCGCAAAGTGATCGTGGTACCAGGCAAATTGGTCAATATCGTCGCCAGCTAACTGGAACAGGCGCCCGCGTCATGCGCGGGCGCCCAACAAGACCTTCAGGGCCGCGTGGTCGGCCCATCTGGTTTCAAGGGGAGCAACACATGATCAAACGCAACTTGCTGGTGATGGGTCTCGCAGTTCTGTTGAGCGCCTGCGGCTTTCAACTGCGCGGTACCGGCACCAACCAGCTGACGATCACCGAACTCGATGTCAGCGCGCGCAACGCCTATGGCGACACTGTGCGCCAGCTGCGTCAGGTGCTGGAAAACAGCGGCGTGAAAATCACTGCCAACGCACCATACAAACTGGTTCTGACCGACGAGAAGGAAACCCAGCGTTCTGCCAGCTACACCGGCAATTCGGGTACCGCCGAGTATCAGTTGAACAACGTAGTGAAATACGAAATTCAGGGGCCTAGCCATCTGACGCTGCTGAGCGACAAGGTTGAAGCCTACAAAGTCTACCTGCAGGATGGCAGTAACGTGGCAGGCAGCACCCAGGAAGGCGACATGATCCGTAAGGAAATGCGCCGCGACCTGATCCAGCAACTGGTTCTGCGCCTGGAGCAATTGACCCCGGCCCAGCTGGAAGTACTGCAACAGCAAGCCGAAGCGAAGGCCAAGGCTGAAGCCGATGCCATCGAAGCTGCACGCAAGGCTCAAGAGGAAACTCCTCAACAGTCGCCTCTCGAACTGCAAAACCAGTAAGGCATACGGGGCGCTCAAGCGCCCCGCTATCGTTATGGTCCTATGAAACTCGCTCCCGCCCAACTCGCCAAGCATCTGCAAGGCCCTCTTTCGCCCGTCTACATCATCAGCGGCGATGACCCGTTGTTGTGTCAGGAAACCGCCGACGCCATCCGCAGTACCGCCCGCAAGCAGGGTTTCGATGAGCGCCAGGTGTTCAGCGCCGACGCCAGCTTTGACTGGGGCACGCTGCTGCAAGCCGGTGCCAGCATGTCGCTGTTTGCCGAAAAGCGCCTGCTGGAACTGCGCCTGCCTTCGGGCAAGCCTGGCGACAAGGGTGCTGCGGCGTTGATCGAATACTGCTCGCGCCCTGCCGAAGACACCCTGCTGCTGATCAGCCTGCCCAAACTCGACGGCAGTGCGCAAAAGACCAAGTGGGGCAAGGCGCTGATTGAAGGGGCGCAAACCCAGTTCGTGCAGATCTGGCCGGTGGACGCCAACCAGTTGCCGCAATGGATTCGCCAGCGCTTGTCGCAGGCCGGGCTGTCGGCCACCCATGATGCGGTGGAACTGATAGCAGCCCGGGTCGAAGGCAATCTTCTGGCTGCTGCGCAGGAAATCGAAAAGCTCAAGTTAATGGCTGAAGACGGGCAAATCACTGTCGAAACCGTGCAAGCCGCAGTGGCTGACAGTGCGCGGTTTGATGTGTTTGGCCTGGTGGATGCGGTACTTAACGGCGAAGCTGCCCATGCTCTGCGTATGCTCGAAGGCTTGCGCGGTGAAGGCGTAGAGCCTCCTGTGATCTTGTGGGTCCTGGCGCGTGAGCTGCGGGTACTGACCAATATTGCCCTGCAGTACAGCCAGGGCACGCCATTGGACAAGGCGTTCAGCCAGGCGCGACCACCGGTGTGGGACAAGCGCAAACCGTTGATGAGCAAAGCCTTGCAGCGTTATTCGGCGCAGCGCTGGGCACAATTGTTGTTGGACGCGCAGCGTATCGATGCCCAGATCAAGGGCCAGGCAGCAGGGTCTGCCTGGAGCAGCCTGAGTCGTCTGGTGCTGCTGATGTGCGGGCAACGCCTGAATCTGCCAGCTGAATAAACACTGCTTTCTGTGGGAGCGGGCTTGCTCGCGATGCGGGCGTCGCGGCCTGACAGGCTGATAGCGTTGATGCTAACGCGAGCAAGCCCGCTCCCACCGATCACTATCCTGTAGACAATACGAAAAAACCGGCCGATGATTTGCGCTTGTTCAACTCAAGCGAGAGCACATGCCATGAGCAAGCGCCCCAACAAGGCCAAATCCATTGTTGCCCAACCCCTGTTCCGCAGCCGCCAGGAACGCCCCGCCAAAGGCAAAGGCAGCTACCGCCGCGAAGCCTTCCAGTCGAGAGACCGGGAGGCTTTTTACTTTCTGGCTGCCTGACGGCGGGGATGATAAGGTCTGCTTCTGTTTTGCATTACCTGGACCTGCGCATGCTCTCACGTCATACACGCCGTTGGCCGATGCGCCAACTGATCGCTGCTTCCAGCGTCATCCTTTTAGTCGCCTGCGCAGAGAAACCGACCGCAGCCGATGCTCAAACCTTGCCTGTGGTACCTCCGGCACCTGCGGTCATCAGCAGCGCGCCAGTGCCAGGCACCGACACCCCTCTTGTTCAGCCCACTCAAAGCTTCAGCGAATGGCAAGCCGATTTCCGCGCCCAGGCGCTTAAAGCCGGAATCAACCCGCTGGTATTCGATAACGCCTTTGCCGGCATTACGCCAGACATGAGCGTGATCAAGGCCGACCGCAGCCAGCCCGAATTCAGCCGCCCGGTCTGGGAGTACCTGGACGGTGCCCTGTCGCCTTTGCGTGTACGTAATGGCCAGCGTTTGCTGGAGCAGAATGCCGAACTGCTGGGCCGCATCGAGCAGCGTTATGGCGTTGATCGCCAGGCGCTGGTTTCGGTCTGGGGCATGGAAAGCAATTTTGGCTCGTTCCAGGGCAACAAGTCAGTCATTCGCTCCCTCGCCACCCTGGCCTATGAAGGGCGTCGCCCGGAGTTTGCTCAAAGCCAATTGATCGCTGCACTGAAGATCATTCAGGAAGGCGATATAAGCCCCGAGAAAATGCTCGGCTCGTGGGCGGGCGCAATGGGCCAGACCCAGTTCATCCCCACCACCTATGAAACCCACGCCGTGGATTTCGATGGTGATGGCCGTCGTGATATATGGAACAGCTCGGCAGATGCCCTGGCCTCGACTGCCCACTACCTGCAAAGTTCGGGCTGGAAGCAAGGCCAGCCGTGGGGCTTTGAAGTGACGCTACCTGCCGGGTTCGATTACGCCCTGGCAGATGGCGCAATCAAAAAGAGCGTTGCCGAATGGCAAAAACTGGGAGTCAAGGTACCTGCCAGCGCGGCAGGCTCAGAGCAGTTAAGCGCTGCCCTGCTGCTCCCTGCAGGCTATCGTGGCCCGGCGTTTCTGGTACTGGATAACTTCCGCGCCATCTTGCGTTACAACAACTCATCATCCTATGCACTGGCCGTGGGCTTGTTGTCGCAACGTTTCAACGGTGGCGGGACCATTTTGGCCGACTGGCCAAAAGACGACCGACCGCTGAGCCGCTCCGAGCGCGTCGAACTGCAAATGCTGCTGAGCCAGCGCAATTATGATGCGGGTAATGCAGACGGCATTATCGGCGCCAATACCCGCAAGGCTATTCGCAGCGCGCAGCAGGCCATGGGTTGGCCAGCAGACGGCTATCCGAGCCACAAGCTGCTGGAGAGTTTGCGTAATCGGTGAGGTTACTGCCCTCACCCCAACCCTCTCCCGAAGGGAGAGGGGGCCTGATTGGGGGATATTTCAGAATCGCTGCAGTCTGACAGTTGTGAGTTGAATCCTGCATCACTTCGGTCTGTCCCCTCTCCCTCCGGGAGAGGGTTAGGGTGAGGGGCTTTTGACCTTCACAACATCCTGCTCAAGCACCAACACTTGCAGATCCGCATCCAGCCTGACCTGCGCACCCATCGGCAAGGTCAGGTTCGGATCGCAATGCCCGCTGCGCCAACCGGCCAGCACCGGAATACCCAGACCGCCCAGCTCCTGGGTGAGCAACCGCTCCAGCGCCGCAACATCAACTCCGGCCACGTCCCCCACCAGCACTCCGCGCAACCTGTCGAGCTTGCCCGCCAGGCGCAAATGCGTCAGCAGACGGTCGACCCGGTACAACGGTTCGTTGACGTCTTCGATAAACAGGATGATGTCTTCGCTGTCCAGTTCAAACGCCGTGCCCATCACCGCGCAGATCATCGACAGATTGCCACCCAGCAAACGGCCACTGGCGCAGCCCGGGGCAATGGTCGTCAACGGCCAGGCCGCGGGATGCTCCAGCACGGGCGGCTGTTGCCCGCCGAGCATACGCAGCAATGAAGTTTCGGTAGGCGGTTGTTTGTTGCCCAGCAGATCAGCGTTCACCATTGGCCCGTGAAAGGTCACAAAGCCCGCGTAACGGGTGATCGCCAGATGCAACGCGGTGATATCGCTGTAGCCGACAAACGGCTTGGGATGACGACGCAACAGCTCAAAGTCGATGCCATCGAGCAAGCGCGGGCTGCCATAGCCGCCGCGCAGGCAGAAAATGGCATCAATGCTGTCATCGGCAAAAGCCTCATGCAGGTCGCGTAAACGCTCTGCATCAGAACCGGCAAGATAACCCTCCCGCTGCCACACCCCCGGATAGACCCGCAGCTGGTAGCCGCGTGCATGCATCCATTGGGTCGCGAGGTTCAGGTCAAGTTCGGCAGGGCCTGCCGGGGCGATCAGGGCGATCACCCCGCCAGCGGGCAACGCGGGCACCGCGCTATGGGCCTTGAAGGACACTGGCGCGGTGAGCCGGTTAGTCATGGAGTCAGGCACTCACCAGCATGGATTTGACCAGCTTGGCTTGTTCATCAGCGTGGTACGAAGAACGTACCAGCGGACCGGATGCCACGTTTTTAAAGCCCATTTTGTAGCCTTCCTCGGCAAACCACGCGAAGGTGTCCGGGTGCACGAAACGCTGGACCGGCAAGTGGTTGCGTGACGGTTGCAGGTACTGACCCAGGGTCAGCATGTCGATGTCATGTTCGCGCATGCGCTTCATCACTTCGATCACTTCCTCGTCTGTCTCGCCCAGCCCCAGCATCAGGCCCGACTTGGTCGGAATGTGCGGCATCATCTGCTTGAAGCGTTGCAGCAGGGTCAGCGACCACTGGTAATCGGAGCCCGGACGCGCAGCCTTGTACAGGCGCGGCACAGTTTCGAGGTTGTGGTTGAATACGTCCGGCGGCTCGGCTGCGGTGATTTCAAGCGCAACATCCATGCGCCCACGGTAGTCCGGAACAAGTGTTTCGAGCAGCACGCCCGGCGACAGTTTGCGGATTTCGCGAATGCAGTCGGCAAAGTGCTGGGCACCACCGTCACGCAGGTCATCGCGGTCTACCGAGGTGATCACCACGTACTTCAGGCGCAGATCAGCGATGGCAATCGCCAGGCTTTCCGGCTCATTGGTGTCCAGTGGCTTCGGTCGGCCGTGGCCCACGTCACAGAACGGGCAACGACGGGTGCAGATGTCACCCATGATCATGAAGGTCGCGGTACCGCCCGAGAAGCATTCGCCCAGGTTCGGGCAGGAGGCTTCTTCGCACACGCTGTGCAGCTTGTGCTTACGCAGCAGGGACTTGATACGGTCGACTTCCGGAGAAACCGGAATGCGTACGCGAATCCAGTCAGGCTTCTTCGGCAGTTCGGTGGTCGGAATGATCTTTACCGGGATACGCGCAACCTTCTCGGCACCGCGCAACTTGACGCCGGTCTCAACCTTGGAACGGGCCTCGCTGGCGCGGGCCGCACGTTCTGAGATATCCAGCGTTGGGATCAGGGTTTGAACAGCGTCTTGCGCAGTAGTCATATCAATCGATTCCGCCCGTCAGGGTCGTCTGCTCAGCATAGTCGAGGTGTTTGACGAGCTGCGAGCGCAGCCGGGCACCAACCTCGGCAAATTCAATCGGCCCTGCATGGTCACGCAGCTGGGTCATCGCCAGCCCCGCATAGCCACAGGGGTTAATCCGTCGAAACGGTTCCAGGTCCATGTCCACATTCAGGGCCAGGCCGTGGAAGGAGCAGCCATTGCGGATCCGCAGGCCCAAAGAGGCGATTTTCGCGCCATCGACATACACGCCCGGCGCATCGGCCTTGGCTGCAGCGCTCACGCCATAGCTGGCGAGCAAGTCGATCAGGCACTGTTCCATCCGCGTGACCAGCTCACGTACGCCATAGCCCAGCCGGCGCACATCGAGCATCAGGTAGGCAACCAATTGGCCGGGGCCGTGGTAGGTCACCTGGCCACCGCGATCCGACTTGACCACCGGGATATCTCCCGGTAGCAGCAGATGCTCGGCCTTGCCTGCCTGGCCTTGGGTAAACACCGGCGGGTGCTGCACCAGCCAGACTTCGTCTTGCGTGTCCGGCACCAGCTTGCGCTCATCGGTGAAACGCTGCATCGCCAGCCAGGTGCGCTCGTAATCAAGCTGGCCCAGCTCACGAATACCCAAGACCTGCGACATCACAACACCATATGTACGAAGCCGGTGGCTCGCAATTCGCTGTTGATGTTGTAGAGCTGATCCTGATCAGTGGCCACGATATGCAGCTGGATCGTCGTGTACTTGCCGTTGGTGCTCTGGCGCTCATCGACACGATCATCGTTGACCGTCGCGTGTTTCTTGACGATATCGATGATTTTGTCCTTATTGCCCACACCCGTGTCGCTGATCACCTTAACCGGGTAATCCACGTTGGGGAATTCGATCTTTGGCGCCTTTACTTCGGTATCGCTCATGGCGTATTGGCCTCGTAAGCCCGGAACAACAAAGGTGGCCCCGCGCAGGGTAGGCGCGGGGTCACACAGGTGGGTGCAATCAGTTGAACAGCCCGTAGAAGAATAGACGGATGCTATCCCACACGCGTCGGAAAATACCACCTTCCTCGACGGGCTCAAGGGCGATCAGGTCAGCACTGTGCACAACCTTGTCGTCAAGTTTGACCTCAACCTTGCCGATCACATCACCTTTGGCGATAGGGGCCATCAGTTGCGGGTTCATGGTCATGCTTGCAGCCAGCTTTTTCAGTTGGCCTTTTGGCAGGGTCATGGTCAGGTCATCCGCCAGGCCAGCCTTGACCTGGTTGGTGGTGCCTTTCCAGACCGGAGCCTGAGCCAGCTCGGTGCCCTTCTGGTAGAAGGTCTGGGTTTCGAAGAAACGGAAACCGTAGGTCAGCAGCTTCTGGGTCTCTGCAGCACGGGCCGCTTCACTGTTGGTGCCGAACACCACGGCGATCAGGCGCATGCCATCACGTACGGCCGAAGACACCATGCAATAGCCGGCTTCGTCGGTGTGACCGGTTTTCAGACCATCAACGGTTTTGTCGCGCCACAACAACAGGTTGCGGTTAGGCTGCTTGATACCGTTCCAGAAGAACTCTTTCTGCGAGTAGATCGCGTAGTGAGTCGGGTCTTCGTGGATGATGGCGCGAGCCAGCAACGACATGTCGTGAGCCGACGAGTAGTGATCCGGGTTCGGCAGGCCGGTCGGGTTCATGAAGTGGCTGTTGGACATGCCCAGCTCACCGGCGGTCTTGTTCATCATGTCGGCAAAAGCGTCTTCGCTGCCGGCAATGTGCTCGGACAGGGCGACGCTGGCGTCGTTACCCGACTGGATGATGATGCCATGCAGCAGGTCGCTGACCGACACCTGGGTGCCGACCTTGATGAACATCCGCGAACCACCGGTGCGCCATGCGTTTTCGCTGACAGTTACCGGGTCGTTTTCGCCGATCTGGCCACGACGGATTTCCAGAGTCGCGATGTAAGCGGTCATCAGCTTGGTCAGGCTGGCTGGCGGCAGACGCTGGTCGCCGTTGTTCTCGACCAGCACGTTACCGCTGCTGGCATCCATCAGAACATAGGACTTGGCTGCAAGTTGTGGTGGCGACGGCATCATCTCGACTGCCCAGGCGGCAGGAGTGACGATCAGCGGTACTAGCAGGCACAGGCGTTTGGCAAAGGTGGTGATGTTCATCCGTCTCTCGAAGTTGTTAATGGAAACTTACCCTCGCGGGCAAAACTGTACAGGCAGTCGTTTGACTGACTGCCGCGTATTCAGTTGCAGTCCCGGCCCCTGGAAGGGCTTTTATTCTTGACCTCTGCAACTGCGTTTGGGCCCCGACTGCTCAGGGCCCAACGCTTTGTTCGGTGTTACTGATCCGACGTCACAACGCTCGGCTGGCCCAGATTGGCCAGGCGCACGCTGTTTTGTGTTTGTGCCACCTCACCCGCCGAGGCTATTGGCCCCATGCGTACACGGTGCAAGGTTTGCTGATTGCGCACAATCGAACTGATAAACACGGGGGTACTGACCATGCCACTGAGTTTGGAACGAAGCAACTCGGCAGCGTCCGGATTGGCAAAGGCACCGACCTGAAGGTAGGTACCCTGGCCCTTGGCCATTGGACTGACCGGAACCACATCGGCAGCATGCTGCTGTGCGGGCGGCGTCCATTGTTCAACCTTACCGGTGGACACGGTCGGGGCGGTGTTCTGGGCCACTTTCGCTTCGTTGAGCATCAGCGGCGCAGGGCGACCGCGCTGAGCCCACCAGGCCTGAGGGTCAATACCTTCAACCTTGACCCGGGCCGTACCGGTTTCGGCATAGCCGAGCTTTTTGGCAGCAGCGTAGGACAAGTCGATAATACGATCCGAATAAAACGGGCCACGGTCGTTGACGCGCAGGATCACGGCCTTGCCGTTATCCAGGTTGGTCACCTTGACGTAGCTGGGCAGCGGCAAAGTCTTGTGCGCCGCGCTCATGCCGTACAGGTCATAGACCTCGCCATTGGCGGTGTTCTGGCCGTGAAACTTGGTGCCGTACCAGGACGCGGTGCCCGAGGCCACATAGGTCTTGGACTCTTGCATCGGGAAATAGGTCTTACCCAGTACCGAGTACGGCGCCGCCTTGTAAGGCCCGGTGTGCAGGGTCGGCGTGGCGTCGGGGATGCGCGAAACGTCAACATCCCACCACGGCGCACCGTCCTTGTGGGCACGGTTGATATCCAGGCCCGGCTTGGAACTGACCGCGGTCGATGTTTGCGGGGGCGTCGAGCGACTGCTCGAGCAGCTCACCAGCAGCAACGCAACAGCGGCGCAGGCGGCGAGTTTCAAAGGTGTACGGGTCGCTAGAAACGGCATTACTTGTTGCCCCGTGCTTGAACCAGCAGATCGGACAGTTGATGCACTGCCATGGCGTACATCACGCTTCGGTTATAGCGTGTGATCGCATAAAAGTTTTTCAGGCCCATCCAGTATTCAGGGCCGTCGGCGCCTTCCAGACGAAACGCCGTGACCGGCATATCGTCGCGCAACGCATCATGACTCGACCAGCCCAGCGCTCGCAACTCCCCGACGGTCTTGACCGGTTCGATCCCCTGGGTCAGGCCTTCATCGGCGCGATCACCGGTCACATCGGCGCGAATCACCACCGGCTCACCGGCTACCCAGCCATGACGTTTGAAGTAGCTGGCAACGCTACCGATGGCATCGTCCGGGTTGCTCCAGATATTGATATGGCCATCACCGTCGAAATCCACGGCATAGGCGCGAAAGCTGCTCGGCATAAACTGCGGCAAGCCCATGGCTCCGGCATAGGAACCCTTCAGGGTCAGCGGGTCAACCTGTTCTTCGCGGCTCAGCAACAGGAACTCTCGCAGTTCCTTGCGGAAAAACTCGGCGCGGGGCGGGTAATCGAAACCCAGGGTCGACAAGGCATCGATCACGCGGTAGTTACCGGTGTTGCGACCATAAAATGTTTCGACGCCGATAATCGACACAATCACCTGGGCCGGAACGCCATACTCCTGCTCGGCACGGGCCAGAACGGCTTCGTGCTCGCGCCAGAAATCGACACCGCGGGCGACGCGAGCGTCGGTCAAGAACATCGGACCGTATTCTTTCCACTGCTTGACCCGTTCGGCCGGGCGCGAAATGGCGTCGAGGATGCTCTGCTTGCGCTCGGCTTCGCGGAACACGCCCATCAGCTGCTCGCCGGCAAATCCGTAATCACGGGTCATTTCGCCTACGAACTCAGCCACCTGGGGCGAGCCTTCGTAGTCACCGGCCAGCGCACCCTGTGCGGTCCCGAACAGACCCAGCAGGCCTACCCACGACGCGTATCGAGCAGCCCAGCCACGCATTGCTTGCATTGAATAATTCACCTTAATCAAACTTGTGCGATCCACTTGCGATGTGTGTGGATCGACATCAAAACCCCGAACGCTGATAACAGCGTCACGAGCGAAGTGCCGCCGTAACTGATAAAGGGCAATGGCACGCCCACCACCGGCAGCAGGCCACTGACCATACCGATGTTGACGAAAACATAAACAAAAAACGTCATGGTCAGGCTGCCTGCCAGCAATTTGCCGAACAGGGTCTGGGCCTGGGCAGTGATCACCAGGCCACGACCAATCAACAACAGATAAATAAGCAGCAGCGCGCAAATGCCGACCAGACCGAACTCTTCGCCCATCACCGCGATGATGAAGTCGGTATGGCTCTCGGGCAGGAAGTCCAGGTGCGACTGGGTACCCAGTAGCCAGCCCTTGCCGAACACCCCGCCCGAACCAATCGCGGCCTTGGACTGGATAATGTTCCAGCCAGTGCCCAGCGGGTCGCTTTCAGGGTCGAGGAAGGTCAGCACGCGCTGCTTCTGATAGTCGTGCATCACGAAGATCCACATGGCCACCGCCACTGGAACCGTCGCTGCCAGTACGCTGAGGATCCAGCGCCAGCGCAGACCGCCCATGAACAATACAAATGCACCGCCTGCCAGTACCAGCAGCGCCGTACCCAGGTCGGGCTGGCGCACAATCAGGGCAAAAGGCACCCCGATAAGCATCAGGCTGACCGCCACATGCTTGAGTTGCGGCGGCAAGGTTCGCTTGGACAGGTACCAGGCGATGGTCGCGGGCATCAGGATTTTCATGAACTCGGAGGGCTGAAAGCGAATCACCCCGGGGATATTGATCCAGCGAGTGGCGCCCATGGCGTTGTGGCCCATGACATCCACCACCACCAGCAACATCACCCCGATCAGATAGCCGATCGGTACCCAGCGTGCCATGAATCGCGGTTCCAGCTGGGCGATGATAAACATCGATACCAGCCCGATACCGAACGAAGTCGCCTGTTTGCTCAGCAAGTCCCAGCTTTTGCCGCTGGCCGAATACAGTACAAACAGGCTGCCAGCCGCCAGGGTCAGCAGCAGAATCAGCAGCGGGCCATCGATATGCAAACGCTGAAGCAGCGTGGCACGGCGACGCATCACGTCCTCACTGGAGAGGATGCGGTCAAAATTACTCATCATTGGCCGGAACCTCTGCCTTTACGGGGCCGCCGTACTCGGGTTTGAGTTTGCCGTCTTCACCCAGCAACCAGGCATCCATGACCTTGCGCACCACGGGCGAGGCGACACGACTGCCGGCTTCGCCGTTTTCAATCATCACCGAGACGGTGATCTGCGGGTTGTTGGCCGGCGCGAAGCCGACGAACAAGGCGTGGTCGCGGTGACGCTCCTGCACCTTGGAACGGTCGTATTTTTCGCCCTGCTTGATCGCCACCACCTGGGCCGTACCGCTCTTGCCGGCAATCAGGTATTGCGCGCCAACGCCCGCCACCCGCGCCGTGCCGCGAGCGCCATGCACCACTTGCTGCATGCCGTGGTTGACCTTGGCCCAGTTGGACGGGTCACGCAGGACAATATCCGGCACCGGGTCCGGGTCCACCGGCGGTACGCCCTCGATGGTCTTGGCCAGGTGCGGACGGATCCACTTGCCTTTGCTGGCGATCAACGCGGTGGCCTGGGCCAGTTGCAAGGGGGTGGACTGCATATAGCCCTGTCCAATCCCCAGAATCAGCGTCTCGCCCGGGAACCAGGCCTGGCGTCGGGTGGCACGTTTCCACTCGCGGGACGGCATCAGCCCGGCGGACTCTTCGAACATGTCCAGCGAGACCTTGCGGCCGATACCGAACTGGTTCATGTAACTCGACAGACGGTCAATCCCCAGCTTGTGGGCCAGGTCATAAAAATAGGTGTCGTTGGAGCGCATGATTGCGGTATCCAGATCGACGTAGCCATCACCGCTACGGTTCCAGTTACGGTATTTGTGATCGTAATTGGGCAGCTGGTAATAGCCGGGGTCATACACCCGCGAGGAGCCGGTGATCACGCCGCTGTCCAGGCCGGCAATCGCCACTGCAGGCTTGATCGTCGAGCCCGGTGGATACAGGCCGCGCAGGATGCGGTTGAACAATGGTCGGTCAATCGAATCACGCAGCTCGGCATAGGCCTTGAAGCTGATGCCGGTCACGAACAGATTGGGGTCAAAACTCGGCTGGCTGACCATCGCCAGCACTTCCCCCGTCATCGGGTTGAGTGCAACCACTGCGCCACGACGCCCTGCCAGCGCCTCTTCAGCTGCTTCCTGCAGTTTGATATCGAGGCTGAGTACGATGTCCTTGCCAGGGATCGGGTCGGTGCGCTTGAGTACTCGCAACACGCGGCCACGGGCATTGGTTTCGACTTCTTCGTAACCCACCTGGCCATGCAGCTCGGCTTCGTAGAAACGCTCGATGCCGGTTTTGCCGATATGGTGGGTGCCGCTGTAATTGACCGGATCGAGGGTTTTAAGCTCTTTTTCGTTGATCCGCCCCATGTAACCCACCGAGTGCGCAAAATGCGCGCCTTGAGGGTAATGCCGCACCAGTTGCGCAACCACTTCAACCCCGGGCAGGCGGAACTGGTTTACGGCAATCCGGGCGATCTGTTCTTCGTTGAGCTCAAACAGAATGGGCACCGGCTCAAACGGCCGCCGCCCCTGCTTCATGCGCTTTTCGAACAGGGCGCGATCCTCGGGCGCAAGCTGCAACACTTCAACAATAACGTCGAGCACTTGCTGCCAGTCACCAGAGCGTTCGCGGGTCATGCTCAGGCTGAAGCTGGGGCGGTTGTCTGCGATCACCACGCCATTACGGTCAAAAATCAGACCGCGGGTAGGCGGGATCGGCTGCACATGCACCCGGTTGTTCTCTGACAAGGTGGAGTGGTAGTCGTACTGCACCACCTGCAGGTAATAAAGCCGCGCGAGCAGCACACAAATCAGCGTCACGACCACAATCGCACCGACCACGACTCGTCCGCGCACAAGGCGTGCGTCTTTCTCGTGGTCTTTAAGGCGGATCGGCTGAGTCATTCAGAGCGCTGACTATTTGTGATACGGGTGCCCGGACAGCACTGTCCAGGCGCGATACAACTGCTCACCGATCAGAATCCTCACCAACGGGTGCGGCAGCGTCAATGGCGACAGCGACCAGCGCTGGTCAGCGCGGGCACAGACTTCCGGCGCCAGCCCTTCCGGGCCACCGACCATAAAGTTCACCGTGCGCGAATCCAGGCGCCAGCGGTCAAGCTCAACCGCCAGCTGCTCGGTACTCCACGGTTTGCCGTGCACTTCGAGGGTTACGATGCGCTCGCCCGGGCCTACCTTGGCCAGCATGGCTTCGCCTTCCTGGCGGATGAAGCGGGCCACGTCAGCATTCTTGCCACGGGTGTTGAGCGGTATTTCCACCAATTCAAGTGCCAGCTCGGATGGCAGACGCTTGGCATATTCATGCCAGCCTTCTTCCACCCACTTGGGCATACGCGAACCGACAGCGATCAAACGCAGGCGCACAGCGAACCCTTACTCTTGGTCTTTGTTGAGCTTCAGGAAGTGCTCATGGGTGTTTTCCGGGCTGTGGTGAGCAGCGCTGCCTGCACGGCTTTGTTCAGCACCGGCCCACAGACGCTCCAGGTCGTAGAACTGACGGGCACTGGCGGTCATCATGTGAACGATCACGTCGTCCATGTCCAGCAGAACCCAGTCGCTGTCGCCCTTGCCTTCTTCGCCCAGCGGCTTGACGCCCAGAGCCTTCACCGCTTCGCGGATCTTGTCGAGCATCGCACCGATCTGACGGTTCGAAGTACCGGTAGCGATGATCATGAAGTCAGTGATGCTGTGCTTGTCACGCACGTCGATGACCTGGATATCCTGGGCCTTGACGTCTTCCAGGGCGGCAACAGCAACCTTGACCAGCTCTTCACCCTTGAGAGGCTCGGCGCTGAAGGTTTTTTCCGGCAATGGCGCGCTTTTGAAGGTGCCTTTGCGCTTTACTTTGCTTACATCTTTGTCAGTCATATAAAACTCGTTTTGCTCGTATGTTCGGGTGTTTCAATACACGACAATTGGCGCCTTGAAACACACCCTTTTTCAGTTCGACGCACGGTAAAGCCCGTGCGCATCGATGTAGGCCAGGACCGCGTCGGGCACCAGGTAACGTACCGACTTACCGCTGGCCAGCAGTTGGCGGATCTGGGTGGCGGATACCGCGAGCGGCGTCTGCCAAACGAATGCAATCTGTCCGCTTGCCCCCTTCAGGGCCAGCGGGTCGCTTACCGAGCGCGCTGCCAGCAGATTGCGCAAGGCATCCGGCGGTTCGCTGTCGGCATCCGGGCGCTGTAGCACCAGGATATGGCAATGCTGGAGCAACTCTTCCCAGCGATGCCATGTGGGCAGGCCGCAAAACGCGTCCCAACCCAACAGTAAAAACAACTGGTCATACGCGGCCATCTCGGCCCGCATCAATTCCAGTGTATCGATCGTGTAGGACGGCTTGTCCCTTTGCAGCTCCCGGGCGTCCACTACCAGCGTAGCCACTCCTGCGACAGCGCACTCGACCATCGCCAAACGGTCGTGGGCTGACACCTGGGGGGTGTCACGGTGCGGCGGCCTGGCATTGGGGGTCAGACGCAGCTCGTCGAGCCCCATCATCTCCGCCACTTCCAGCCCGCCACGCAGATGACCGATATGCACCGGATCGAAGGTTCCGCCCAGTACGCCTATGCGCTGGGGTAACACGTCGATCACAGGTGCCGGCGCTGACGCTTTCAGCTTGACCAAGTCAGACTGGCTCCTGACCGCGCAACTGGCCATCGCCGACCACAATGTACTTCTCGCAGGTCAGACCTTCGAGACCCACCGGGCCGCGGGCGTGCAGCTTATCAGTAGAAATGCCAATCTCCGCACCCAATCCGTATTCAAATCCATCGGCAAAGCAGGTTGGTGTGTTGAGCATCACGGAACTGGAGTCCACTTCGGCCATAAAACGCCGGGCATCGCCCTGGTGTTCGGTGACGATCGAGTCGGTGTGATGGGAGCCATAGTGATTGATATGCTCAATCGCCTGGTCCAGACCCTCCACGATACGAATCGACAGGATGGCATCCAGGTACTCGGTGTTCCAGTCGTCTTCAGTGGCGGCAACCACGTCGATCAACTCCCGGGTACGCTCGCAACCGCGCAGTTCGACGCCCTTGGCACGAAATTGTTCAGCCATTGCCGGCAAAAATTCTGCCGCGACGGCCTGATCCACCAGCAGGGTTTCCATCGCGCCGCAAATGCCATAACGGTAGGTCTTGGCGTTGAACGCAATGCGCTGCGCCTTGGCAAGATCGGCATGGGCACTGACGTATACATGGCAGATGCCGTCCAGGTGTTTGATCACCGGCACCTTGGCATCACGGCTGACCCGTTCGATCAGCCCCTTGCCGCCGCGAGGCACGATGACATCAACGTACTCGGGCATGGTGATCAGCGCGCCGACAGCGGCACGATCGGTCACTTCAACCACTTGCACCACGGCGGGCGGCAAACCGGCTTCGGCCAGGCCGCGCTGGATGCACACTGCAATGGCACGGTTGGAGTGAATCGCCTCGGAGCCACCGCGCAGGATGGTTGCGTTGCCCGACTTCAAGCACAGGCTGGCAGCATCAATGGTCACGTTAGGACGCGACTCGTAGATGATTCCGACTACACCCAGCGGTACACGCATCTTGCCGACCTGAATACCCGAAGGGCGGTAGCTCATGTCGCGAATCGCGCCGATGGGGTCTGGCAGGCTTGCCACCTGACGCAAACCGACAATCATGCTGTCGATGCGTGCAGGGGTCAGCGCCAGGCGCTCCAGCATGGCCGGCTCAAGGCCGTTGGCCCGGCCGGCGGCCAGGTCCAGTTCGTTGGCAGCAACCAGCTCCAGACGTGCGGCATCCAATGCAGCAGCAGCGCCGTGCAGGGCACGGTTTTTCTGCGCCGTACTGGCACGGCCGATCACGCGGGAGGCTTCGCGAGCAGCGCGACCCAGGCGGGTCATGTAGTCAAGAACGGACTCAGTCATGGTCTCAAGGGTCTTGGCAGGGAGGAAAGCGGCCGATTATAGCGGTCCCGCCGCCTCACGCACAGCGGTGGCAGGCGGATGGTCGAAATGGACCACAAATACACTGCGTTCAGCCCCGATTAAGCATGACTTGCTATGATCTGCACCTTTTCAGCTATCCACTGACCGTCCTGCACATGCCCATGATGCTGCCTGATGCCTTTTTCGATCGAGATGCCCAGCTTGTTGCTTGCCAACTGCTGGGCAAAGTCATTCGCCATCGGGTCAACGGGCTGTGGCTCAGCGCCCGGATTATCGAAACCGAAGCCTATTACCTCACCGACAAAGGCAGCCACGCCTCGCTGGGCTATACCGACAAGCGCAGGGCGCTGTTTCTCGATGGCGGGCATATCTACATGTATTACGCCCGCGGCGGCGACTCGCTGAATTTCAGTGCCCACGGCCCCGGCAACGCAGTGCTGATCAAATCGGCCCATCCCTGGCTTGATGAGCTGGCGGGCCCGGACAGCCTGGCGCAGATGCAACGCAACAACCCGGACGCCCAAGGCAACCCCCGGCCCGAACACAAACTGTGCGCGGGGCAAACCCTGCTGTGCAAAGCGCTGGGGTTGAAGGTGCGCGAATGGGATGCAAAATGTTTCGACCCCGAACGCTTGTGGGTCGATGACGTCAGAGAACCACCTTCGCAAATTATCCAGACCACCCGTCTGGGCATCCCCCACGGGCGCGACGAGCATTTGATGTACCGCTTTGTCGATGCTGACTACGCTGCGTATTGCACGCGTAATCCGCTGCGTCGCGGGCAGGTTGAGGGGCGGGATTTCATCACCCTGGAGCACAACTGATCCTGTGGGAGCGGGTTTGCTCGCGATGGCATCGCCGCAATTGTCCTGACAGACCGCGGGGCCTGCATCGCGTGCAAACCCACTCCCACAACTAGAGCCGGGCCAGCTTCAAGACTGTAGCGCCTACAAACAACCTAATAAGCAGACAAGGAAATCGGAACATGGGCCCATGGCTCGATAGCATCACCGGCTGGCTGACAGCCAACCCGCAGTGGCTGGGCCTCGCGGTGTTTATTGTGGCTTGCGTGGAGTGTCTGGCAATTGCCGGCATCATTGTTCCCGGCACCGTATTGTTGTTCGCCATTGCCGTCATGGCCGGCAGCGGCGCCCTGTCCCTGGGCCAAACCCTGCTGCTGGGCTTTCTCGGCGGGTTGCTCGGCGACGCGGTGTCCTACGCCCTGGGCAGGCGCTTCCACCAGAACATTCGCCGCTTACCCCTCTTGCGCACTCATCCCGAATGGATGAACGGGGCCGAGAGCTACTTCCATCGCTACGGTATTGTCAGCCTGCTGGTCGGGCGCTTTATCGGCCCGCTGCGGCCCATGCTGCCGATGGTGGCCGGGATGTGCGACATGCCGATCCCGCGCTTTATCGGCGTCAGCCTGCTGGCCGGAGCAGGCTGGTCGGTGGCGTACCTGCTACCGGGCTGGGCCACCGGTGCTGCCATTCGCCTGCCACTGCCCGAAGGCTTCTGGCTACAGGCCGCCATTGTTGCCGCGGGCCTCGCCGCCCTGCTGGGCCTGAGCATCAATGCCAGTATCCGTCGCCAACCCCGGGCCACGCTGCTGATCGGCACACTCAGCTTCGCCCTGCTACTGGCCGTCTTTATCGGTTATCCACACATGACCGCCTTCGACCAGGGCATCACGGCCCTGGTACAAGAGCATCGCAGCAGTGCCATGGACAGCGCCGCCGTGCTGGTGACGCAAATCGGCAACTTCCGTACCCAGTTTCTGGCGGCAGCCCTGGTGTGCGTCATTCTGCTGTTTACCCGGCAATGGCGGGCAATGTGGTTCTTTGGCGGGGTCACGCTGTTTACCGCGCTGGCCAATACCGCGACCAAGCACTTCTTCGCCCGGGTGCGCCCCGAAGTGCTGGTGGACCCGCTGACCAGCTACAGCATGCCCAGCGGCCACAGTTCAGGGGCATTCGCATTTTTTATAGCCCTGGCCATTCTGGCCGGGCGCAACCAGCCACAACGCATGCGCGTCACCTGGGTATTGCTGGGTTGCCTGCTGGCGATCACCGTGGCGATGTCGCGGGTGTACCTGGGCGCTCACTGGCCAACGGACATCACCGCTGGGGCCCTGCTCGCCATCACTGTCAACGCATTCGCTCTGGCGTTAAGCCAGCGATACATGCCCCTTGAGCCGGTCCCGCAGAAAATCTGGTGGCTGATCTTGCCGTCAGTCACTGCGCTCTACGGGTTTTTCATGCTCGGGCACTTGTCCAGGGAACTGCTGCGCTACGCCTACTGAGATCAGTTGAGGGCTTCGCCCTGGATCTCATCGAGCAGCACTTGTATCCCGTCCAGACGCTGCTGCGGGTCATTGACCTGCAGCAGTTCGATCTTGTCTGCCTCGGCAAAGGGCAATAGGTACGCCAGTTGATTGGACAGCGACTGTTGCCCCGCCACCTCGGTGTTCATGTTCAGGGCCGCCACCATCGGGTGCTCGGCCAGCGCCTTGAGCAAGGCCAGCAGGTCCTGGTCTTCTTCCTGCAGGGGCTGCTCGGGGGCGTCATCCAGCCACTCGACTTGCGCCAGCAGTAGCTGATCGCGCTGCAACTCAGTGCCCAGCACTTCAAAGCGCCGCCCGCCCTCGACGCGAATGCCCAGCAGGCCGTTGTCCTGCTGCTGAAAATCGCGAATCAAGGCTTCACAGCCAATCCCGGCGATACCCTGGGGTGCATTGCCGACCTCACGGCCATCCAGGATGCACACCACACCAAAGCCTGTGCCCTGCTTCATGCAGCGGGCAACCATGTCCAGGTAGCGCGCCTCAAATATCTGCAAATCCAGCACACAACCTGGAAACAGCACAGTATTCAAAGGAAACAGCGGCAATGTCATAGCTTCACCCTTACACCATGAGGGTCACGGCCAACGGCAGGAACACCGCCGTACCCAGACCCATCAGACTCATCGCCAGCGCCGCGAAGGCGCCACACTCTTCACTTTCCTGCAGGGCCACCGAAGTGCCAACCGCGTGCGCCGTCATGCCCAGGGCCATACCTCGGGCCTCCGGGCTGTGAACCCCGAGCAGGCGCAACAGGCCCGGCCCGCAAATTGCGCCGATCACCCCGGTAATCAGCACAAACACTGCTGCCAGCGCCGCCACACCACCAATCTGCTCGGCCACCAGCATGGCAATCGGTGAGGTCACCGACTTGGGCGCCAGGGTCATCAGCATCATGTGCTCGGCCCCGAACCACCAGGCCAGGCCCACCACCAACGCAGTGGCGAACACGCCGCCAATTACCAGCGTAGTAAAAATGGGCCAGAACAACTGCCGGATCCGCCGCAGGTTCAGGTACAGCGGCACCGCCAGCGCCACCGTTGCGGGGCCCAGCAAAATACTCAGGATATCGGTGCTCTTGCGGTACTCCGCGTAGCTCAGGCCGCAACTGAGCAGCACACCGATCACCAGCAGCATCGAGGCCAGCACCGGCTGCAGGAAGAGCCAGCGGGTTTTCTCGTAAGCGGCGAGCACCAGTTGATAGGCGCCCAGGGTGATACCGATACCAAACAACGGATGATGGATGACTGACTCCCAGGCGCCCTGCCATTGCAGATTCATGGCCGCTCCTCGGGATGGCTGTGATTCTTGAGCAGACGCTGCATCAGTACGCCGACGAATGCCATCGAGATCAATAGCGACAGCACCAGCGCCCCGACAATCGCCCAGAAGTCAGCGGCAATATCGGCGGCGTACACCATCACGCCCACCGCGGGCGGCACCAACAGCAAGGGTAAATAACGCAACAACCCGCCGGCAGCCTGACTCAATGGCTCGCTGACTTGACCGCGCACCATCAAGAAGCCCAACAACAGCAGCAATCCGATAATGGGCCCGGGCAATACGGGGACGAACAAGTGATTGAGGGCGGTACCGAGCAATTGAAACAGCACCAGCCAAGTCAAGCCGCGTAGCAACATTTCACCTCTCCAGCGAATATTTTTGTGCCGCATTATAAGCACGTCCTACCGACCAACGGCCCAGGCTTGCACCTTGGCATACAATAACTGCCGATGTTTCATCCGGGCCTATAGACAGCTTCCATTGCTGCGGCATACTCGGTGGCTTAATTATCCGGATCCCGTTATGCGCCCATTTGCCCCCCTTGCTTTGACCCTGCTGCTGACGGCCTGTGGAGACGGTGAATCACTGTTACCGCCCGACGCACGCCTGCCCGATGGCGGGCGCTATCGAGGCGAAGTGGTCAACGGGTTGCTGCAGGGCCAGGGCCGTATCGACTATCCGAATGGCAATTGGTACGCAGGGGAGTTCAAAAATGGCCAGTGGCACGGCCAGGGCGAGTGGCACGCCAGCAATGGCGATAGCTATCGCGGCGGTTTCGCGCAAGGCCTGTACAGCGGCCATGGCCGCCTGACCACCCACGACAGCACCTACGAGGGCGGGTTCAAGCTGGGCAACCGCGAGGGCGAGGGCACGCTCAAGCAAGGCACCCTGAGCTATCGCGGCGACTTCAAGGATGACCAGTTCTCGGGCGATGGCCATCTGGAGCTGGAAGACGGCAGCCAGTACCAGGGCCAGTTTGCCCACGGCAAACCCCACGGCACCGGCAGGCGCAGCGATGCCAGCGGCAATGAGTTCGTCGGCGAGTTCGTCAATGGCGAACTTGAAGGCAACGGCATCTTCAACAGCGCCGACGGCGACCAGTACGAGGGCGCGTTCAAGCACAACCAGCTCAACGGCAAGGGCCGCTATGAGAATGCCGACGGCGATGTGTGGAGCGGCGACTTCAAGGACGGCGCATTAACCGGCAAGGGCGAACTGACAGGCATCGACGGCAGCCACTACAGCGGCATGTTCAACGAGTGGCGCTTCAACGGTCCCGGCCATTTGAACCTGCCCGACGGCAGCACCTATGTTGGCGAGTTCGCCGCAGACACCTATCAGGGCCAGGGCACCCTGACCCTGAGCGACGGTACCGTACAAAGCGGCTACTGGCTAAACGGCCAGCGAGTGCGCGATGCCAAAGGGACAGTCTTGCCCGACCCGCTGGAGCTGGGGCTGCTCAACCAGGGCACATTGCTCAACAAGGCGCTGGACGGCGTTGCCCCATCCACCCCGGCAATCGAGCTGTACAGCCTGGTGCTGGCGGGCGACGGCAAGCAGAGCGTGTTCAAGCGCGAAGCCGATTACGTCAGCGACATGCTGGCCAGCCGTTTTGGCAGCCGTGGCCGGATCACCCTGGTGAACCACCGCGACCATCTGCTCGATCGCCCCATGGCCACCCGCGAAAACCTGTACCGCGCGGCAAAAACCCTGGCCGGGCGCACCGGCCCTGAAGACCTGATTTTCATTTATCTGACCAGCCACGGCACCCAGGAACACGAGCTGGTACTCGATCAACCGCGCATGGAGCTGGCAGACCTGCCCGCCGACGAACTGGCTGCAGCCTTGGCCCCCCTGAAAAACCGCGACAAGATCATCGTGATTTCATCCTGCTATTCAGGCGGTTTTATCCCCGCGCTCAAGGATGAAAAAACCCTGATCATGACCGCATCCCAGGCTGACCGCGTGTCTTTTGGCTGCTCTGAAGAAGCCGACTTTACCTACTTCGGCAATGCCTTGTTTGCTCAGGCGCTGAACCAGACCGACGACCTGCAAAAAGCCTTCAAACTGGCCAGGCAGTACGTGGCCGAACGCGAACAAGCGGATGGCTACGAGCCATCCGAACCGCAAATCTGGGCGCCAAAAGGCGTTCTGAACCACTGGCAACGCTTGCGTCAACAACAAGCGAAACAGGCTTTGCAGTAAGCAAATAACCCTGGAATGGCTAAGCTGGTTGTATCAAGGGAGAAACATTATGCACTTGACGCCTTCACATATTTTGCTCGCAGGCGCTACCGGCCTTACCGGCGAACTGCTACTTGACCGCCTGCTCAACGAACCCACCATCACCCGCGTGCTCGCCCCTTCACGCAAGCCTCTGGCGGCGCATCCGCACCTGGAAAACCCGGTAGGTGACCCCGCCGTGTTCCTGCCTCAACTCAGTGGCCGGGTCGATGTCGCCTTCTGCTGCCTGGGCACCACGATCAAGCAGGCAGGTTCCGAGGCAGCCTTCCGCGCGGCGGATCACGACATGGTGGTGGCTTTCGCCAAACGCGCGCGGGAAATGGGCGCACGCCATCTGGTGGTGGTCAGTGCCATCGGCGCCGATCCCAAGTCCTCGGTGTTCTATAACCGGGTCAAGGGTGAAATGGAGCAGTCGCTGCGCGCGCAAAACTGGCCGCAACTGACCATTGCCCGTCCTTCCCTGCTACTGGGCGATCGCGTCGAGCCACGTCTGGCCGAACAGATCGCCGGGCCACTGTCCAAACTGATTCCGGGCAAGTACCACGGTATCGAAGCCTGCCAGCTGGCCCGTGCGCTGTGGCGCCTGGCACTGGAAGAACAGGACGGCGTGCGGGTGATCGAATCCGATGAGTTGCGCAAGCTGGGTAAATAGTCACCCGCCCTGCTGGCTACAAACCACCGCTGGCCTGAAACCCGACACCCAGCACCGTCAGCACGGACAACGGCAATAGTACGGTATCGAGCAACGCGCTGGCGGGCAGGTCCAGGCCCGGATAGCGCGGAGCCTCGGCGCCAAAGCGATCCTTGGCACAGCACCCGCCCTCAAGGGCATACACGTCCAGCCGCGTACCCGAGTACACAACGGGAGCGCCCGGCTTGGCCGCATCCAGCGTTCGCACGCTGGCGCAACCACAAACCAGAGCCGCCACCAGCAGGGCCAATAGCGCCTTACTCATCGCCGCCCACATGGTACTCGCCCCAGCGCGGGAGCATGTCCTGGGGGATATTGAGCAGGTTGAGAATGCGCGCCACCACAAAATCCACCAGGTCATCGATAGTCTGCGGTTGATGATAAAAGCCGGGCGATGCAGGCACTATTACCGCGCCCATATTGGACAGCTTGAGCATGTTCTCCAGATGGATACTGGAATACGGCGCCTCACGCGGCACCAGAATCAGCTGGCGACGCTCCTTGAGCGTCACGTCTGCGGCGCGCTCGATCAGGTTGTTGCAAGCACCGGTGGCAATCCCCGACAGGGTGCCGGTGGAACACGGCACCACCACCATCGCAGCGGGTGCTCCCGACCCCGAAGCCACGGGCGACATCCAGTCCTCCTTGCCGTATACGCGAATCTGCCCTGCGGCAGCGCCCGTGTATTCAGTCAGAAAAGCCTGCATTGCTTGTGGCTTTGGCGGCAGGCTGACATCCGTTTCGGTTGCCATGACCAATTGTGCGGCCTTGGAGATCAGGAAGTGGACTTCGCGGTCTTCGCGCACCAGGCAATCGAGCAGGCGCAAGGCGTACGGCATGCCGGAAGCACCGGTGACCGCCAGGGTTATGCGTTCCGGGCCACTCATTGCAGCGCTTCCGCCAGCTTGCCATGCAGCCCGCCGAAGCCGCCATTGCTCATGATCACCACATGGGTACCGGGCTTAACCTGGGCCTTGACCTCGGCAATGATGGCGTCCAGCGAATCGCACACCTTGGTCGGCACCGGGCTCGATGCCACCGTCGCGGCCAGATCCCAACCCAGATTGGCCGGGGCATACCAGACCACATGATCCGCCTGCACCACGCTTTGCGGCAGGCCATCACGGTGGGCTCCGAGCTTCATGGAGTTGGAGCGCGGCTCAATCACCGCGATCAAGGGCGCGTCACCAATGTGCTTGCGCAGGCCATCGAGGGTGGTCGCGATCGCAGTCGGATGGTGGGCAAAGTCGTCGTAGAGGGTAATGCCGTGGACTTCGGCGACTTTCTCCATACGTCGTTTCACGCTTTTGAAAGCGCTCAACCCATCAATCGCCATGCTCGGCACCACGCCGACATGGCGCGCTGCGGCCAGGGTCGCCAGGGCGTTGGCCACGTTATGCTGGCCGGTCATATTCCAATCGACGGTACCTTGCAGCGCGCCGTCAAACAGCACCTCAAAGCGAGAGCCGTCATCACTGAGCAGCCTGGCTTGCCATTGACCATCGACGCCCGTGGTTTGTACCGGCGTCCAGCAGCCCATTTCGATTACACGCTGCAATGCAGGCTCGGTGGTCGGGTGGATAACCAGCCCTTCACTCGGGATAGTGCGCACCAAATGGTGGAATTGCCGCTCAATGGCCGGCAAGTCCGGGAAGATATCAGCGTGATCGAACTCGAGATTGTTGAGGATTGCCGTGCGCGGACGGTAGTGGACAAACTTCGAGCGCTTGTCGAAAAAGGCGCTGTCATATTCATCGGCTTCTACCACAAAGAACGGCGTATCACCCAGACGGGCCGACACGGCAAAGTTCTGCGGCACACCGCCAATCAGGAAACCCGGGGCCATGCCCGCGTACTCCAGCACCCAGGCCAGCATGCTGCTGGTCGTGGTTTTACCGTGGGTACCTGCCACGGCCAGTACCCAGCGGCCTTGCAGCACATGGTCAGCCAGCCATTGCGGGCCGGACACGTAAGGCAGGCCCTTGTTGAGCACGTACTCAACTGCGGGGTTGCCACGGGACAGCGCATTGCCGATCACCACTACATCTGGCGCCGGATCGAGCTGAACCGGGTCATAGCCCTGGGTTAGTTCAATACCTTGAGCCTGCAGCTGGGTGCTCATCGGCGGATAGACGTTGGCGTCTGAGCCAGTAACGTGATGGCCCAGTTCTTTGGCCAGAACCGCCAGCGACCCCATGAAAGTGCCGCAAATACCCAAAATATGAATGTGCATAGTTGACCTCGTAAACCATCGGCGAAGGGTAGCGTAGCAAGGTTCTTTTCGCACCTGATGATTCTGAAACCCTCACCCTAGCCCTCTCCCTGAGGGAGAGGGGACTAAAAGCAAAAGCGGATTTGCGCAACGCCTCAGGTCAGCCCCCTCACTCTCCGGGAGACGGTTGGGGTGAGGGGCTTTTAAGCATTACCGCTCAATCCCATGCTTGCGCAGCTTTCTATACAGGGTGTTGCGGCTCACCCCCAGTTGCAGCGCGGTATGGGTCATATGCCAGCGGTGCAGTTCGAGCGCCAGCAACAAGGCCTGCTTTTCGGCATCCTCAAGCGGGTATTCACATGCTTCAGGGGCTTTGGGCGGAGCCAGGCGAATAGTGGCCGGCAGATCTTCGTACTGGATCACGTCGTTTTCGCAGAGTGCAGCCAGGGTTCGCAGCACATTGCGCAGCTGACGCACGTTGCCTGGCCAGGCAAAATCCAGCAACGTCTCACGTGCCGCCGGGCTGATAAACAGGCGCTGCCCTCCCGCCTCTTCGGCCAGCAAGAAGTCCAGCAACTGCGATTTGTCCGTGCGCTCGCGCAACGCTGGCAAACCGATTTCCAGTCCATTAAGGCGGTAATACAGGTCTTCACGAAAACTGCCGTCCGCCACGCGCTCCTGCAAGTTACGGTGGGTGGCGCTGATAATGCGCACGTTGACCGCCATCGGCTCGCCACCAATGGGCACCACCACACGGTCCTCCAGCACTCTTAACAACCGGGTTTGCAACGCCAGCGGCATATCGCCAATTTCATCCAGAAACAGGGTGCCGCCATCGGCCTGCTGCAACTTGCCCTGCATGCCTTCCTTGCGTGCCCCGGTAAAACTACCACCGCGATAGCCGAACAGTTCGCTCTCGATCAGGCTTTCGGGGATCGACGCGCAGTTGAGCGCCACAAACGGCTTGCTGCTGCGCAAGCTGGCTTGATGCACAGCCTTGGCAAAGGCTTCTTTGCCGGAGCCGGTTTCACCATTGACCAACAGCGGCACATCGCGCTCAAACACCCGCAATGCCCGGCGAAAATCCGTCTGCAGGGCCTCATCACCCAGGCAGATGCTGCTCGGGCGCGGTGGCTCGGCTTGCACCATGACCGGGGCAGGCCCGTTCCGTGGCTGGCCGCGCAGTGCCGCAAATAATCGACGCCCGTCGCGGGTATGCAGCGGCCAACTGGCATTCGCCTGGAGGGTGGCCCGACTGAAAAGCTCATCCCGCGGGCAATCGAAAACACTGTCGACCGATTGCCCGAGCAAACTGCCACGCACATGCCCTAGCAGGTTCAGGGCACTCTGGTTAACCGCGCCTATAACTCCGTCGCCATCAAACGCCAGCATGCCTTCGCTGAACAATCCGACAGACTCGGCGTGCAGATGAAAACGCAGCAGCCACTGATTCTGAAAGTGCCCGAGGAAGTAGCTGTTTTCGATGATTTTCGCTGACAGATTAACCAGCGCCATGGTATGAAACTGGCTCTGACGGGAAGCCTCATGGCGGGCCGAAGACACGTCGAGCACCGCCAGCAACTCGCCCTGCGGATCGAACACCGGGCTGGCCGAGCAGGTCAGCCCGGTGTGCCGGCCACGAAAGTGTTCATCCTGATGGATGGTGAGTGCCTGACGCTCGACCAGGCAGGTACCGATGCCGTTGGTACCCTCCCTGGCTTCGCTCCAGTCGGCCCCCAGCCACAGCCCCGCCTGCTCGAACACCTTGCGTTCGGAGGGGGCAGTGACACAGTTGAGGATCACGCCACGGGCATCAGTCAATAGCACCGCGTGCCCGGCACCGGAGAGTTGCTGATGCAGGCTGTTCATTTCGTGACCGGCAATTTTCAGCACCTGCTGCAAACGCTCGCGGCCTTCAAGGATACGGCCTTGCTCAAGTACGGTCGGGGCGATGGTTTGCGCAGGATCGAGGTGATAGTCCTCCAGGCAACGCTGCCAGGAACGGACGATGGACGGGTCACACCCTTGCGGGCGACCGCGGGTGACATCAATGACTTGCCGTGCGTGACGGCGCAAATCGGTGCTGTGCATTTCTTATTGTTCTCCGCTCTGTCTCGGTGGTCCCGTGCTCAACAGAGGCAACTCGCCCTCAGCGGCAACAAAGATCCAGTCCAAACCGAACGCCCAGCATCCTCTTGCTCACCGGCCTTTGCAATCGCGAACTGACCGGCCGGTCATCGGTTGTGCCAAGACTGATACAAATTGTCACCACAGCTGTATCAGGTGTGCCACAAGCCCCTCTCCCCAACGACCGGGTAAAACCCGCAAAGCCTTGGAAGACAAGGCCTGCACAAAGATGGCCCAGCCCTTGCTCATACTTTTGCCAGCGCCACAGCGCGTCCTCCCATAAGCACAATAAAGCCAGGAGACACTCACCATGCGTTACGCACAACCCGGTACTGAAGGCTCGATTGTTTCGTTCAAGAGCCGTTACGGTAACTACATCGGCGGCGAATTCGTGGCACCGGTCAAAGGCCAGTACTTCACCAACACCTCGCCGGTCAACGGCAAAGCCATTGCCGAATTCCCGCGTTCTACTGCCGAAGACATCGAAAAAGCCCTCGACGCTGCCCACGCCGCTGCTGATGCCTGGGGCGCGACCTCAGTGCAGGCACGTTCGCTGGTGTTGCTGAAGATTGCTGACCGCATTGAGCAAAACCTCGAACTGCTGGCCATTACCGAAACCTGGGACAACGGCAAAGCCGTACGCGAAACCCTGAACGCCGACGTGCCGCTGGCTGCGGATCATTTCCGTTACTACGCCGGCTGCATCCGCGCTCAAGAAGGCAGCGCCGCCGAAATTGACGGCAATACTGTGGCGTATCACATCCACGAACCGCTGGGCGTGGTCGGGCAGATCATTCCGTGGAACTTCCCGCTGCTGATGGCCGCCTGGAAACTTGCCCCTGCACTGGCGGCGGGCAACTGCATCGTGCTCAAACCGGCTGAACAAACGCCGCTGAGCATCACCGTTTTTATGGAGCTGATCGGCGACCTGCTGCCACCGGGCGTCCTCAACGTCGTGCAGGGGTTCGGTAAAGAAGCAGGCGAAGCGCTGGCTACCAGCAAACGCATTGCCAAGATCGCCTTCACTGGCTCCACACCTGTAGGCGCTCACATCATGAAATGTGCCGCCGAGAACATCATCCCGTCGACCGTGGAACTGGGTGGCAAGTCGCCAAACATCTTCTTCGAAGACATCATGCAGGCTGAGCCGGCCTTTATTGAAAAAGCCGCTGAAGGTCTGGTGCTGGCATTCTTCAACCAGGGCGAAGTGTGCACCTGCCCGTCGCGGGCGCTGGTGCAGGAGTCGATCTACGACGACTTTATGAAAGTGGTGATGCGCAAGGTCGAGGCAATCAAGCGTGGAGACCCGCTGGACACCGACACCATGGTCGGCGCCCAGGCCTCCGAGCAGCAATTCGACAAGATCCTGTCCTACCTTGAAATTGCCAGGAACGAAGGCGCTGAACTACTGACCGGCGGTGCCGTAGCCAAGCTCGAAGGCGATCTGGCAACCGGCTATTACATCCAGCCGACCCTGCTCAAGGGCACCAACAAAATGCGCGTCTTCCAGGAAGAAATCTTTGGCCCGGTGGTCAGCATCACCACCTTCAAGGACGAAGCCGAAGCGCTGGCGATTGCCAACGACACCGAGTTTGGCCTCGGCGCCGGCCTGTGGACCCGCGACATCAACCGCGCCTATCGCATGGGCCGTGCCATCAAGGCGGGTCGCGTGTGGACCAACTGTTACCACCTCTACCCGGCACACGCCGCGTTCGGCGGGTACAAAAAATCCGGCGTCGGCCGTGAAACCCACAAAATGATGCTCGACCACTACCAACAGACCAAAAACCTGCTGGTGAGCTACGACATCAACCCGCTGGGTTTCTTCTAACCCAGAACCCTGTGGGAGCGGGTTTGCTCGCGAAAGGATCGCTGCGCTGTACTGAACGACCGCAGCGCCTGCATCGCGAGCAAGCCCGCTCCCACAAACTGGCATCAATAGCTCTACACCGGGCCTTCTGGCCTAGCTCTTGCTTATCTCCCTGTCATATTTTCTCAAACTATAAAAGAACAGGTGAATTCCCATGCCTAGCGAACCTACTGCCGCTGCGGCGGCGTCCTCTGTCGATTTCGAAAAAGTCGGCTCCGATTATTTCCAACAACGTGAACTGAAAAAAGGCGCTGCCGGCTGGGTCCTGCTGGTGGGCCTGGGCGTGGCCTATGTGATTTCCGGCGACTACGCCGGCTGGAACTTCGGCCTGGCCCAGGGCGGCTGGGGCGGAATGTTTATCGCCACATTGCTGATGGCCACCATGTACTTGTGCATGTGCTTTTCACTGGCCGAACTGTCCTCGATGATCCCCACTGCCGGTGGCGGCTACGGCTTTGCCCGCAGTGCTTTCGGGCCGTGGGGCGGGTTCCTCACTGGTACGGCGATCCTGATTGAATATGCCATCGCCCCTGCCGCGATTGCCTGTTTTATCGGCGCCTATTGCGAGTCGCTGTTCGGTATTGGCGGCTGGATGATCTACCTGGCGTTCTACATCATCTTTATCGGCATCCATATTTTCGGGGTCGGGGAAGCGCTCAAGCTGATGTTCATCATCACCGCCGTGGCGGCCATTGCCCTGGGGGTGTTTCTGGTCGCGATGGTGCCGCACTTCAGCGTCGCCAACCTGCTGGATATCCCGGTCACCGAGGCCAAGGGCGCCAGCGCATTTCTGCCCTTCGGTTATGTCGGTGTCTGGGCAGCCATCCCTTATGCGATCTGGTTTTTCCTCGCTGTCGAAGGCGTGCCGCTGGCTGCTGAAGAAACCAAGAACCCCAAGCGTGACCTGCCTCGCGGCCTGATTGGCGCCATGCTGGTTCTGGCCACCTTTGCCCTGCTGATTCTGGTGATCGGCCCGGGCGGCGCCGGCGCGCACCACTTGATGGCATCGGGTAATCCGCTGGTCGAAGCCCTGAGCAAGGCTTATGGCGGCTCGACCTGGATGGGCGGCTTTGTGAACCTGGTGGGCCTGGCCGGTTTGATTGCCAGCTTCTTCTCGATCATTTACGCCTATTCACGTCAGATCTTCGCCTTGTCCCGCGCCGGCTATTTGCCGCGCAAACTGTCCGAAACCAACAAGAGCAAGGCGCCGGTGCTGGCCTTGATCATTCCCGGCATTATCGGTTTTGGTCTGTCACTGACCGGCCAGGGCGACTTGCTGATTCTGGTGGCGGTATTTGGCGCGACCATTTCCTATGTGCTGATGATGGCCGCGCATATCACCCTGCGTATTCGCCGCCCTAAAATGGAGCGCCCGTATCGCACGCCGGGCGGCATTTTCACTTCGGGCACTGCTTTGGTGCTTGCCTGTGTCGCGGTGGTGGCCGGCTTCCTGGTTGACCCGCGGGTGGTGATTGGCGCTGCGGTGATCTATGGAGTATTAATTGCCTACTTCGCTTTTTACAGTCGGCACCATTTGGTGGCCGGTACGCCGGAAGAGGAATTTGCGGCTATTCAACAGGCCGAAAAAGCCTTGCACTGACCGCTGAGAATCCCGCCAGACGCCTTGCGTCTGGCGTCATGGAGCACCCTGTATGGCAACGTTCTCACATGCGGTTGGCACTCAGACCTACCGTTTCGATAGCCTTAAAGATGTAATGGCCAAGGCTGGCCCGGCCCGTTCCGGGGATTTTCTGGCCGGCGTGGCTGCGCAAAACGACGGCGAACGGGTGGCCGCGCAAATGGCGCTGGCTGACATCCCGCTCACCTATTTTCTGCAAGAAGTTCTGATCCCCTACGAGACCGATGAGGTCACCCGGCTGATTATCGACAGCCATGATCTTCAAGCCTTCGCCCCGGTCAGCCACCTGACCGTCGGTGGCTTTCGCGACTGGCTGCTCAGCGACGCAGCCAGCGAGGACAGCCTGCGGGCCCTGGCGCCGGGCCTGACCCCGGAAATGGCCGCCGCCGTGTCGAAGATCATGCGCGTACAGGACCTGATTCTGGTCGCGCAAAAGATCCGTGTGGTTACCCGGTTTCGCGGCACCATGGGCCTGCGCGGCCGACTTTCGACACGCCTGCAACCCAACCACCCCACCGATGACCCGGCCGGCATTGCCGCCAGCATTCTCGACGGGCTGCTCTACGGCAACGGCGATGCCATGATCGGCATCAACCCGGCCACTGACAGCATTGCCTCGATCTGCGACCTGCTGAACATGCTCGACGCCATCATCCAGCGCTATGAAATCCCCACCCAGTCCTGCGTACTGACCCACGTCACCACCTCGATCGAAGCCATCAATCGCGGCGTGCCGCTGGATCTGGTATTTCAGTCCATTGCCGGCACCGAGGCAGCCAACGCCAGTTTTGGCATCAACCTGAATGTGCTGCAAGAAGGCTACGAGGCAGGTTTAAGCCTCAATCGCGGGACTCTGGGCAATAACCTGATGTATTTCGAAACAGGTCAGGGCAGCGCGCTGTCGGCCAACGCCCATTTCGGCGTGGATCAACAAACCTGTGAAACCCGCGCCTACGCCGTGGCACGGCATTTCAAGCCGTTTCTGGTCAATACCGTGGTCGGTTTTATCGGCCCCGAGTACCTGTACAACGGCAAGCAGATCATCCGCGCCGGCCTTGAGGACCACTTCTGCGGCAAGCTGCTGGGTGTGCCCATGGGCTGTGATATCTGCTACACCAACCATGCCGAAGCGGACCAGGACGACATGGACACCCTGCTGACATTGCTGGGGGTGGCCGGGATCAACTTCATCATGGGCATCCCGGGGTCGGACGACATCATGCTCAACTATCAGACCACGTCGTTCCATGACGCCCTGTATGCCCGCAAAACCCTGGGGTTAAAACCCGCCCCGGAGTTTGAACAGTGGCTCAGCAAGGTGGGCATTTTTACTCAGAACGATGGCCGCATCGAGTTCGGCCATCAGCTGCCACCTGCATTTCGCCAGGCGCTGGCTCATTTGGGAGGACGCTAGGCATGGCCGACAACCTTAACCCGTGGCTGGAGCTGCGCCGCCTGACCCCCGCACGTATTGCCCTGGGACGCACCGGCACCAGCATGCCGACCCAGGCCCAGCTCGACTTTCAATTCGCCCATGCCCAGGCCCGGGATGCGGTGCATTTGCCGTTTGATCACCCCGGCCTGAGTGCACAGTTAACCGAGCGCGGGCGCGAGAGCCTGCTGCTGCACAGTGCCGCGGCTGACCGCCACAGCTACCTGCAACGCCCGGATCTGGGACGCAAGCTCAACGACGACTCTGCGCAGCAATTGCGCGACTACGCAGCGGCCAACCCCGGCGGCATCGATGTCGCCGTGGTGGTAGCGGATGGCTTGTCGGCACTGGCCGTGCATCGCCACACCTTGCCCTTCCTGGCACGCATGGAAGAGCACACGACGACTGAAGGCTGGTCGCTGTCGCCGGTGATTCTGGTAGAGCAGGGGCGAGTTGCCGTGGCCGACGAAATTGGCGAACTGCTGGGCGCACGCATGGTGGTGATGTTGATCGGCGAACGCCCCGGGCTCAGCTCCCCCGACAGCCTGGGGCTGTACTTCACCTACGCGCCGAAAATCGGCCTGACCGATGCGTATCGCAACTGTATTTCCAATGTACGGCTTGAAGGCCTGAGCTACGGCATGGCCGCTCATCGGCTGGCGTACCTGATGCGCGAAGCCTGCCGGCGGCAATTATCGGGAGTGAATCTGAAGGATGAAGCCCAGGTGCAGACCCTGGATGTCGAAGCGCCCAGCGAAAACTTTCTGCTCAAGGGCGATTAACTCTGCGTAGCAGCTGCCGAAGGAACGAGGCTGCTGCTACGGCTTTTGACTACCAATACACGCTTCGCTACAAACTCACACTGCAGAATTCGTCTCAATCCGTATAATCCGGTTCTTCAAAAAAGTACGAAAAAACTACAATTGTTGTAGTTAACTACGCATCCCTACCCGCACAGACCTGCAGAGCCGGGTCATCAACACAGGTGCTTCACATGGATTTCAACCCGATCGACATTATCCTGCACCTCGATGTGTACCTCGACATGCTGGTAAACAATTACGGGCCATGGATCTACGCCATCCTGTTTCTGGTGATTTTTTGCGAAACCGGTCTGGTGGTCATGCCGTTTTTGCCGGGTGATTCGCTGCTCTTTATCGCGGGCGCCGTAGCTGCCGGCGGCGGCATGGACCCGGTACTGCTCGCAGGCTTGCTGATGCTGGCTGCGATCATGGGCGACAGCACCAACTACGTTATCGGACGAACGGCAGGCGAGCGCTTGTTCAGCAACCCGAATTCGAAAATCTTCCGTCGCGACTACCTGGAAAAAACCCACGACTTCTATGAGCGTCATGGCGGTAAAACCGTAACCATGGCCCGTTTCCTGCCGATTTTCCGCACCTTCGCTCCGTTTGTTGCCGGTGTGGCGCGCATGTTCTACCCGCGCTTCTTTATGTTCAGCGTATTCGGCACCATCCTGTGGGTTGGCGGCCTGGTCACTCTGGGTTATTTCTTCGGCAATGTGCCATTTATCAAGAAGAACCTGTCGCTGCTGGTGGTGGGCATCATTCTGCTGTCGCTGGTACCGATGATTATTGGCGTGATCCGCAGCCGTCTGGGCCGTACTCCAGCCAAAGCCAAAGCCTGATCGGGAGACACCACCATGTGGTCTCTAAGTGAATGGCGGCGCCAGCGAATCCTTGCGCAGCACCCGGTAACGCCTGACGTATGGCACAACGTGCGCCAGCATCTGAGCATTCTCGACGGGCTGAATGACGAGCAGGACAAATGGCTGCGCGACAGCAGCGTATTGTTTCTGCAAGCCAAGCACCTCACCCCCATGCCCGGGGTTGAGCTGACCGAAGAGGGCCGGCTGTTGCTGGCCGCTCAGGCGCAATTGCCGCTGCTCAACCTGGGTGACCTGGACTGGTACCAGGGCTTTCACGAAATCGTGCTCTATCCCGACGACTTCGTCAGCCCCCAGCGCCATCGCGATTCCAGCGGTGTAGAGCATGAATGGGAAGGCCATCACAGCGGTGAAGCCTGGCAGCATGGCCCGGTCGTTCTGGCATGGCCGGGCGTTCTGGCCAGCGGTGGCTGGGAAGGCTACAACCTGGTCATCCACGAACTGGCGCACAAGCTGGACATGCTCAATGGTGCCGCGAATGGCATGCCGCCCTTGCACAGCAGCATGCATGTCAGTGACTGGACCCAGGCCATGCAACAGGCCTACGACCATCTCAATCACTACCTCGACCACCACAACCCCGACCACGCGCCTATCGACCCCTATGCCGCCGAAAACCCGGCGGAGTTCTTTGCGGTCACCAGCGAGTACTTTTTCAGCGCACCCGACCTGTTGAACCATGCCTACCCGCTGGTCTATCAACAACTGAGCCTGTTTTATCGTCAGGACACGCTGGCACGCCTCAAGCAGCTGCAAAGCGAACACCCCGAATACCGCGCGCAGCACTGATCGCCCAAGGGTGACGTCCTTATAGGAATACGCCTATAATCGCCGCCACTTTTTGGCCAAATCGGCCAAACAAACTGGCCTACTAACGGGGGCACCGCCCAATGAGCTACAGCAAGATTCCGGCTGGCAAAGACCTGCCGAATGACATCTACGTCGCTATCGAGATTCCGGCTAACCACGCGCCGATCAAATATGAAATCGACAAAGACAGCGATTGCCTGTTCGTTGACCGCTTCATGGCCACCCCGATGTTCTACCCGGCCAACTACGGTTTTATCCCTAACACCCTGGCTGACGACGGTGATCCGCTGGACGTGCTGGTGGTTACCCCTTACCCGGTAGCTCCAGGCTCGGTTATCCGTGCTCGCCCGGTTGGCATCCTGCACATGACTGACGACGGCGGCGGCGATGCCAAAGTGGTTGCAGTGCCTCACGACAAGCTGTCCCAGCTGTACGTTGACGTGAAAGAGTACACCGACCTGCCACCCCTGCTGATCCAGCAGATCCAGCACTTCTTCGAGAACTACAAAGATCTCGAAAAAGGCAAATGGGTGAAGATCGAAGGTTGGGGCGATGCTGAAGCTGCCCGTGCCGAAATCACCAAATCGGTTGCGGCCTACAAAGGCTAAGCAAGCGGTTAAAAAAAACCTCGGCTCGCCGGGGTTTTTTTATGCCTGCATAAACGCAATAAAACAGCCTGTTTACGGCGCGCAAAATGCCCAGTCAATGCCAGTAGGAAATATCGCTGCAAGTCTAGGAATTTTCTGGTTTTACCGTTTTTTTTTGAACGCTTAGTTTATTTAAACAGGCTTGGCTTGCCCGTAGACTCTGTGTTCATGAATACATCCGGTGATCGCCTGAAAGCCCTCCTGCGGGAGTGCCATTTAACCGCTTCGGACTTCGCAGCCAATCGCCGCGTTACGCCGCAGCACGTCAACAACTGGTTCAAACGGGGCATTCCGATGGCTCGCCTGGACGAAATCGCCGAACTGCTGTGCGTCAACAGCCGCTGGCTACGTACCGGCGAGGGCGTCAAGCATCCGGGCCTTGTCAGCAGCAACGATGAAAAATCGCCTGCCCAGACCGGACAGCCCAAACCGGCTAATGCCTGCGATATTGACGCGCCCTTCTACAACGAAACCTTGCACCCCGACGGATCAGGCAAAACCCATGTGGTGAAAATTCCTGATTGCACCGTGCGGCTCAGTTGCTCGACCCTGCAGGCCCTGGATGTCAGCCCCGACCAGGCCATTTGCGCACCCATGATTGGCAACAGCATGGCGCACAGGATCCAGGATGGTTCCACAGTCGCCATCGACCGCAGCCTGACCCAAATCGTCGACGGTGAAATCTACGCGCTCGAGCAGGATGGCATGCTGCGCATCAAATACCTCTACCGCCTGCCCAACAACGGCCTGCGCATCCGCAGCCACAACTGCCTGGAGTATCCGGACGAAGTCTTTGACGCAACAGAAGTCCATGCGCAGCAGATACGGATACTGGGCTGGGTATTCTGGTGGTCCACGCTTAGCCAGCGACGCCCGCCAGTGCCTTACAAACTGGACGAATAACCTTAGGTCTGGGAAAAGTACTCAAACCCCAGTATGATTCGTCGCACTTGTGCACTCCCCCTCGCGGCACGCGAGCCGGAATGCAGGGCCAGGCAGCAAAAAGCCGCTACGCCCCACACCCAGCCACAACGCGCTGGATGTCCCGATTGAAGGCGAGTACGGCTTACCAAAAATAAGCCAAACCCGCCCCCGAGAAGCCGGCCACAAGCCGGCTTTTTAATGCCTGAAATAATCCTCGTTCACTCGACACTCCTCGATAGCGACGCCATCACCCGCCAGTTCGCGTTCGATCTGTTCGATGCTGGGCAAACTGGTCTGCAACTCTGCTGGCAGTGACTCTACCAACTGGTACTCGGCCACGCCGATGGGCCGGGTGTTATCGCGCAAGGCGTACTCGGCCACCACCTTGTTCTTGCTGGAGCACAGCAACAGGCCGATGGTGGGGCTGTCCTGAGGATCCTTGACCTGCCCATCCACGGCGGCCAGATAAAAACCCAACTGCCCAAGGTGCTCCGGTTTGAATTTACCGGCCTTGAGTTCAACCACTACATAGCAGCGCAGCTTGAGGTGGTAGAACAGCAGATCGATGAAAAACTCGTCACCTCCCACATTCAAAAGCACTTGTTTGCCGACGAAGGCAAAACCTGCGCCCAGCTCCAGCAAAAAGTCGGTGACATGCCTGACCAAAGCAGTTTCTATCTCTCGTTCATGCGCATCAGCGCCAAGGCCAAGAAAGTCGAAACGGTAAGGATCTTTCAACGATTCACGGGCCAAATCGGACTGGGGTTTGGGCAAGAAGTTTTCAAAATTGCTCACGGCCTTGCCACTGCGCTCCAGTAAACGACCCTCGATCTGCATGACCAGCGTATTTCGCGACCAGTTGTGTTCGATGGCCTTGGCCGCATACCAGCGGCGGGTTTCTGGGCCGGGGAGTTTGTCCAGCAGCACCAGATTGTGCCCCCAAGGCAATTGTGCAACAGCCTGCTGCACAATTGCCGTATCAGGCCATGCCTGGGCAAAGGCACGCATATATTTGAGGTTGCGTGGCGAGAAACCTTTCATGTGCGGGAAGGCTGCGCGCAGATCCAGCGCCAGACGCTCAATCACTTTCGTGCCCCAACCTTGCTGTGTCTGGCGGGTCAAAATGTCGTGACCGATTTGCCAGTACAGCAGTACCAGCTCGCGGTTCACCGCCAACGTGGCGCGCTGCTGGGCGCCATGAATGCGGCCTTTAAGATCGCTCAACCAGTCACTGTAGCCCTCGGGCTGCGCACTCAAACCAACAGGAGTTTCACTCATGGCTTTTTCTCTCGTGACCACGCCAGCGTGCTCGAAACATCTGCAGTGCACAGATCCAATCGCTGGCAGGGCACACAACATAAGCCTTTAAATTCGGTCTTTTCGTACGACACTTCGCTTTCATTCTCGTGAAACTTCCGAGAAAAATCCCGTTCGCTTGCGCCTGCCAAACTCGGGAAATAGTCTCGGGCCATCGCTGCAAAATCAGCGGTCGGGTTTAGTCGCCCGATCTGTAATCCGGCGCAAGGCAACACTTCCGCAAGGTGCTTTTTACGGCCTGTGTTTTATGGTGGCCGTGCGCAGGGCGCCCTTGTGGCGCGCCGGGTTCCGGATGCACCGGTCGACTAACCTGCGTACGGCTGCCACCCACTCGTTTAGTAGCGACAAGTGAAAACCCCCTCACCTGGATACATGGGCGCCCTGTCGATTTGCCCCAAAACCCGCCGTCTGCTAGTGTCAGCCGGTTTTAACGCCTACCGAGAATGCCGCCATGGCCCGCAAAAAAGCTTCCCCGGATTTCGAACAGTCACTCGCTGACCTGCAAACACTGGTCGAGCGTCTGGAAAATGGCGAGCTGTCGCTGGAAGATTCCCTGACCGCCTTCGAACAAGGCATCCGCCTGACCCGTGATTGCCAGGGCGCACTGGCCCAGGCCGAGCAGAAAGTACAGATCCTGCTTGAGCGTGACGGTGAGCTGGCACAAGAGCCTTTTGATGCGGAACAGTCCGAATGATTGATGCTTACCAGATCAGCAGCCAGGCCCGTGTCAATGCGGCGCTTGAAAGCCTGTTTGTCGCTCCGGCTCCCGAGCTGGCCCGTCTTTATGAGGCCATGCGCTACAGCGTCATGAATGGCGGCAAACGGGTTCGCCCGCTGCTGGCCTATGCCGCCTGCGAAGCCCTCGGCAGTACACCTGAGCAAGCCAATGGCGCGGCCTGTGCCGTGGAATTGATCCACGCCTATTCGCTGGTGCACGACGACTTGCCCGCAATGGACGATGACGATCTGCGTCGCGGCCAGCCAACCACCCACAAAGCGTTCGACGAAGCCTGCGCCATTCTGGCGGGCGACGGCCTGCAAAGCCTGGCGTTCAGCGCTTTGCTCGACCCGCGCCTGAGCAACCTGGACGCCGACACCCGTTTGCGCATGGTCACGGCCCTGGCTTTTGCTGCAGGCCCGGCGGGCATGGTCGGCGGGCAAGCGATCGACCTCGGTTCGGTGGGGCTCAAGCTCGACCAGGCCGCGCTGGAATACATGCACCGGCACAAGACCGGCGCCCTGATCGAAGCCAGCGTGCAACTGGGCGCCCTGGCCAGCGGTCATGCAAACGAAGACAACCTGCACGCACTGAGCCTTTATGCACGGGCCATTGGCCTGGCGTTTCAGGTTCAGGACGACATTCTGGATGTTGAAAGCGATACCGCAACTCTGGGTAAACGCCAGGGGGCCGACATAGCACGGGACAAACCGACCTACCCCGCCCTGATGGGGCTGGAGCAGGCCAAAGGCTATGCGCTTGAGCTGCGCGACCAGGCGCTCAACGCCCTGCGACATTTTGATGCAGCCGCCGAACCGCTGCGTGAACTGGCACGTTATATCGTTGAGCGACGCCACTAAAGGGCGCTGCTCAGTAACGTTTTCTGACAGCTCTAATGCCAAGGTCTTACGAACGAATGCCAGACTGCGTGGGCAGCTTACGTTCCATAAGGTAAACTGCCGCCTCTTCTTATACCTATAACGATTCGCCTGATGCCAACGACGTTTCAAGAGATTCCCCGCAACCGTCCGACTACGCCCCTGCTTGACCGGGCAGGCACGCCTGCGGGCCTGCGCCGCCTGGCAGAAGCCGAGCTGGAAACCCTGGCCGATGAGTTGCGCCTGGAATTGCTCTATACCGTCGGCCAGACGGGCGGGCATTTCGGTGCCGGCCTGGGTGTCATTGAGCTGACCATCGCGTTGCACTACGTGTTCGACACCCCGGACGACCGGCTGGTGTGGGACGTGGGCCATCAGGCGTATCCGCATAAAATCCTCACGGGCCGTCGCGAGCAGATGGCAACGTTACGTCAGAAAGACGGCATTGCCGCTTTCCCGCGTCGTGCCGAGAGCGAGTACGACACCTTTGGTGTCGGCCACTCCAGCACCTCGATCAGCGCAGCGCTGGGCATGGCCATTGCCGCCCGCCTGCAAAAAAGCGAACGCAAGGCGATTGCCGTGATCGGTGACGGCGCATTGACTGCGGGCATGGCGTTTGAGGCGTTGAACCACGCCCCCGAAGTCGACGCCAACATGCTGGTGATCCTCAACGACAACGACATGTCGATCTCGCGCAATGTTGGTGGTTTGTCCAACTACCTGGCCAAGATCCTGTCGAGCCGCACCTATGCAAGCATGCGCGAAGGCAGCAAAAAGGTGCTCTCGCGTCTGCCTGGTGCGTGGGAAATTGCGCGGCGCACAGAAGAATATGCCAAGGGCATGCTGGTACCCGGCACCCTGTTCGAAGAGTTGGGCTGGAACTATATCGGCCCGATCGATGGCCACGACCTGCCGACCTTGATCGCGACGCTGCGCAATATGCGCGACCTCAAAGGGCCGCAGTTTCTGCATATCGTCACCAAAAAAGGCAAGGGCTTCGCTCCGGCCGAAGCGGACCCGATCGGCTATCACGCCATCACCAAGCTCGAACCGCTCAATGCTCCGAAAGCTGCACCGAAGGCACCCAGCGGGCCCAAGTACTCCGCCGTGTTTGGCGAGTGGCTGTGCGACATGGCCGCTGCCGATGAGCGCCTGGTGGGCATCACCCCGGCCATGAAAGAAGGCTCGGATCTGATTGCGTTCAGCGAGCGGTATCCAAAGCGCTATTTCGACGTGGCGATTGCAGAGCAACATGCCGTGACCTTTGCTGCCGGCATGGCCTGCGAAGGCTCCAAGCCGGTAGTGGCAATTTACTCGACGTTCCTGCAGCGCGGTTACGACCAGCTGGTGCATGACGTCGCGGTGCAGAATCTTGACGTGCTGTTCGCCATCGACCGTGCCGGCCTGGTGGGCGAAGACGGCCCGACCCACGCAGGCAGCTTCGATCTGTCGTTCCTGCGCTGCATCCCGGGCATGCTTATCATGACCCCGAGCGATGAGAACGAACTGCGCAAAATGCTCACCACCGGCCACCTGTACAACGGCCCGGCGGCAGTGCGTTACCCTCGCGGCACAGGCCCGAACGCAGTGATCGAAAAAAACCTCGAGCCGCTGGAAATCGGCAAGGGCGTGATTCGTCGCCAGGGTTCGAAAGTCGCCATGCTGGTATTCGGCGTGCAACTGGCAGAAGCCCTGCAAGTGGCAGAAAAAATCGACGCCACCGTGGTCGACATGCGCTTCGTCAAGCCGATGGATGAAGAGCTGGTTCGCGAAATGGCTGCCAGCCATGAGCTGCTGGTGACCATCGAAGAGAACGCTGTCATGGGCGGCGCAGGCGCCGGCGTCAGCGAGTTCCTGGCCCGTGAAAACGTGCTCAAGTCTGTGCTGCACCTGGGCTTGCCGGATATTTACGTCGAACATGCCAAACCTAGCCAGATGCTGGCCGAATGCGGCCTGGATGCGGCAGGTATCGAAGCCTCGGTGCGTCAGCGCATGGAACTCCTGGGGCTCTGAGCCACTTGGTCTGCGCGATTTCGTAGCAACTGCCGCAGGCTGCGTTCGATTGCGAAGCGATCGTAAATCCGCCCCCCTCGGTGATACTGATACACCGCGAGGCATGGTTTACGGTGGCTACGCCACCGGACGCAGCCTAGTTCCTACGGCAGCTGCTACGATCCGCCCAACACCCTGTTGAGACACCATGAAACACCTTCGTCTTGCCCTGATCCTCGGTTTTATCCCCGCCTGCCCTTTGCTTGCAGAGCCGCTGGAGCGCGAAGATGCGCTCAAACTCCCGCAGACCCTGATCACCGGCAATCGCCAGGTCGAGGCTCGCTCGGACAGCACAAGCGCCAACAGCGTGTTCACCCGTGACGATATCGACCGCCTGCAACCCACCAGCCTGACCGACTTGCTCGGCCGGGTACCCGGTGTACAAGTGGCCCGCAGCGGTGGACGCGGCGGTTTGCCGGGGATTTACATTCGCGGCACCAAGTCGGCGCAAAGCCTGGTGCTGGTCGACGGCCAGCGCATGGCCAATGCCACTTCGGCCGACAGCAATCTGCAGTACCTCAATATCGATCAGATCGAGCGGGTTGAAGTGCTGCGCGGCTCGCGCTCGGTGATCTACGGCAGCGATGCGATTGGCGGTGTGATCCAGATTTTCACCCGACGCGGTGCCGATCAAGCCCCGCAGCTTCGCCTGCATAGTGCAGTGGGCAGTTATGGCAGCTCGCAAAACAGCCTGGGCATCTCCGGTGGCGACGGGCAAACGCGCTACAACCTCAGTGGCAGCCTGGAACAAACCGCCGGGATCAACCGCACCCACGAATCCTTCCCCAGCGACAGCGACCACGACGCCTATCGCAACAAGTCACTGAGCCTGAACCTGAGCCACTACCTGAACCAAGAGCTTGAAATTGGCCTGACGGCCATGAAAAACGTCGGCAAGACCGAACTCGACAATTCGTTCGGGCGCTGGGACCCGCAGACCCAGACTGTCAGTGGCCAACAGCTCTACAGCGATTTTGATATCAGCAGCGTCGGCAGTTTTATCGACGCGCAACTGAACGAACGCTGGAACTCGCGCCTGGAGCTGGGCCACAGCGAAAACCGTGAAAAAACCCGGGACAAACTCAGCGCCGAGATCTACAGCTTCAACACCTATCGCGACTCGCTGAACTGGCAGAACAACCTGACGCTGGACGATCAAAACAGCCTGATCCTCGGCGCCGACGCCTATCAAGACCGGGTACGCAGCAGCACCGTTTTCGAGGAAGACAGCCGCTGGAACCGCGCCGCGTTTGTTCAGCACCGCTTCCACGGCGAGTACTTCTCGACCGAGCTGGGCCTGCGTCACGACCAGAACCAGCAATTTGGCAGCCACAACACCTGGAGCGCCAGCCTGACGGTGCCGCTGAACGCCGACAACGACGTTATGCTGACTTACAGTGAAGGGTTTCGCGCACCGACGTTCAATGACTTGTACTACCCGCAGTTCGGCAATCCCGATCTCAAGCCGGAATACTCAAAAAGCTACGAGCTGCAATGGCGCAGTCAGCTAAGTGAGACCAGTCGCCTGGAAACCTCGCTGTATCGCACCGATATTCGCGACGCGATTGTGGCCGATGCCGACTTTATTCAGCAGAACATCGGCGCAGCACGGATCACCGGTTTCGAAAGCGCGTTGCAGCAAGAATGGTTCGGCTGGCAGAGCAGCCTGGGTATCGCGATTATTGACCCGCGCGATCGTGATACCGGCCATACCCTGAGCCGACGCGCACGCCGTACCTTGAGCCTGGATCTGGATCGGCAATTTGACAAGGTAGGTGTCGGCGCCAGCTGGCAAGCGGTGAGCAGCAGCTTCAATGATGAAGACAACAAGCAGCCCGTTGGCGGTTATGGCTTGCTGGGATTACGCGGCAACTGGCAGGCCAGCTCAGAAGTGCGGCTCGACCTGAAGGTCGATAACCTGCTGGACAAAAGCTTCACCCGCGCGCTGTACAGCTATGACGGCAACTACTATGGCTACCGCGAAGAACGGCGCTCGCTGCAGCTGGCAATTACCTGGACGCCGACGTTCTAAACCTGTGGGCGCGGGATGGCTCGCGATAGCATCACCGCGACTTACCTGACACTGCGCATCACCTGCATCGCGAGCAAGCCCGCTCCCACAGATAATTTTTATCTCTGTAATTGCTCACACAATCTGGCCGTCGCTTCCAGCATCTGCCCGCTCGGACGCTCCAGGCCCTTGTCGGCCAATAGCAGCAAACGCCCATGCTTGACCGCATCGATCTGCGGCCAGGCTTTCCAGGCATCCAGCTGCGCCTGGGTGCCGGCGATAATCACCTCAGGATTACGCTGTAACACAGACTCTATACCAACCTGCGGCGCCGGCAGTTTGAGGTGGTCAAACACATTGCTTGCTCCGCACACTGCCAGCGCATCACTGATGATTTGCCCGCCGCCGATGGTGTACAGCGGCTGATCCCACACCTGATAAAACACCCGCACAGGCACGTCAGTCCGGTACTGTTCACGCAGTTGTGCCAGACGTTGGCGCAGTTGCGTTGCCAGCTCCCTTCCACGCTGCGGGCGACCCAGGGCGATGGCCAGGGCTTCAACCTGATCGGCCAGTTGATCGAGGCTTGCCGGTTCGGCGGTGAAGGTGGGGATATTCAGGTTACGCAATTGCTCGCGCTGGGCAACACCCACACTGCCTGGCCAAAGCAAAAGCAGGTCGGGTTGCAGGCTGAGCAGACGCTCCATGTCCAGTTGCCCGTAGCGGCCCACAGAAGGCACGTCGGCAAGCTCAGGTAACGGCTCCCCTGCTTCCAGACGCCCCACCAGCAAATCGGCGGCGCCGAGTTCGACAACCATTTCAGAAAGGGACGGTGACAGGCTCACCACGCGGCTGACAGCCTGGGCAGAAAAGCTGACAGTCAGCAACAGAGCTGCCAGCCAGACGCGCATCAGCCTACCTGGCGGGGGACGCGATAGAGGTAAAACAGCACCAGCGTTGACAGTACCAGCAGCAATAGCGGTACGCCTTCAAGCCCGACAAACACCGCCAGCGTGGCAATCCAGGTGGGCAGCCCCGCCGCTAGCAGGGACCGCTGACGTGCACGCGCCAGCTCATCCCAGGCTGCAGGTTCCTGTGGGGTGTCGAGGGCTTTCTGCAGATTGATCAGGCCATGTTTGTAAGGCCCGAACGTGCGCAGGGTGACGAACATCGAAGCCACGCCCGCAATAAATAACGGCATTGCCAGCTCAGGCAGCAACGGCTCGGCGCTGCCGAAAAACCAGCAGACCAGCACCAGAGGCAGCAGGGTCAGCAGCAGCTGTTGCCACCAACTGAAACTCAGGCGCCGACGACGCTGGCCACGGGTCATGCCGGGTCAGCCTCGCTCTGATGCTGGTTACCCATCATGTGCCCTAGCTTGTTGGCTTTGGTCGCCAGGTACAGCTTGTTGTGCGGGTTGTGCCCGGTGTGCAGCGGCACACGCTCGGCCACGGTGATGCCCATGTCAGTCAGGGCTTTGACCTTGCGCGGATTGTTGGTCATCAGGCGCAGCGAATGCACGCCTACGTGCTCCAGCATCGGCAGGCAAATGGCGTAATCGCGCTGGTCGGCGGCAAAGCCGAGGCGCTCGTTGGCTTCAACGGTATCGGCGCCGCCATCTTGCAACTCGTAGGCACGGATTTTGTTGAGCAAACCGATGCCACGGCCTTCCTGACGCAGGTACAGCAATACGCCACGACCTTCGCGGGCAATGGCCTGCAAGGCGGCTTCAAGCTGCGAGCCGCAGTCGCAGCGCTGGCTGAACAGGGCGTCACCGGTCAGGCATTCGGAATGCACACGCCCCAGAACCGGCGCACCGTCTGTAACGTCGCCCAAACTGAGCACAACGTGTTCACGACCCGTGGCCTTCTCAAGGAAGCCATGCATAGTGAACTCGGCAAAGGGGGTGGGTAATTTGCAAGCGGCAACGAAAACGACAGGCACCGTGTGCTCCTGATCAGTTTGAGTACTGGAAATTCGCAGAGGCGACATTGTAACAGGAGGTTCCTACAGACGCTTAGGCTGAATTACCGAGGATAAATATCTAAAAGTTTGATGACTTACGCTACACAGGCCCCGTGGGAGCGGGCTTGCTCGCGAAACAGGCGATGCGGTGTATCAGGCTGAACGTGGCGCTGCCATCGCGAGCAAGCCCGCTCCCACAGGGTCACGCACGAAAATGCTGATAGCCGTGGACTGCCGGAGTAATGTCCAGGCCTTCGTCATCCAGCAGCGTGACGCCCTGCCCTTCAACCACGCGACCAATCACATGGATAGGCCAGCCATCGGCCAGCAGGGTCGGCACCTCAACCTCAGGCAAGGTAAACGCCAGTACATAGTCATCACCGCCGCTCAACGCTGCCTGTTGCGCTCCCGCCTCGCCCAGGAACTCTTCCAGCGCCAGCGAGACCGGCACCCGGTCGAGTTCAATCGCCAGCCCCACCTTCGACGCCGCCGCGATATGCCCGCAATCGGCCAGCAGGCCATCGGAAATATCCAGCGCCGAGGTGGCTTTACCACGCAGGGCCTGGCCCAGCGCCAACTGCGGTTGTGGCGACCAGTAATGGGCCAGCAACGGTTCGCCTATCATCGATACCGCGGTGCGCTGCCCCAGCACCAACGGCAACGCCCCGGCCGCATTGCCCAGCTCGCCACCCACACACAGCAGGTCACCGGGGCGCGCGCCGCTGCGGGTCAGGGCATGGCCCGTGGGCACTCGCCCGAAAACTGTAAGGGTCAGACACAATGGCCCGCGCGTGGTGTCGCCACCGATAAGGCGCAGGCCACAGGTCTGGGCCATCAGGTTCAAACCACGGGCATAGGTTTGCAGCCACTCGGCGTCAAACGTCGGCAGGGTCAGGGCAAGGGTAAATGCGACAGGAGTTGCGCCCATGGCCGCCAAATCACTGGCCGCCACTGCCAGCGAACGCTGACCGAGCAGGAAAGGGTCGCAGGGATCTGCGAAGTGCACCCCGGCTACCAGGGTGTCGGTGGAAATCGCCAGCTGTTCCCCGAAGGGAACATCCAGCAGGGCGCAGTCGTCGCCAATACCCAGGGCAACACCCTCGCCGCCCTGCGCACAGGGCGCGGCAGCGAAGAAGTTGCGGATCAGCTCAAACTCGCCCATGGCCGACAGCGCGGTTTAGCGCTTGTAAGCCTTTACTTCAGCTTCACGCAGGCGTGGCGCCAGTTTGTCGAGCACACCGTTGACGAACTTGTGGCCGTCGGTGGAGCCGAACACTTTCGCCAGCTCGATGCCTTCGTTGATCACAACGCGGTAAGGCACGTCGACACGCTTGATCAGCTCCCAGGTGGACAGGCGCAGAACAGACAGCTCAACCGGATCGAGTTCTTCGATGGTGATGTCCAGGCACGGAACCAGGGCAGCATCGATCTCGCCTTTGTGCGCAGGCACGCCGTGCAGGATTTCACGGAAGTAGGCAGCATCAACGTCGGAGAAGTCGTTATCGACGCGGAATTGCGCTTCGATTTCGTTCAGCGACTGCTTGGCCATGTGCCATTGGTACAGGGCCTGAGTTGCGAGTTGACGCGCTTCACGGCGCTTGGCGCTCTTGGAAGGCTTGCCAGCGTCCGCAGGTTTCGGGTCGCGCGGGTTGAAACGATCGCTTTCGTCGGAAATCACTTGGCCTCCAACTGTGCCAACAGGCTAACCATTTCAAGGGCGGACAAGGCTGCTTCTGCGCCTTTGTTGCCAGCTTTGGTGCCCGAGCGCTCGATGGCTTGTTCAATCGAATCAACGGTCAGCACGCCGAAGGCAACCGGTACGCCGAACTGCATGGACACTTGGGACAAGCCCTTGGTGCACTCGCCAGCAACGTATTCGAAATGCGGAGTACCGCCACGAATCACGGCGCCCAGGGCGATGATGGCGGCGAATTCGTTGCGCTGGGCAACTTTTTGCGCGACCAGCGGGATTTCAAACGCGCCAGGTGCGCGGATGATGGTGATGTCGTTTTCGTTCACACCGTGGCGAACCAGGGCATCAACGGCACCACTCACCAGGCTTTCGACGACGAAGCTGTTGAAACGGCCAACTACGAGTGCGTAGCGACCTTTGGGGGCGATGAAGGTACCTTCGATGGTCTTCAGGGTCATTCGGTATGTCTCGTATTAAAGAGCCAGAGCGCATTTGCATGCGCTCTTTAGGATATTGGGCCACGAATTCGGACTGGACACGACCGGTCTTTATTCGGAGGGCACGTATTCTACAACTTCCAGATCGAAACCGGATATGGCATTGAACTTCATTGGTGAACTCATCAGGCGCATTTTGCGTACACCGAGGTCACGCAGGATCTGCGAACCGGCACCGACGATGCTGTAGGTGGTCGGTTTTTTCACCGGCGCGTGGTCAGCCGTTTCGCGGATATTGGCCAGCAATACATCGCCATCCAGGGGGTGACCGAGCAACAGCACCACACCGCTGCCGGCCTCAGCCACCGCGCTCATGGCGGCGCGTAGGCTCCAGCGGCCGGGCTGCTTGACCATCAGCAGGTCGCGCAGCGGGTCCATGTTATGCACGCGCACCAGGGTCGGTTCTTCGGCGCAGATCTTGCCCAGGGTCAGTGCCATATGCACATCGCCTTCGACTGAATCACGATAGGTCACCAAATTGAATTGGCCCAGTTCGCTGTCCAGTGGCTGCTCGGCAATCCGCTGAACGGTACGTTCGTGAATCATGCGGTAGTGGATCAGGTCGGCAATGGTGCCGATCTTGATACCGTGCTCGGCCGCGAAAGCTTCCAGTTCAGGGCGACGGGCCATGGTGCCATCGTCGTTCATCACTTCGCAGATCACTCCGCTTGGCTCGAACCCGGCCATGCGCGCCAGATCACAGGCGGCTTCAGTGTGGCCGGCGCGGGCCAGGGTGCCACCGGCTTGAGCCATCAACGGGAAGATATGGCCCGGGCTGACGATGTCTTCGGCTTTGGCGTCTTTTGCAGCAGCGGCTTGTACCGTGCGGGCACGATCAGCCGCCGAAATGCCGGTAGTGACGCCGGTGGCCGCTTCGATCGAGACCGTGAACTTGGTGCCAAAACCGGAACCGTTGCGCGGTGCCATCAACGGCAGCTTGAGCAGTTCGCAACGCTCGCGGCTCATCGGCATGCAGATCAGGCCACGGGCAAAGCGCGCCATAAAGTTGATGTGCTCGGCCTGACAACACTCGGCGGCCATGATCAGGTCGCCTTCGTTCTCGCGGTCTTCGTCATCCATAAGGATGACCATCTTGCCTTGGCGGATATCTTCAACCAGTTCTTCGATGCTGTTGAGCGCCACGCGGCACCCCCTTACGTCAGGATTTGAGAAAGCCGTTGGCGGCCAGAAAACTTTCGCTGATGCCACCCGAGGTCGGCTCGGCAGCTTTGTCACCCAGCAGCAGACGCTCAAGGTAGCGCGCCAGCAAATCGACCTCGAGGTTGACCCGGCGACCCGGACGGTAGTCACCCATGATGGTTTCGCTCAGGGTGTGCGGAATGATGGTCAGCGAGAACTCGGCGCCATTGACCGCGTTCACCGTCAGGCTGGTGCCGTCGACCGTGATCGAGCCTTTATGGGCAATGTACTTGGCCAGTTCTTTGGGTGCACGGATGCGGAACTCGATGGCACGGGCGTTCTCCTCACGGGAGATCACCTCGCCCACGCCATCAACGTGGCCGCTGACCAGATGACCGCCCAGGCGCGTGGTCGGGGTCAGGGCCTTTTCCAGGTTGACCCGGCTGCCGCTTTTCAAGTCGTTGAACGCGGTGCAATCGAGGGTCTCGCGGCTGACGTCAGCGGCAAAGCCGTTGCCCGACAGCTCAACGGCGGTCAGGCACACGCCATTGATGGCGATACTGTCGCCGAGTTTGACGTCGCTCAGGTCGAGCTTGCCGGTGTCGATGGAAACTCGCACATCACCGCCCTTGGGGGTCAATGCACGGATGCTGCCGATGGATTCAATGATGCCGGTAAACATGGCGTTCCCCTTGAGAACAAAGCCTGCGTAACACGAAGGCTGAGAATTATACGCTCGCTGACGGCACAGGTATGGCAGTGACTCGCCAGTCATCGCCTACCGCGCGCATGTCGGTAATTTTGAGCAATGGCGCTTCGCTCATATGGGTCAGCGGCAGCTCCAGTAATGGCCGCGCCGTAGAGCCCAAAAACTTGGCCGCGACAAATATCTGGTATTCATCCACCAACCCCTGCTCGGCAAAAGCCCCCGCCAGACGCGGCCCGGCCTCCACCAGCACTTCGTTGACGCCGCGGGCGGCCAGCGCCTGCAACAACTTGCGCAGGTCGACCTGGCCATTGGCGCCGTGGATCACCAGGCACTCGGGCCCGGTACGGTATTGCTCGGCAGGCGGCACGCAGGTGGCAACCAGCGCTGGCCCGGCCTTGAAGAACGGTGCATCCAGCGGCACCCGCAAACGCCCGTCGATCAACACCCGCAACGGCGGACGACTGAGCGCCAGCGCGGTCAGCTCGGGGCTCAGGCCCAGTTCAGGGCCGCGCACGGTCAGGCGGGCGCCATCGGCCAGCACGGTATCCGCACCCGTCAGCACCACACTGGCCTGGGCCCGCAAGCGCTGCACCGCCGAGCGCGCTTCTGGCCCGGTGATCCACTGGCTTTCGCCGTTGGCCATCGCGGTGCGGCCATCAAGGCTCATGGCCATTTTGACCCGTACAAACGGCAGGCCGTGCTCCATGCGCTTGAGAAAACCAGGGTTCAACGCCCGGGCATCGGCTTCCAGCACACCACTGCGCACTTCAATACCGGCATCGGCCAAACGCTTGAGGCCACGCCCGGCAACTTCCGGGTTGGGGTCCTGCATGGCTGCAACCACACGCGCCACACCTGCGCTAATCAGCCCTTCGGCGCACGGTGGGGTGTGCCCATGATGGCTGCACGGCTCAAGGGTGACATAGGCCGTGGCGCCCCGCGCCAGCTCGCCCGCAGCGCGCAAGGCGTGGACTTCGGCATGGGGCTCGCCGGTGCGCACATGCCAGCCTTCGCCGACGATCTGCCCGTCACGTACGATGACGCAACCGACACGGGGGTTGGGGTGGGTGGTGTACAGCCCGTTGCGCGCCAGCTCGATGGCCCGCGCCATGTAATGGGTGTCTAAAATCGATTGTTCTGTGGACTGGATCATTCTTTGGAAGGCTCACGGGCAAGACGGTCGATCTCTTCGCGGAACTCGTTCAAGTCCTGGAAACGTCGATAGACCGAGGCAAAGCGGATATAGGCCACTTCGTCGAGCTTTTGCAGCTCGCCCATGACCAGTTCACCAACAACCAGCGATTTGACTTCGCGTTCGCCAGTGGCGCGCAGCTTGTGCTTGATCCGGGCCAGCGCGGCTTCAAGACGCTCGACACTCACCGGGCGCTTTTCCAGCGCACGCTGCATGCCGGCGCGCAGCTTTTCTTCATCGAACGGCTGGCGGCTGCCGTCCTGCTTGATAAGGCGGGGTAATACCAACTCAGCTGTTTCAAAGGTGGTGAAACGTTCACCACAGGCCAGGCATTCACGCCGGCGGCGCACCTGGTCGCCCTCGGCAACCAGACGCGAGTCGATGACTTTAGTGTCGTTGGCACCGCAGAAGGGACAGTGCATGGTGGCAGCCAACAAAAATGGGGAGCGCCATGTTAGCGCATCCCACTGGCAAGACAAGCCATAGGCTTTACGGTATACAGACGGGCTACTATCTTTTACACAATCTGATACACCGACTGACCTGCCGCTGGAGCCGTGTATGCCGCTACGAACGCTTGTTTTGCTGTGCCTTGCCAGTTTGCTGGTCGCTTGTAGCAGTGAGCCGCCAAAATCGGCACAGCCCCAAGTGCTGACGCAGCCAAAAACCGATGCCCCGGCTGACCTTGGCCCGCTGCCGTCATATCAGCGCGAGTTGAGCGGAGTGCTGACCGGTGTGCCGGCAGGCGCCGAGGTCGAGCTGGCCATGCTGATCGTTGACGATCGTGGCCGCCCCCAAGGCTTGATGGCCAGCAGCAAGATCCTCGGCAACAGCCAGGCGCTGCCTTTCAAGCTGCGCTTCAACCCGCAAGCCTTCCCGACCGGCATGCGGGTCGAGCTGCGCGGCCGCGCCAGCCAGTCCGGGCAATTGATCCTGCATCTGCCTTCGCGGATCATCAACCAGCCCACCACGCAGGCGCTGGGTACCCTGGCCTTCGTCAAAGCACCATGAATATACCGTTTGGCCTGCAGCAGTCGTTGAGCGAGTTGCTGGGTGATGCGCGGCTGGTGGCGACCGACTTGCCCGGCACCGCGCTCAAACTCTGGTTGATCGATGCCCACAATATGGATCGCGCCTTCACCCCCGACGAAACCCGGCGCATTCTCTACGAACCTCCCTACTGGGCCTTTTGCTGGGCCAGCGGGCTGGCGCTCGCACGCTTTCTGGCCGAGCAACCGCAGTGGGTCAAGGGCAAGCGCGTTCTGGATTTTGGTGCCGGTTCGGGCGTTGCAGCGATTGCAGCAGCCAGGGCCGGGGCGCTGGAAGTGGTGGCCTGTGACCTTGACCCGCTGGCACTGGCGGCCTGCAGGGCCAATGCCCAGCTCAACGATGTCGCGCTGGGCTACTCCAGCGATTTTTTTGCCGAGGCGGACCGGTTCGATCTGATCCTGGTGGCTGATGTGCTCTACGACCGCGAAAACCTGCCGCTGCTGGATCAGTTCCCTAGCCGCGGCCAGCAGACCCTGGTAGCCGATTCCCGCGTACGCGACTTCAAGCACCCGCTTTATCGGCAACTGGCCATGCTCAAGGCCCTGCCCCTGCCCGACCTGGCCGAGCCCCACGAATTTCGCAACGTCAGCCTGTATCACGCACAACGCGAGCCTGTGCCTTTCAGCCACTGCGCCCAGCCTTTATAGTTGCTCTTATTTACCTGCTTCGAGACACGAAATGAATCAGCCTACGCCTTCTTACAGCTTCGACGTGACCTCCACTGACTTCGACAGGCTGGTGGTCCAGGCCTCATTCGACCAACCCGTACTGGTGGATTTCTGGGCCGAGTGGTGCGCTCCCTGCAAGGTGATGCTGCCGATCCTGGAGCAAATTGCCGAGGACTATCAGGGCGAACTGCTGCTGGCCAAGGTCAACTGTGATGTCGAGCAGGATATTGTTGGCCGCATTGGCATTCAGACCTTGCCCACCGTGGTGCTGTTCAAGGACGGCAAAGTGGTCGACGGTTTCCAGGAAGCCCAGCCGGAATCAGCGATCCGTGCCATGCTCGCGCCCCATGTGGTGATGCCTGAAGCTGCGGTTGAAGACCCGCTGGTTCAAGCCCAGGCGCTGTTTGCCGAAAGCCGTTTTGCCGATGCTGAAGCCTTGCTCAAAAGCATCCTGACTGAAGACAACAGCAACGCCAAAGCGCTGATCCTGTATGGCCGCTGCCTGGCTGAACGTGGCGAGCTGACTGAAGCACAAGCGGTGCTGGATGCGGTCAAGAGCGACGAGCACAAGGCCGAACTGGCCGGGGCCAAGGCGCAACTGACGTTCTTGCGCCAGGCAGCGGACTTGCCGGATGTGGCCGACCTGAAGACCCGCGTGGCACAAAACCCGCAGGACGACGAAGCGGCGTATCAACTGGCAATCCAGCAACTGGCACGCCAGCAATATGAAGGCGCACTGGACGGGCTACTGAAACTGTTCACCCGCAACCGCAGCTACAACGAAGGCATCACCCACAAGACCCTGCTGCAGGTGTTCGACCTGCTGGGCAATGATCACCCGCTGGTCACCACCTACCGCCGCAAGCTGTTTGCTGCGCTGTACTAAACCCCGATACATATCTGTAGATACTCTGTTGCAGGTCAAGCCCTATTGTGGGAGCGAGCCTGCTCGCGAACGACCTTCGCGAGCAGGCTCGCTCCCACAGTTGCAGTGTTCCTGTAGCTGCCAAACGCAGCCTCGTCCCTCGGCAGCTGCTACGGGAGTTTTTGTTACGCCACGTCAACCCAGCTGTAAATCGGCGAATCAGCACCGCTAACCACTTTCACCTCGGCACAATGGCGCAGGCGCACCAACAAGCGTTTGCCTGCTCCCGTGCTGCCGGTCAGCGCTTCAAGCTGCCCCAGCAATTCAGGCCCGCTGATCTGTCCAGCCTTGCGCAGCAAATCCTTGGTGGCTTCCCACACGGCATCATCCTGATTCGCAGGTTTTGCGGGCGGCTGGCTGATCGGTGCTTCACTGACGTGCAGTTGCGCGCCCAGCTTTATCCAGTCGCTCTCATCCAGCTCCACGGTCAAATCCACCGGCCAGTCGCCTATCGTTCCGCGAATGCGCACCATCGTCGTGCTCCTCAATTTTCTTGCAGCCATGCTCCCACGCGCCTTGCGTAACGCCAAGCACACGGGCAAACTCTCGCAACAGTTGTTATAAGATCACATAACAATATTTTCACATTTCTGCTGGAGTGCTCCCATGCGCCGTTTGCTTCTTGCTTTGCCGTTTGCCTTGTTGCCGCTGGCGATGGCTCACGCCGCCGACGATCATGATCACGACCATGAACACAGCAGCCTGGCGCCCCATGAACATGGCGTAGGTAGCTTGAATGTCGCGCTCGACGGCCAGACCCTGGAACTGGACCTGGATGGCCCGTCGATGAACCTGGTGGGCTTTGAACACGTTGCTACCACTGATGCTGACAAGGCCAAAGTCAGCTCGGTACGCAAACAACTGGAAGACCCACTGGTGCTGTTCAGCATCCCCAAGGCCGCCGGTTGCACAGCTGAAGCGCAGGAACTGAAAAGCCCGCTGTTCGAACCGGCGCCGGAAGAAGGCAGCGCCAAGGGCGAGCACCACCACAGCGATATCGAAGCCCACTATGCGTTTACCTGCAGCACGCCGGACGCTTTGAAAGCGCTGGATCTGGCGCAGTTTTTCAAGACATTCCCCGGCACCCATAAATTCAAGGTACAACTGATCGGCCCGAGCGGTCAGCAAGCCGTGGAAGTGACAGCCAAGGCACCTGTGCTGAAGTTTTAAACAGCTCCCACAGAAAGACTTCCACCAACTCCCAGGCGATCTCCTCCCCCAATGACCCAAGCACTTATCGAACTGAGCGACCTGAGTTTCAGCTGGCCGGGGCACCCCGTGCTACTGGATATTCCGGCGTTTCGCCTGCAAGCAGGTGAAACCCTGTTCCTCAAAGGCCCCAGTGGCAGTGGCAAAACCACTTTGCTGGGGTTGCTTGGCGGCGTGCAAAAAGCCAACAGCGGCAGCATCCGCTTGCTCGGCCAGGAGCTGGGAGAGCTGGGCTCCGGGGCCCGTGACCGTTTTCGGGTTGACCACACGGGCTATATCTTCCAGCAATTCAATTTGCTGCCATTTTTGTCGGTTCGCGAGAACGTCGAACTGCCTTGCCACTTTTCCAAACTGCGTGCCAGCCGCGCCGTGCAACGCCACGGCAGTGTGGATAACGCCGCGCAAACCCTGCTGGCCCATCTGGGCCTTAAAGACCCGGCCCTGCTGGAGCGACGTGCAGACTCGTTATCCATCGGCCAGCAGCAGCGTGTTGCCGCCGCCCGCGCACTGATCGGTCAGCCCGAACTGGTGATTGCCGACGAGCCCACATCAGCGCTGGACGCGGACGCTCGCGAAGCCTTTATCCAGCTGCTGTTTGCCGAATGCCGTGAAGCGGGTGCCAGCCTGTTGTTTGTCAGCCACGATCAAAGCCTGGCCCCTCTGTTCGACCGTAACCTGTCGTTGTCTGAACTCAATCGCGCCGCCCTGTCGGTAGAGGTCTGAGATGTATCTGTTTCGTCTAGCGTTGGCCAGCCTGGCCAACCGCCGCTTTACCGCACTGCTGACCGCCTTCGCCATTGCCCTGTCGGTGTGCCTGCTGCTGGCCGTGGAGCGGGTCCGCACCGAAGCCCGCGCCAGCTTCGCCAGTACCATCAGCGGCACCGACCTGATCGTGGGTGCCCGCTCGGGCTCGGTCAATCTGCTGCTGTATTCGGTGTTCCGCATCGGCAATGCCACCAACAATATTCGTTGGGACAGCTTTGAACATTTCGCCAACAACCCGAAAGTGAAATGGGCCATCCCCATGTCCCTGGGCGACTCGCACCGCGGCTATCGGGTGATGGGCACCAGCGAGGCGTACTTCGAGCACTACCAGTACGGCCACAAGCAAAACCTGAAACTGGCCAGCGGCCGTCCTTTTGCCAGCGATCCGTTCGAAGTGGTACTGGGTGCCGAAGTCGCCGATGCCCTGCATTACAAACTGGGCGACAAACTGGTGCTGGCTCATGGCGTGGCGGCGATCAGCCTGGTCAAGCACGACGACAAACCGTTCACCGTGGTTGGCATTCTCGCGCGCACCGGTACCCCGGTGGACCGCACGCTGCATATCAGCCTGGGCGGTATGGAAGCAATCCATATCGACTGGCATAACGGCGTGCCCGCCCACGGTGCCGGGCGTATCAGCGCTGACCAGGCCCGCAATATGGACCTAACCCCCCAGGCCATCACTGCGTTCATGCTGGGCCTGAACAGCAAAATTTCGACTTTTGCCCTGCAACGGGAGATCAACGATTTTCGCGGTGAGCCGATGATGGCGATTTTGCCCGGCGTAGCCCTGCAGGAACTCTGGAGCTTGATGAGCACTGCTGAAAAAGCGTTGTTTGTGGTGTCGCTGTTTGTGGTACTGACCGGACTGATCGGCATGCTCACCGCAATCTTGACCAGCCTCAATGAGCGGCGCCGCGAGATGGCGATCTTGCGCTCCGTGGGCGCCCGCCCTTGGCATATCGCCACGTTACTGGTGTTCGAAGCACTGGCTCTGGCACTCGCCGGAGTGATCGCCGGTGTCGGTCTGTTGTATGTGTGCATTGCCGTCGCGCAAGGCTATGTGCAATCGAACTACGGGTTGTATTTGCCACTGGCGTGGCCAAGTGAATATGAATGGACGCTGCTCGGCGGTATTCTGGCAGCGGCCCTGTTGATGGGCTGCGTGCCTGCCTGGCGCGCCTACCGACAATCGCTGGCAGATGGTCTGTCCATTCGTTTATGAGCTTACATTTATGAAAAGGTCTGCAATGTCTCGCGTGCTGCTGGCACTGTTACTGCTGGTTGCGACGCCGCTGTTGGCGGCCGAACCGAAAGAGCTGACCTGGTCGGAAATGATCCCGGCGGATGCGCCGCCTGAAGCACCGGACATGACGCCCCTGCATGACCTCTCGCAGATGGGCAATATGGAAGCCGCCCCGGCAGCCAGGCAGGACTTGCCCAATGCGCCGGTGGTCCCGGCGCTGGATGGCCAGTTGATTCGCCTGCCGGGGTATATCGTGCCCCTTGAAGTCAGCGAAGACGGGCGCACCACGGACTTTTTGCTGGTGCCGTACTTCGGTGCCTGCATCCATGTACCGCCACCGCCGTCGAACCAGATCGTGCACGTGACCAGCAAGGAAGGGGTCAAACTCGACGAGTTGTACCAGCCGTACTGGATCGTGGGCGCGCTGCAGGTCAAGGCCAGCACTAGCGAACTGGCGGATGCGGGGTATCAGATGGATGCGCAGCGGATCGTGGTGTATGAATTGCCGGAGTAACCCCAAAGGCCCCTCACCCTAGCCCTCTTCCAGTGGGAGAAGGGACTGAAAGCAAAAGCAGGTTTGCGCAACGCCACCCATCAGCTCCCTCTCCCTCCGGGAGAAGGTTGGGGTGAGGAGCTCTGGGCAATTAACGAATTTTTCACAACTTCACGCTTTCATTGAGCTGGGTCAACTGAACAGGCCTGGGCGCTCATTACCATTGGTTATATAAATTTTAAATATCCAAATGGAGCTCCCATGCACAAGTCTTTGCTCAGCGCAGCCGCCCTTGCGCTCGCCGTCGTCGCCCCTCTTGCCCACGCGCACACGGAAGGCGACATCATCGTGCGTGCCGGTGCTATCACGGTAAACCCGAAAGCCGACAGCTCCAGCGTCAAGGTTGATCAAGGCCCGTTGGCAGGTGCTGATCTGGGTGGCAAGGCGACCATGAGCAGCGACACGCAACTGGGTCTGAACTTCGCTTACATGATCACCGACCATGTGGGTATCGAATTGCTGGCAGCCACACCGTTTGAGCATGACGTGAAACTCAAGGGTACTGGCCTGGCAGCCGCCAACGGCAAACTGGGTAGCCTCAAACACTTGCCGCCAACCCTGAGCGTTGTGTACTACCCACTGGATACCAAATCGGCATTCCAGCCTTACGTCGGTGCCGGCATCAACTACACCTGGATCTACGACGAACACGTCGGCAGCCGTGCCAGCGCCGAAGGGTTCGACAACTTCAAGGCAAAAAACTCCTGGGGCATGGCCTGGCAGCTGGGTGCTGACTACATGCTGACCGACAACATCATGATCAACGCCCAGGCGCGTTATATCGATATCGACACCCGCGCCACTGTGGAAAACAACGCCGTGGCACCAGGCACTCGTGCCAAGGTCAACGTAGACGTGGACCCATGGGTATACATGGTTGGCCTGGGCTACAAATTCTAAGTCCGGCAATCATAAAAAAGGCGCCTTCGAAAGGCGCCTTTTTTGTGGGCGGGAGATTCTTAGCGGCCTAGCAGGCGTGCCAGCCCGACACTCATTGGTGTGGTTTCACCGAGGGTGAAGCGTTGCAACAAACGGCTATTGTCAGCACGGGAATGGCGGATATCACCCGAGCGGGCCGGACCGTGGCTGATCGGTGGCAACTCGCCGACCACTTCGCTCAACGCTGCCAGCATTTGATTGAGTGTAGTGGCCTTGTTCAAGCCCACGTTCACGGCACCCGCTTCAGCGTTCTCGGTTTCGACGGCTTGCACCAGAATCTTGACCAGATCACCCACATACACGAAGTCGCGCGTTTGTTCGCCATCGCCAAAGATGGTGATCGGCAGGCCCTTTTCAGCACGCTCACTGAAAATGCTGATCACGCCCGAATAAGGCGAGGAGGGATCCTGGCGCGGGCCAAAGATATTGAAGAAGCGAAAGATCACCGGCTCCAGACCGTGCTGGCGACGATAGAAATCCAGGTAGTACTCGCTGGACAACTTGTCGGCGGCATAAGGTGTCAATGGCGCTTTAGGCGTGTCTTCGACAATCGACTCGCCTTCGCCGTTATTGCCGTAGACCGCAGCACTGGAGGCGAAAACAACGCGCTTGATCCCTGTTTCGCGCATGGCTTCGCATACATTCAGGGTGCCGATGAAGTTGCTTTGGTGAGTACGCACCGGGTCGTCTACCGAGGCTTGTACCGAAGCAACCGCCGCCAGGTGAACCACTGCGCTGCAACCGGCCATGACTTTGGCAACCAGTGCGGCATCGGCCACGTCACCTTCAATCAGCTCGACCCGCGAGTTGGCCATTGGCAAGTTGCTGCGTTTGCCTGTGGACATGTCATCGAGAATTCTTACGGAGTAGCCCTTGGCCAACAAGGCGTCTACCAGGTTGGAGCCAATAAAACCGGCACCACCGGTGATTAAAACGGGAGCATCAACCATGACGATAAAACCTGTCCAGTAAAGTGGGGAACGCCGCGCGCCAGGCGCGAGGCTTGATCCCGAAGGTGTGTAGAATTTTTTTGCACGCCAGCACCGCGTGCTGGGGTTCTTCTGCCGCGTCGGGCCGCGCGGCGTGCGCCTGGGGTGTCGGCGCTTCGATTGCCAGTTCGTGCAGGTTACGGGCCTCGGCCAGGATCGCCTGCCCCAGCGCCAGCGGCGTTGTCGCTTCGTGCCCGGCGTAGTGGTAAGTGCCCCACAGCGGCGCCGCGCAATCGAGCTGCTTGAGTACCGAGATAATCACCCGCGCCGCATCATCCACCGGCGTCGGGTTGCCCCGTCGATCATCGGCCATCAACAACTCACCCGGTTTTTCGGCCTGGGCCAGAAACCGCCCGAGGGTGCCATCCGGGCTGTCATCGAGCAACCAGCCAAAACGCAGCAGCACATGTTGCGGGCAAATGGCCCGCACACTTTGTTCGATACGCCACAGTGCCTGACCGCGCAACCCGAGCGGGACGGGTTCGTCTTTTTCGCTGTAGGCCGTCGCACGCGAGCCATCGAAAACCCGATAGCTGGAAGGTTGCAACAAGGTGATGCTGTGGTGCTGGCACAGCTCGGCCAGACGCTCGACAGCGCGCTCCTGGGCGGCAAGACGCGACTCGCTTACTGTCTGCGCCTGAAACCAGTCGAAGTAGTACGCAAGGTTGATGACAGCATCCGGGCGGGTGTCATCGAGCAGTTGCGTGAGGCTCGCGGCGTCCCAACCGTCTTGCGGCGGGCGCGGGGCTAGGAAATTGATGTCTTCCTCGGCACCCAGACGAATCAGCGCCTGCCCGAGGGCATTTCCGCCGCCCAATAACATAAGGCGCATTCGCATAAAGTATGCAGGCTCAGTCTATTTAGAACGGTGATGTATACCAGAAAACCAGCCGTGAAAGCTGCTGACCCTAATCAAGATAGCCGCATTTTGCGGGTTTCTTGCCCACCCGTCACTGACAAACTGCCTCATGCTAAAAGGCCTTCATTGGGATCTGGGCGGAATATCAGTCAGTAATACCGTAGACCGTTGCGCCAAGGAGTCCGCTGGCAGCGTTTGTTCCGGCTCCCGCACGGGCAGCAGAAACCCCTGTGGATAATGCTGTGCGAAGTGAACATCCGGCGACTTATCCACAAGCTTTTTAAGCCGGTCATTGAATGCCCGGCTCACGGTGTTCTGCGCCCCGGACATGGTTCGGAACTGCGCGGTTATGGTCACGCCATCGAGGTTCATGCTGTCGACGCCAAAGATCGTCAGCGAACCCTGCAGGCTCAGGCTGAGCAAAGGATCGCTGCTGATCTGGCTCCCCGCTTCCCGAATCAGGGCCGTCGCTTTGTCCATATCGGTGTCATAGGTGAACTGCACGGAAAAAAAGGCATAGGCAAACTGCCGGGAATGGTTGATGACGGCCTTGATCTGACCAAAAGGCACCGAATGGACAAAACCTCTCGAATCGCGAAGGCGCAGGGTTCGGATGGTCAACCCCTCGACGGTGCCGGCATGGGCGGAGTCGATCACCACCCAGTCACCCACCGAGATGGTGTCTTCAATAATGATAAACAGCCCGGTAATCACGTCCTGCACCAACTGCTGGGAGCCAAAGCCGATGGCCAGGCCTATCACCCCGGCGCCAGCCAGGAAGGGCGCGACGTTCACCCCCAGATTGGCCATGGTGGTGATGGTACAGATCACCACCAGAATCACTTTGATAGCATTGCGCGCCAGCGGCAGGATGGTCTTGATTCGCGTACTGGGCTCATGGCTCCCGCGCCGGTTGGTGGCCGGTTCCAGCGCTTGTTGAATGGCCGTGTCGAGGACCACCCAGGTCAACCAGGTCACCAGAAGGATCAACAGGATATGGCCCAGGGAATCACTGATGACCTTGCCGGTATTGCTGTCGGAAGCGAAGGCCAACAGCGAGAAACCCCAGATCTTCGCCAGCAACTCAATAAAGGTCACGGCCAGGGCAATGCGCAGCAATGCGTAAACCACACCGATAAAACGCTCTTTATAGGCCCCTGTATGCTGGGTTCGCGCCCGAAACGAATGGTGCAGAATCGTGCTCAGAAATACCGTGCCGATCAGCAGGCCCGATGTCAGCAATGCACTGCGCAAGGCACGTTCACTGCCCTCACCCACGCCCAGTAAATTGCGCGCGCTCACCAGCAACATCAGCAGCACGGGCCAGTACCAGAGTACCGAAAAAATGCGCAACGACTCTTGCAAGGCTGGCTGCCCGAGCCGTTGTGCCAGGGCCCGATTGCGGATCAGGTGAGCCACGGGCCGCCGCAGCCGTACCACCAGCCAGCCCAGAATGGCGCACGCCAGCAGGCCGGCGAATACCGACAGACAACTGGCGATATTGCCGCCGATTTGCCGCGCAATTTGCGGGCTGCTCATTGCGTCGCTCAGTGCCGAAAAAAAGCCGATCAAGAACAGCGCCCGTTTCGAGTACTGACGAATAATCTGCACCGCGCGGCGCTTGTGGCCCGTTTCAAACAAGGTACTCAGTGACAGCACCAGCGCCACACAGAACACCCCGGCGCTGCCGGCATAGGTCAGGGTCAGGCCGAACGAGCGACCCAAGGTGTCTTGCAGCATGCGGCTGGCGTACAGGGCCAGCATCAACGAGACCAGCGCAGGCAACATGTAGGGCACCACATAACCCACCAGCGTCTGGATGCGTGGCCGGTCAACCATCGAACGCGTGGTACACAAATAACGCGCCAGCAATCTTCCTGCGAGCATCAACCCGAAAAAAACGCCGGACCAGATAACCGTCAGCAAGAAAAAGTCGCCTACACCACTCCATGAAGGATGTGTGGATGCCTGCTCGACCAGTTGCCCTACTTCACCTGCCGCCCGCTCGGTGCGTAAACGCCAGGCGTCCAGCAACTGCATACTCAGGCCGAGCTGACCTTGAACCTCGTCCATCCCCGCACCCAAAGCCCCCAGCAGCCCGCCATCCACCAGCACGGGAGGCTTGCCATCGGATTCCTCGGCCTTGATCACAGAGGCCAGCGTAGGGGCGGCCAAAAGCATGCCATTGCCCGAGCACAACAGGACAAGAAGCAGAAACGCTGTTTTGAATTTGTACAAACCCGGGGGCCTCCTGCACATCCTTGATAGGCCAACCGTATCGAAGGGATTAGGTTCGAGACAGGGCGCGTCTGTAATTTCGATCAGGTACAGCGTAGTCAATGACACGTCAGGCGCGGGAAATAATCGGTTGAGGCTTGCCTGAAACTGCCGCCATTCAATACACCACTAGACAAAATGTGTAACCCGAAGATCAGGCATCGTAACTGCAGCAAACACCAAACCGGGAGAGAAAGTACTCATTGGACGACGAGTACGCCCGTTATAAGAATACGCCGGAAGCGCCGAAATACGTGATCTTGAAGAGCACGCTTACCCCGCACTACCAACGACTTATTCGAGACACTCCCACAACTAAAGAGTCGACACGTACTACAAAAGTAAACGACTGCGCGCACGACTTAAATACAAAACATCCAACGCCGAGTAACAAGTGTTTAGACACTTAAACAACTATAAACTTGCTTTAGAACCGGGCAATAGCGCCGACTACAAACGAACATGAAAGATTATGAAACTTTCACCCGACCGATTTACAAACACTGTTCCATCCCATAAAGTCCGCCAGACCGGGCACTACAGGTTTGTATGCTCACTAGAGCGTTGTATTGAATTTGTAATATTTGACAGACTTGTTTGATTGACTTCCCGGAGATCGGAAATTGGAAACAATGATCGATGCTATTTTGTCTGCCTTGGATAATCCACAGCAAAGTGCACTGCGGCAAATTACTGTTATAGAAGAGAACGGGGAAGAAAAAAGCATTTCCTATGCAGCGTTGGCACAACAAGCATTGGCGGTCTCTTCAGCCCTGACCGAACTGGGGGTTGTTCGTAATGACCTAGTTATTCTTGCCCTGCCGGCATCGATCGATCACTTGTTACTGCTGACTGGATGCGTGTTGATTGGCGCCTTGCCTTGCACCGTCGCGCTGCCTGGAAGATTGATGGCAGACTCACCGCGCAATCAGATATATGTGGCCTGTCAGTTGTTTGCACCGCGCCTGCTGATCGCATCCGAAAGCAATACACCGGCACTCCAGCGCTTGCTTTCCAACCTGCCTGTACGCGTGGTCACGAGCGCAGAGGTGAGCCTCGCTGCCAGCGCAGGGTTTCCAGTGCGCGTGGAACGCTGCCAGGCTGACAGCGGCCATCATGTGCAACTGACCTCGGGCTCGACCGGTCGCCCCAAGGCCGCCATCCTGAGCCATCGCAATGTCATCGCCAATGTGCGCGGTATCGGCGGTGTTGTTGGCTACAGTGTCGAACGCGGCGACGCCTCTGCGTCCTGGCTGCCGCTGCATCACGACATGGGCCTGGTGACGCTACTGTCGAACCTGTATTACCAGGCACCGCTGCTATTGATGCAGCCGGCCAGTTTTATTCGCAACCCGCTTGGCTGGCTCAAGCGCATGTCCAGCTTTGGCGCAACCACCACGGCGGCGCCGACTTTCGCCCTGCAGTATTGCATTCGCCGTTACCGCGAAGCGTCAATGAAAGAGGTGGATCTGAGCAAGTTGCGCAATATCTTTGTCGGCGCCGAAAGGGTCGATGAAGCCTGCCTGAGGGAGTTTGCACAGACATTCTCGCCCCACGGCCTTTCACGTTCTGCGCTGCAACCCTGCTACGGCATGGCGGAATCGACGCTGGCAGTGACCATGCATAACACGACCTTTGATTACGACAAGCAGGCGCTCTCCTACGTGATTCCTGACCGTATCGACTCCGGCGCGGTAATCGATCATTGGCAGGCACGCCGCGCCGACGATAACAGTCGGCGGGTAGAAACCGTACTGTCGATGGGCCGGCCGATTGACGGGATGCAAGTGGCGGTAAGGGCTTTGGACAGTTCCGACGCCAAGGACCGCGAAGTGGGCGAAATTTTCATACGTGGTTCTTCGGTCATGTCCGGCTATTTACCCGCCGAAGGCCAGACCGAGCACTACCAGAGCGGCGACTGGTTTGCGACCGGGGATATAGGTTATCGCGTGGATGAGCACTTGTTTGTACTCGGCCGCAAGAAAGAACTCATCATTATCCGTGGCAGTAATTATTTCCCCCATGAAATTGAAGACGTCATTGCCTCACACCCTTTATTGGCCAGCGGGGGTAATGCAATAGCGGCCTTCGGTATCTACGACGAGACACAGAGAACCGAGAGCCTGGCGATTCTGATCGAGCTTGAAACGAAGCATAACCCTATCGAACTGCGCACCCAACTTCAAAACCAATTGCGTGAGAAGTTCGGATTTGGTGCCCACGCCATTACATTCGTGCTACCCGGAAGTTTGCCACGTACGACCAGCAACAAACTCAAGCGCCTGGAATGCCGAACTATTTATCTGCAAACCGTACTGGACAACAAAGACAAGGCCGATCGCGAACAGCTTGTTAGTTAATCTACAACCACGCCAATAACATCGACACACTGAAGCACTGCAACTTTCAAATACTGGATCACACACTATGCACACTTTGACGCAAGGTGGGGATACGGCTTCGTCACGCCATTCATTATTGAATGTGTGTGCACAACCGGTTCTTCATCGCTTATCGACATACGGCGAACTGCCTGCTCACTTGATCCATATTATTTCGCGCGCTTCAGTGCGACTGATGGATTCAGATATGTTGATTTCGCAGACACCGCAAGACTATGAGCCTGCCGAGCAATTAAACCGCCCCTCGGTGGCCCTGTCGCAGCCGAGCCATGACTTGGAACATATTCTGGAGCGCATTCGGCAAGACGGTCTGGCGTTGCACTACCGATCGTTCATGCAGAACTTCGCCCATTTGTTTTCGCTGTTCCTGACGCCGGATCAATACGAACGGGCGCGCGCCAGCATTGATGCCGGCAGCGCCCTGCGTTTTCTGATGAGTGATGCCGGCGGCCCTACCCTCACTAGCTGGCGCACTGTCGCCCAGCCGGAAGGGGATGGTTTCAAGCTGCATATCGACAAGGTATGGGGCATGTACGCCAACCTTGATGGCATGGCAATCGTTGCCGCCCGCACGCCGGGCTCGTTTTTCCCTTCAGCCTTCCTGGTCTGGCCCGAGCAATACAAGACCCTCAAGCGAACCCTCTGCGGCGAGCCCTTTCTCGGCGATGTCGTGCAGTTGGGGAACGTCAAGGGCACGGTGCAGGTTTCCCAGGAAGATCGTCTGAAAGTGGGCGGCCCTGCGGTACTCAATAAATATCTGACGACGGTACGGCCTTTCCTGGTGCGCGCACTGATGGCCCATGTTGACTGGCTGGCAAGTCAGGGCCGCCTCGAACTGACACCCGACGAACGCGCGTCACGCGACTTCATCGCTGCCGCCGCCCGTACCAAGACGCTGTCCGACCGCTATGAGAGCGAAGACGTGCACCGCGTGCTGGCACTGAAATTCGCCTCCAATGAACTGCTTTTGCATCTGGTCAGCCGCTCTGCCGTACCGAGTTTTCTCGACCAGCGTGACCTGTTGGCGTTTACCAAAATGGAAGGCAGCTCTTACCGCTGTTATCACGAATTGCGCGCAAGCATGCGCGTAGCCAAGCCCGTATCCGACTCACTTTAATCCGCTTTAACCCCAGGAGATGCACCAATGACGACTGAAACCCTCAACACGCTGGAACTTCTGAAGAAAGAAGCCGCCAAGATTCTCAATATCGAATCCGTCGATACCCATGTCGGTTTGGGCGAACTGGGTATCGATTCACTCAACGTGGTTGAGCTGATCGTCTATTGCGAACAGCTCTACGGATCGATTGATCCTGAGCAACTGAACATCACGCAGTACACCACTCTGGAGCAAATCGACTCGCAGTTGCAGCAGCAACAAGTCGCCTGATCGCCAGCCACCCTCATACCAGAAGCTCAACATGTCGAACTCGCAGCCCTTTGCATCAACGCAGTCGCTTGGCACCGCTCCGGCTTTCAGGGTCCATACGCTAGCTTACCGACGCACAGAAACGCCCTTTGTATCGCACCAGGTCAGCCTGGAGGATGCAGCGTTGGCATTGGGGCAGCGGGTAGGCGATGAGGCTTGCCGCTATGCAAGCGACGCAGGCCCTATCGACGATTACGTGGTGAGCTCTACTGTGCTGTCACAGTTTTTGGCAGACGGTTCGCCACATGCAGGCTATTTCCAGGAGGCGATAGCCACCCAGTATGGGCGCCGTCCTGACTGGGTCACCAACGCCTATGAATGCACGGGCTGGGGTTTCATCCTGCGATATATCCAGGGGAAGGCTCAGTTCAGCGGTCGTCGCAGGCTGTTACTGCAGATTGTCGATACCGATATCCACAATTTTACTTACTGGTTAGGCAACAACCGCTGGGGGAATTCCGGTTTTGGCATCTGCACGTTAGTGATTGACGTGATTCCAGAGGCCAAAAACATGCTGGTCATCGGCACTTCAAGCCAGGCTAATGCGCTACTGCAATTAGGACGAAACCTGCGCAGTTTCACCGAAAGCCGGCCAGGTCTAGGCATTGCAGTACCGTTTTTTCCAGAGATGTCGCGCCGCGCGCTGTTCAAGTGCTTCGACACTTCGTCTGTGCACGCCGACCATTATCAACGATTTGGCCATTCATTCGGCAGCGACCCCTGGCTTTCGCTATTGGGGGAGCTGGGTGCGGGTTCCGCGCACACGGGTAGCGATTGCATCGTTTCTTCGCTGGCAATGAACGGCTATTTTTCGATTGCCCAGATAACCCTCGCGCCTGATCTGCACTATGCATTGGAAGGTGAAATGTGAAGAGCGCGCAAACCTGTTCCCTGCTGTTGCAGCGTAACCCCGATTACAACCTGGCGATCCCTTGTTCGGCTCGCAACCTGCCACTGCTCGAAACGCAAGACTATGCACGCCGAAGTGTGTACGCACACGACAATCCCGCGCCTGTGCTGGTCAACAACCAGCAGTACTACACCCTGCTGTCCACGCTGGCCCAGTACATTTGGGGCAGCTGCGGTGAGCAGACGCTTCTCCTGGCGCAGGTACGCATGCCTTCCATCGACCTTGCGTTGCCAAAAAACCTGCTCGATCCACGCGTGACGATGGGCGCCCATTTATGGAACGAAGCCTTGTTCTGGGCGCGCCAGCTACAGACGCCGGTGGTCTGGATCAGCGCCGAACAGATTCGCCGCGACCTGTGGGACGGCGGCGATAACCTCCTGCACATCGCAGCCTGGAATACCGCGCAAACGCCAGCCATCACCGAGTGGTTCTTACCCGACCTGGACTACTTCGCGGCACAGGTGCACACATCTCCTGTGCATGAGCCGTTCACCACCTCTCAACCGAAATGCACGCACGTACAGGTGTGATCATGCAAACAGAGCACAAACCGACATTGGATGATGGCGAGCCGATCAAGTGGAATTTCTCGGTCGAGGCTTACATGTCTCAGACCTACGATTTCAGCAATGACAGCTTGAATGCGCTGTATCAGAAAACCAAGGCCAACCAGTGGGATGTCAATACCGACATCGATTGGAGCTACGACCTCAACCCGGACAATCCACTGGGCATGCCGGACGGCACACTGCTGATCTACGGCACCGATGTCTGGAACAAAATGAATGAAAAAAACCGCGCCGAAATTCGCCATCACTCGCAAGGCTGGACCCTGTCACAGGTACTGCACGGTGAACAGGCTGCCCTGATTTGCGCATCGAAACTGGCGGTGGCAGAAGAAAGCCTCTCGGCTCGCCTCTGTGCTGCCGGGCAAATCATCGATGAAGCCCGTCATATTGAAGCATTCGGGCGCCTGGTGAATAACAAGCTGCCCATCAGCTACCCCATGAGCAAGGCGCTCAAAGGCCTGCTGGAAGACACCATTACCGCCAGCAAACTCGATATGACCAACCTCGGCATGCAAGTGCTGGTGGAGGGCATTGCGCTGTCACTGTTTCAAAGCATGGTCGCCTACACCAAAGACCCTTTTATCAAAGACCTGATGACGCGCATTCAGCGCGATGAGGCGCGCCATTTCGCCATTGGCCGCATCACGCTGGGCAGTGTGTACAAGGAAATGAGCGGAACTGAACGCAAGGAGCGCGAAGAGTTTGTGGTTGAAGGTGCTTACACCTTGTACGAGCACCTGTGCGCCGACGACATATGGGAGCCGATGGGCTTATCCAAAAAAGAGTGCAGCCACCTGGTCAGGAGTTCTGAAGTGGCCAACTCCATGCGCCGTTCCATTTTCCGGCGGCTGGTGCCGACCATCCGCGAAATGGGTTTGCTGACGCCCCGTGTAAGCGATGCCTTTGAAAAGCTCAGAGTGCTGGACTACGCCGCCATGCCAATGCCGGCTTAACAGGAATACAGTCATGACGCCCCCAACTACTGCGGCAACAAACAGCCCCGCCCCCTTCACGATCGGTATTGAAGCCGCCGCTTACGAGTTACCCGGCGAGCGCCAGGACCTCAATGACTGGGCTCAGCACCATAAGTTGCCCGCCGAGCGCTTTGACATGATCCGCAATGCGGGTTGCCGTTATTTCCATGTATCACCGGACATCGACGAGGTCGAGCTGGCCAAGCGCGCTGTCGCTCGCCTGCAAGAGGAGCAAGGCTTCAAGGGCAGCGACATCGGTGCGGTCATCCATGTTCATACCGGGCTATTCAGCGTACCGCCGGCGCCACGCAGCCTGCCCATGGAAGTGGCCACGGCATTCGGCATAAAGCCTGTCTGGGCCGGCTCGATCGCACAGCTCAATTGCTCGTCGATCAGCGTCGCCATTCAGATGGCCAAGGCCTTGATGAATGTCCATAGCCAATTGCACTCGGTGCTGATCGTGTCGTCCGACCGCGTCTTTATCGAGCGTTACCGGGTGTTGCAGGCAAGCATCTTAAGTGATGGCGCAGGGTGCTTGCTGGTGACCCGTAACAGCCGGCGTAACCGGGTCGGTGCAACGGCCGTGCGCAATTACGGCAGCTGGTATCTGGGCTCCGTGACCAACAACGCGGTGAAAAAGGAAATGTTCAATCTGGAGTGGCACTACACCCGCAAAGTCATGAAGGAAGCCGTGGCCGACTGTGGCATGGCGCTTAGCGATTTCTCATGCATTTTGCCTTACAACTCCAACCACTCTGGCTGGAAAGCCTTCTGTGGCGCCATGGCCATTCCCTCCTCCACGCTCTACTCCGACAACATTCTGAACAAAGGCCACTCCTTTGGCTCGGACCTGGCGATCAACCTTGCCGATATTGGCTTGAGCAAGGTCGATGCCGGGGCGCACCTGATGAACATAACGGAATCGGACAACGGTTCATTTTCGGCATTGACCCTTCATCCGGTGAATTGACATGACCATGACCACCGCCTGCGCGCCTGTCAGAAGCGACGACGCAACGACCGACCAATGGCTGCTGAATCTGAAAACGCCTTGCTACGTACTGGACCCCACTGTCGTACAGGCGCGTTACGCTGATTTACGCGAGCGTCTGGGTACACCGTTGATTGTGTCGCTCAAGGCCAATCCAAACCTGGATTTGTTGATCCGCTGCGGCCATGCCTTCGTCGACGGTGTGGAGCTGGCCAGCCTGGGCGAACTCGATATTGTGGCGGGTCGCATCAACACCCCCAAATACGTGAACAATCCGTCAATGGATGAAGATTTCATGCGCGCGGCCCTGGCCTCACGCTGCACGTTCATCATCGACAGCCTGGAGCAGGCGCAGAGACTGATTCGCGTCATCGGCAAACAGACCGCGCCGCAAACGATTTTGCGCTTGAACGCGGGCCAACTGGTCAGCTCGGGCAAACACCCGGCGGACCACTTCGGCATGAGTCGCCAAGACGCCTTGCTGACGACGGTTACATTGGCCCAGGCCAACGTGCCAATCATCGGCCTCCATACGTTTGCGGGCTCCAATAGCTTTCACATCGATGACAAGGGTGCCGATGCCGCCGCCCTTGCCCATGCGCTCGCTGCATTCGCGCCACAAGTAGCACGCCTCACCGGCATGCCGGTTGAATTTCTTAACGTCGGTGGCGGTTTCTCCGAGCACTTCAACAACCAGGCGCAGACGTTTGACGCTTATCGCCAGCGCATTGCGCCGCTGCAAAAAGACTTCAAGGTCGTCCACGAGTCCGGGCGCGGGGTCTTCGCTGGCGCAGGCACTTTCGTGACCCGCGTACGTTCAGTCAAAGCCTTGGGTGAGCGCTACGTTGCCGTCTGCGACGGTGGCCTGAGCCACAACTTCCTGCTGGCCAAAACTGAGGCCATGTTGAAGAACTACGCGCAGCCGCGCCTGCTGCGGCGTCAACAGGCACCGGGGGACGCGCCCCCGTTGCCGATCCAGTTCGTGGGCAGCACCTGCAGCCGCGCCGACGTGATCGGCTGGAGTCATGAACTGTCGGCCCCGCCGAGCGTGGGCGATATGGTGATCTTCGACAACTGCGGCGCCTACAACCAGACGTACAGCGTCAGCGCTTTCCTCTCGCAGAGCCCGGCACACACCTATATCCACCAATCCTAGGGACGTCACCATGACCGCCCACATCAGTTTGTACGACCTGTTGAAAGACAGCGCCCAACACCATGGCGACCGCCGTGCGTTCGCGCAAGGCGCAAAGATGGCGACTTATTCCCAATTGCTGGAGGACGTGCGCCTGGCGGCAAAGAGGCTGGCCGATAGCGGCGTGCAAGCGGGCGAACGCGTCGCTGTCTATACGGGCAAGCAGTACGAAACCGTCGTCATGTTCCTGGCAATCAATGCCCGGGGTGCGATCCTGGTGCCCATCAATCCTCAGCTCAAAGAGCAACAGGTACGCCATATCCTGCTGGACAGCGGTGCTCGCTTGCTCATCAGTACGGGGGCACGCCTAAGACGCATCGAGGCGGCGTTGAATGACATCGAACTCGATACCTGGCAACTGGAAAAACTACAGTCCGAGACCCTGAACACACTGACCGATGCGGCGTTTTTCAACGCATACGCCGCCGTCACAGACAGTGATCCTGCGGCCATTTTGTACACCTCCGGCTCTACGGGACGGCCCAAAGGCGTGGTGCTGTCGCAACGTAACCTGGTGTCTGGCGCCTATAGCGTCGCTCACTATCTGCGCTTGCGGGCCGATGACGTCATCCTGGGCGTATTGCCGCTGAGCTTCGATGCCGGGTTCAGTCAGCTGACCACGGCGCTGGTCAGCGGTGCTTGCTACGCCCCGCTGGATTTCCTGCAAGCGGGCGAAGTCCCGACGTTCTGTGAAGCCCATGGCGTCACCGTGATTACCGGCGTGCCGCCACTGTGGATGCAACTGGCGTCAGTGCAATGGCCGCAGCCTGCCGGCGCTCGCATTCGCTGCTTCGCCAATACCGGCGGGCATATGCCACCGCCTTTGCTGGAAAAACTCAAAACCGCATTTCCCAATGCGCTGCCCTACCTGATGTACGGCTTGACCGAGGCTTTCCGCTCCACCTACCTGGCGCCGGAAGCGGCCGTCACACGACCCGACTCCATCGGCAAGGCGGTCCCCAATGCTGATATTCGCGTGATGCGCCAGGACGGCAGCGAATGTGCCGCTGGAGAGCACGGTGAATTGGTGCACCGCGGGGCGTTCGTCACGCTCGGGTACTGGAATGATCCAGAACTGACCGCTCAACGCTTTCGTCCCTGGTTACACCCGGACCAGCAGATTTCGCGTACCGAAACAGCGGTCTGGTCGGGCGATATCGTCTACCGCGACAGCGACGATTATCTGTATTTCGTTGCCCGTAGCGACGACATGATCAAGACCTCCGGTTATCGCGTCAGCCCCACCGAAGTCGAAGAAATCCTCTTTGCCGTGGATGACGTGACCGAGGCGGCAGCGTTTGGTGTACCGCATCCGCAACAGGGCGAAGCCATCATCATCAGCCTGTTCGCCCATCCGCAGATACAAACCAGCGCCCAGGCACTGATCAAGCTGTGCCGGGACAAACTGCCGACCTATATGGTGCCGTTGCATGTGTCCTTCCATGACTCGCCTTTACCGCGCAATCCGAACGGCAAGATCGACCGAAAGCAGCTGAAGCAGCAGTTTTCCGAGTTTTTCTCCACCTCACTTACGGTCACGGAATAGCCTCATGCTTCGAATCCGCGCTATCGCTTCTCACGTCCCCGATACGACCCCTTTCCGGGCGGTACAAGCTCAGGAAAAAAACATCGGCTATGGCCATCTGTTGTACAAGTCGGCGGTCTTTTCCATGCCTCGTGGCAAAGGCAGGATCGACGCCGAAGAAGAGCGTCGACTGCTTCCCACGGCGAGCATCGCCCTGCCGGTAGCGCCACCCTTGCAAAGCTGCGCCGACCTGGCACTGGAAGCGGTCACGCGATTGCGTCAACAGGTTCCGGCAGAAACGCTGGCACAGGTGACCCACATTGTGGTGACCAATAGCGCCCTTAACCAACGCATTAATGAGTCGGTCGCAGGCCGTATCCAGCATGCACTGGGCTTGCCCAACGCGTTGCCGTTCGCCATCGGCCAATCGGGCACTGCCGGCGTGTTCAACGCACTGACCATGATCGAAGCGCTGGTCAGTCTCGGCGGCAAGGTGCTGCTGGTGGCGTCCGATAAGTGGCTCTACCCCTTCTTTCGCGCCTGGGGGGATCTGGTTGTGTACGGCGACGGCGCAGCCGCCATCTTGCTCGATGGCGACGCTCAGACGACGCCTGGCTGGGGGGCGATACGCGCCTCGGCGGTGCACTATGGCGCGGCCATTGACAACCCCTGGGGGCTGACCCCTGCCGCTCTGGCTGAGCGCCTGCATCCGATGGCGGTGAACGCAGCGCAAACGGCAATCGAACGTTCCGGCCTGAAAGCCAGTGATATCGATTGGGTATTACCGGCCGGATTCAGCGACAGCTTCACCTTGGGCGTCAGTCGCGAACTGGGCATTGCACAAGAGCGACATTTCGAACTCGGTGCCCGCGCGCACCACTCGAGCGCGGCCCCCTTGCTGTCGCTTATGCGCCTGCGCGCCACCCTGCCTCAGGGTAAAACAGCCACCGCCCTGCTTTGGGATGCGGCGTTGTGCGGCACCGCTGGCGCCATTGTGGCCGAGATCCAGGCTGGCGCCTGAACCCAGATACACACCGCTTATTAATCAGGAAAACCTATGTCTGCTTATAAAGTCAGCCTGCGTGAGCTTCGCTTTTTTTTGTGGGAACTGCATAAAACCGACCAGAATTTTCTCACACGGGCGCCGTTCAACGACAAAAATCGTACCTACTACGATGCCTTGCTGGAGCGCGCCAGGGCGTTCGCTTATGAGTTAGGCAAGGCCTATCAAGCCTCCGACCGACAGGAATGCCACTTGCTGGAAAACGGCAAGGTCGAAATCCCCAAAGAGTTCCACGGACTCTGGCAGCGCTATAAGGAAGAGTGGATTCAGGTGCTGGGCATCGACAGCGAATCCCAGCAACCGGCCTTGCCACCCCTGATCCGGCAAACCATCCAGGAAATGTTCATGGGCGCCAATCCGGCGTTCATGACCTACGGCGGCTTCAATTTTCCGGCCATCAAGCTGTTGAAGCTGCACGCTACCGCAGCGCAAAAGGCAACGTACCTGCGCAAGCTTCAGCGCTACGACTGGGACGCTTGTTTCTGCGCCACTGAGCAGCAGGCCGGCAGCGACCTGACAGCGGTCACCACCCTCGCAAAGCCACTGGAAAACGGCGAATACTCCGTCAGCGGTGAAAAGGTCTATATCTCGGCCGGTATGCATTCGCTGACCGAAAACACCGTTTATTTTGTTCTGGGCCGCATCAATACCACGACCTCGACCTCCTACTCGCTGTCCTGCCTCCTTGTGCCGCGCTTCTGGCCTAATCCCGAAACGGGCGAGCTGGAAGACAACCATGTCGAGTGCACTTCATTGCTGCGCAAGATGGGATTGAAGGGCTGCGCCAATACCCAACTGGTGTTTGGTCGAACCGGCACCACCCGCGCCGTACTGCTGGGCGACCGCAAGAATGCCGGATTGCTGCAACTGGTGCCCTTGATGAACCAGGCCCGTATGAGCACGGCAATTATCGGCTTGGGCCTGGCTTCCAGCGCTTATCTGCATTCAGTCGATTTCGCCGGCAAACGGTTCCAGGGCCGTGCAATCAGTCGCACCTCCGATGCCAGCGCCCCGCCTGTGGCCATCATCGAACACGCAGACGTGCAGCGCATGCTGCTGGAAATGAAGGCCCGGGTAGAAGGTTGCCGTGGCCTGCTCGGTAAGTTGACCGGCGCATCGACCCAGGCATTTGCCCTGGAAGCCGAGCCGGTACTGGACGAAGCCCAGGTCGAAAAATACCGCAAGCTGGTGCTGCTGTTCACGCCGGTGTGCAAGGCGTTCGTCTCGGACCAGGCCTGGAAAATCTGCGAACTGGCGATACAAGTGCATGGCGGTATCGGCTACACCGATGCTTACCCTGTCGAGCAAAATGCGCGCGACGTGAAAATCCTGTCGATCTGGGAAGGGACCAACTACATCCAGTCCCAGGACCTGGTGCGCGACAAGCTCGGTTTTGGCAGGAACTCACGCCTGATCAAGTTTCTGCGCGAAGAGCTGGATGCCTTCTTGAACAACACAACGGGTGTCGGTTCTGAGCTGCACGACCAATTCCCGGCGCTGGAAAACGCCATGGTTGCCGTGGAGCAGGCGCTAACCCGTATCAATGAGCACGTGCGTGAAGGCCGCACACACGAAACCAGCCAGTTCTATACCCGCTTCCTGGAAATGCTCGGTCTCACCGCCAGCGCCTGGGTCTTGCTTGAATCGGCCTGCCTGGCCGAGCGTCAGTTGCGCGAGCCACTGAGTGCCGAAGAAGCCGCTTTTTACCGTGGCAAGGTCAAGACCGCCCACTATTTTTTCGCCAACATCCTGCCGACGGTCACGCAACACGCACACACAATAGAAAACCTGCTGGTCGCCCACTGCGGCATTGCGCTTGATGAGTTGGCACAGGCCGACACGCTGATACCCACACCGCCGCAGAGCCTGTTTGGCGGATCACGCACCCTGTATCGCGGCACCAATATCGACGGCGCCACGATTGAGCCTAATGAAGGGCTGTGGGTCAGGGGTCGCAACCTCAATGACCTGATCGGCATTGTCGACTTCCCCACGGCGCTATGGCTGGCGTGGTTTGGCAGCCTGCCGACCCCTGCTGAGAGCCAGGCCGTTGACGCCCTTCTGGTGCGCATTGCCAGCCACCTGTCGGCGGAGCCTGCCTATCGACGTGGCATCGAAGCCGTGGCCGACAGCGGTGCCGGCATCGTTCAGGCCGCCGCCTGCGGCCTTCTCGGTGATCTGGCAGCGCTGGAACATATTGTCCTGATCGAAGCCACCGTTCGCGACTTGCCTACGCATCAGGATTTTATCGAGGGCCTGGTCAGCGTTGCTTCAACGCCGCACTTTCTGCAAACGGCGCTCGGTTATAGCGCCCCCGGCGCAGCATCGACGCATCACGCCGAGGTCGTGTTGACGGCAATGGGCGCGACCGATATCGACCCATTAGCCATTCGTGTCGTTGACGCCCTGCTGGTGGCCTGGCACGCCGGTTTCGGCTACATCACGCCGACGGTGCTGGTACCCCGTACCGCCATCGGCACCGGTGTCACCCTTGCCCAGGCCGTGGCGGCCGGTTTCATGGCCAGCGGACCGAACCATGTCGGCGCAGCAGAAGAAGCGATGACCTGGCTCAAAACCATCAGTGCGCAGGCCAGCCCTGCTGACATACGGCAAGCGGTCGACCTCGCGCTGGATCAGCCGGGCAACCTGTTGTTTGGCTTTGGCCATCCGCTGTTTGTGCAGGACCCACGACCGCCGCACATCAGGGCCCTGTTTTCCCAGTGGGGTTTCGGGGGGCGCTATCTGGAGATTTACGACGTTGTTTGTGCCCACGTTCTGGAGCGCAAAGGCCTACGTCCGAATATTGACTTCATCACCGCCGCAGCCCTGCTCGATCTCGGCGTGACCCAAGCCCGTTGGGGTGTCGGCCTGGGGCTCTGTGGCCGGGTGGCGGCCATGGTCGCGCATGCCATCGAGCGGCGCGATCGCCCTGCTTTCGGTGTCAACAGCAAAGCCGCGCGCAAGTTGTTGGCCACCGTTCCAGTGGGGTGGCTGTAAGACAAGAAATGAGCCACACGCACTGGCTAGTTCAACGCTGAATCTTCTTCTAACGCTAACCAAGACGAGAACGTATCCATGTTATTGAAAAATCTACGCCCTGCTGACGAGTACGACCGCTTTGCCTCGCAAGCACTGGAACCCTGGGATGTGTTGTTCGTCACCCGCATCCGCCAGATTGCCCGCGACTTGCCGCCGGGCGCCCTGGTCGATATCGGCACCGCCACCGTCGTGGTCCCGGTGCGTCTGGCGGCCGACCCGGTTTTGAAAGGCTGGCATTTCATCGGCCTGGATCTGGACGAAACCATGCTCGAAGGAGGCCGACCACGCATCGAAGCGCTAGGCCTGAGCGATACCATCGAACTCAAAGTCGGCGATGCCCTGGACCTGCCCTTCGCCGACAACAGCCTGACCATGGCTGTCAGCCGTGCCACCTTGCATCACTTGCCGGACAAGCTGAAAAGCCTGACTGAAATGTATCGCGTACTGCAGCCGGGCGGGGTTGGCCTGGTGCACGACATGCGCCGCGACGTCGCCCCCGACTTGCTGGAGAAGTTCACTCAAATGCGCGCTTCAGTGGGTTATCCACCGACCCATGTTGAAGAAAAAGTCACCCTGGAAGAGGCACGCGCGCTGGTCATCGAAGCGGGTCTGGACCATTGCACGGTAGTGACCAGCCCAAGTTCCGGCATGGGCGCACTGGGTTTCGAAATCCTCATCAAAAAGCCTTTGCTGGCTTGATACGCAACTCGTCGGGGAAAAAGCTATGGATCATCGTTTAGATAGGGTTGAGCACTTTAACGAAATGCTGGGCGGCTCGCGGGTACAGTGTGGCTTTCTGTCGCCGGAGCACATGCCGCTCGTCATAACGCCTGTCGACAGTACGCTAAGCGATGACCGCGAGGCTTTTACGACCTGGTATCGCCAGCACCAGGCAATCTTTGACAGCATGCTGCTGGAGTTCGGTTGCCTGTTGTTCCGTGGTTTTCCATTGCGCGAGAACGCGGACTTCCAGGCCATTGCGCAACACTATCCTGAGCATGCGTTCGGTTATATCGGCGGCGCCACGCCACGCAAGAACATCGAGGGCAGAGTCTACGAATCGACACGCATCCCGGCCACCCTGAAAATCGGTCTGCATCAGGAAAAGGCCTACATGGCGCACTATCCACAGAAACTGGCTTTCTTTTGCAAACAGCCCTCTGACCAAGGCGGCGAAACCATACTGTGTGATATGCGAGCCGTCACCCGTCGCCTGTCACCGTCATTGATCGAACGCCTCAGCGCCGCGCGCATCCAGTACTTGCGCAACTTCCGTGCCCCCAGCACACCCGAGAATGAACCGCGTAACACCCATATGCGCGAATACCACCGCCCCTGGGATGAAGCGTTCCTGACCGATGATCCGCAGCAGGTGGAACAGCTGTGCCGCGATACCCACCTCGATTACCAGTGGCTCGACGATGGCAGCATCACGGTCTCGCATACCGGTGATGCCATGTTGAAACATCCGCTGACCGGCGAAGCGATCTGGTTCAATCAACTGTCGACCCAACACAACAACGCCCGCTCCCTCGGCAAGCCGGGCTACGCCTATATCCAGCACGCCTATCAGGACAAACCGGCACGCCCTTACGATGTGCGGCTGGGCGACGGCTCGCCGATCTCGGAGGATGAAATCGCGCCGATATACGACGCCTTGGAGGCGCAGGAGATTGCGTTTCCCTGGCACAGCGGTGACATGTTGTTGATCGATAACATTGCCGTCGCCCATGGCCGCAATCCCTACAAAGGCAAACGCGATGTCCAAGTCGCGTTGTTCGATTGAACATGAACAGTCAAATCCTGCTGACGGACGAAACACACGGGCTGTCCGAACCTGCCCTGCACCGTGAGGTGCAGTTGTCACCCACGCGCACTGATGAACCCTATGCGGCGGCGGCCAAACTGATCCGGGTCAGCGCTGGCAGTTTCCACTTCGAGGTCCGCGATCTGCAGTTCCGGCGCGGTCGACATACCGCCATCATTGGCCCCAATGGTGCTGGCAAAACCACCCTGATCGAAGCCTTGCTCGGCTTCCGTCAGGCGCATCTGGAAGAAGCGCAGATTCTGGGGGTTGCGGCGTCGCGTTTTCTGCAAAGCACCCGGCACCGCAAGCGGTTGGGGGTGCAATTGCAGCGGGTCGAATATGAAGACTCGTCGAATGTCAGGGAAATCCTCGATTTGCATCAGGCCCTGTACGGCAAGCAAGACCCGCAGGTGGCGCAGGCACTGGATATCGAAGCGCTGCGCAAACTGCCCTATCGGGCACTGTCACGCGGCCAGAAACAGCGGCTCGATTTGTTCGTGGCGCTGGCACACCACCCGGAAATCGCAATCCTTGACGAACCGTTTACCGGGCTCGACCGAGCGTATATCGAGCGCGTCGCACACCTGCTGCGCTACGACCTGGCCGACCTGACCATCATCATGATTTGCCACTCGGAGGAAGAGCTGGATGCCGCAAGCGATGTGGTGTGGGTGTGCAACGGCGGCGTTAAGTATCGAGGCGATAAAGAAGCATTGAAGAACCGCCTGGTCGGCGCCTTCCATGCCTATCTGCAGCTGGACGACAGTGATCATATCAACGCCATCTATCACCAGCTGGAACGCGAAAGCGCCACGTTGCGGTTGTCGAAGCCATCAAACACTGAAATCAGCGTCTATGGCACGCAGGAACTGGATCAGTCGATACGCCGCCTGATCGGCAATGTTGCGTTCCAGCACTTTGAGTTCGGCCCCACCCATTACCGCGACATGTTGCACCTCTGCGCCCAGGGAGAACAGGATGTTTAGCATACTGGCGATATTGACGCGCAACGAGCTGCTGGGGTTTTTTCGCAGCAAGTCGGCGCTGTTCTGGGCGCTGGCCTTTCCCATCCTGCTGTTGACCGTGATGCTGATGGCTTTCGGTCATCCTGGTTCACTCGGCACGGTGAATATCCAGTTTCTGGAGGCTGACGCCCAGGCCAGTTCGGACACCCGTTGCCAGTCGGCGATCCAGCAAGCATTTGCGGGTGGAGATCCGGTAAAGGCCAATTTTTCAACCGTCAGCAGCACTGCCCCCATCGCAGCAGACACGGTACGCATCGTCTTTGCGGCCGGCGACGAACCGTTGCAGGTGCACTATGACTTCAAGGGTCAGCTGGCGGTACGCGCCGCAGCGCGCGTGATCGAGATCGCCGCGGTCAGGTGTTCAGCGGCCAGACGCGGCATCGTCTCAACAGACCTGGTGCGTTTCGAGGATACGGCCTCCGGTGCCAAGCCCTTCGACTACGGCCAGTTCTTTACAACCGGCATTCTGGTCATCTGTTTGATGTCACTCGGCATCATGTCCACCGCCTTATCGATTGCAAGCTTGCGTGAACATAATGCACTCAAGATCTACGCCTGCTTTCCAGTGCCGAAGCTGGTCTTTCTGGCCTCTATTCTCATGTCGCGGGTGCTCATGATGCTGATTTCTGTCGGCACCTTGCTGCTGGTGGCGCGGTACGGGTACGGCATTGATATCTCGCTGTGGAGCGTGCAGTCCATGCGTGCGTTGCCGGTCATTCTGCTGGGCGGCGCCATGTTGCTGAGCCTCGGCACCCTGCTGGCCAGTCGCACCTCCTCGGTCAAGGAAACCGAATTGCTGTGCCATCTGATCCATTACCCGGCCCTGTTCTTCGGCAACCTGACCATCCCGTTGAACGATGCGCCAGCCTGGATCAAAAGCATTCTCTCGGTGATTCCGATCAACCAGTTTGTCTCGGTACTGCGCCAAGTGATGCTCGAAGGAGCGCCCTTGCCTTCGCTGTGGCTGCCCTTGTTGGCCATGGCAGGCTGGACCACGTTGTTTCTCACCGCAGCCACCTTAATGTTCCGCTGGCACAAGAGTTAAGCCCGGGACTCAGGCATTTCATTGCATCTCTATCCAAGGAAACCCGCATGTCTATCAGCAAGCTAGGCCGTGCCTATTTGTCGAATGCCAGCGCATTCATTCCGGTCATCGTGTTCCTGTTGTATGGCCGTTTCGGCCCGGGTGAGGCAGGCGTACGCTGGGATACCGCGTATGTGCTCAGCGGTATTCTCAGCATTGCGCACCTGTTCTGGCTGTTCAATTACCGCCCTGGCCATTGGATCGCAATGGGCGTCGACCTGTACCTGATGATTGGCGCCCTGTTGGCCACGGTCTCTACCGCTGCGTTGCAAGTGTGGGGGCAGGAGCTGGGTGCTGCTCCGGTGCTGGCGTGCGTATTGGTGATTGGCATGGGTGCCACCCGGTTTTCTCCACTCGGCTTTATCGGCGAAACCAGCAGCGACCAGGCTTTGGTCCGAAAACTCTCTGTGATGTTGCTGATTGGCGCTGCCATCGCCGTCGCCGTGTCGTTGATTTTTCGCCATAACACGCTGCTGGGAGGCGTATTGCCGGTCGTCGCATTGGTGCTGGTACGCAGCCAGTTGCTCAAACGCATGGTGGCGGCGCAATGAGCGACCTGGAACATACCGTGGACCGACAAGCCTCGGGACTCGACGCGTTTCTGGCCGAAGTCGCCGAAGTTCTGGGGCAGGCGTCGCTGCTGACCGGGGCGGACTGTGCCCCCTATGAAATCGACGTTGCTCATTGCCGCGGCAAAGCGGCGGCGGTCGTCTTCCCGCGCGATGCCCACGCTGTCAGCGCACTTATGCGCATCGCGGTGCGCCATCGCATACGGCTGGTCGCCCAAGGCAACCGCAGCGGATTGGTGGGCGGTGCCGTCACCGACAACTCCGGCAAGCAAGTGATCGTCTCACTTTCGCGCATGCGCCAAGTGCGCGAGATTGATCCCTTGAACCGCACGGTGATTGTGGAAGCCGGCACGCTCTTGTCAGCACTGAATCGCACACTGGAAAGCCATTCGCTGTATTTCCCTATTGATATCGGCAGCGACCCGGCCATAGGCGGATTAATTGGCGCCAATGCCGGCGGCAGCCGCTTGCTCAAGCATGGCGACGTGCGCCATAACCTGCTCGGTATCGAAGTGGTGCTGGCCGATGGCGACGGCACCGTGGTGCAACTCCTCGCACCGCTGCGCAAGAACAATACCGGGCTTGACCTCAAGCAGTTGTTTGTCGGCACCGGCGGCGCCTTCGGCATCATTACGGCGGCGACGCTTGAGCTCAAACGCATCGACCAGTCGACGCAAAGCGTGTTTGTGGCCTTGCCTGACCATGGGACAGCGCTTGAGGTGTTGCAGGCTTTCGAACTTCAATTTGGCGATCTGCTGTGCGCGTTCGAAGTGATCTCCGAGGCGGCGCTCGCCATTACGTTGCGCAACTACCCCACGCTGCGCCACCCGTTCGGCCAATCGTCGGCAAGCTGCTACGCCCTGATTGAGATCGCCAGCAGCATGCCTGGCTTGCACAGCCTTTTTGCGCAACGAACCGAACAGGTGTTGGAAGCGCTGTATGAAAGCGGCCGAATTCTCGACGCCGCCTTTGGAAATACCAGCAGCTTTTGGCCACTGCGAGACAACCTGCCGCTGGCCATCGCCAAGGAAGGTATCCCACTGTCGTTCGACGTAGCGTTTTCGCGCTCACGCTTGGTCGCTTTCCGTGATCAGGCTGCACAGTGGTTACAGCGCGAACATCCGCTGCTACAGCTTTACGATTTCGGCCATTTTGCCGACGGCGGCTGCCATTTGATTGTGCTGGTGCCGCACGCCCACATCAGCCAGTACGGCATCGCCAAGGTCGTCGCTGTGCGTAGCGGCATCTATAAGCTGGTGACCGAAAACGGCGGCTGCTTCAGTGCAGAGCATGGCGTCGGGCCTGTGAATGCAGCTTATTACGGCAAGTACACGCCCCCAGAGGTGCAGGAAATCAGCAGGGCTATGCAGCTTTTAATGGATCCCCAAGCTGTGTTGGGCCGCTACCGCTACACATAGAACCAACCTCCTGCGCATTTCATTTCCAGGAAAAATCGGGCCTGACGATGGCACAGCAAACAATAGGACACATGATGATTACCGGCAAAATGCTCATCGGCCAGTCGGCAGTGCGTGGCGACAAAGGATTGCTGTCTGCAATCAACCCTGCCACCCATGAAACGCTGGGGCCTGACTTCGGCGTCGGCGGTATCGCTGACATTGAACAGGCCTGCACGTTGGCGCAGCAGGCCTGCGATCGCTACCGCGCGACCACGGCAGAACAGCGTGCCCAGTTTCTGGAAGCGATCGCCACGGGCATCCTGGCGTTGGGGGTCACGCTGATCGGGCGCGCGTCTCTCGAAACCGGATTGCCGGCAGCGCGCCTGATCATCGAACGGGGCCGCACCGTGAGCCAGTTGCGGCTCTTTGCGCAAGTGGTGCGCGACGGCCACTACCTCGGCGCCACCCTGGACAGCGCTTTGCCGACGCGCCTCCCTTCTCGCCCCGACCTGAGGCTGCACAAGATCGCGCTCGGCCCGGTGGCTGTATTTGGTGCAAGCAATTTTCCCCTGGCGTTTTCGGTTGCCGGCGGCGACAGCGCCGCTGCCCTGGCCGCTGGCTGCCCGATAGTGGTCAAGGCACACGAGGCTCACCTGGGTACGTCTGAACTGGTAGGCCAGGTGATTCAACAGGCAGCCGCTGCCCACAACTTGCCAGAGGGCGTGTTTTCCCTGCTCATTGGCGACGGTCATCCGTTCGGCCAGTCCCTGGTCAGCCATCCCGCGATCAAGGCAGTCGCCTTCACGGGTTCGCGACAAGGCGGCCTGGCGCTGATGCGTACCGCGGCGCAACGCAGCGAACCGATTCCGGTGTACGCCGAAATGAGCTGCATCAATCCCGTGTTCCTGTTGCCGCATGCGCTGTCGATGCGCGCCAGCGAAATCGGCCGTGGATTCGTTGAGGCTCTGACGATGAGTGCCGGCCAATTGTGTACAAATCCAGGTTTGGTGATTGCCCTGGAAGGTCAGCCGCTGACCCAGTTTTGCAGCACGGCCCTGGACGCCCTGCACAAAAAGGCGGCAGCAACCATGCTGACGCCGGGCATTCAACATGCCTACCTCGCTGGGATCGAGGAGACAGGCAACATCAGCGGTATTACAACGCTGGGCCAAGGGTGCCCTGCAGAAAAGCCAAGTGCCGCGCAGGCCACAGTGTTCGTAACCGATGCAGCCACCTTTCTCACAACAGAACGACTGGGCGACGAAACATTCGGCCCCAGCTCGCTGATCGTCGCCTGCAAGAATGCAGATGAAATGCTGGCGGTGGCCGAGCACCTGTCTGGACAGCTGACGGCGACAATGCAATTGGATGACGCTGATCATGGGCTGGCCCGAAAGCTGCTGCCCATCCTTGAGCGCAAGGCGGGCCGCATCCTGGTGAACGGTTATCCGAACAACGTCGAGGTCTCTCACGCGATGGTGCATGGCGGCCCGTTCCCGGCCAGTTCGGACAGTCGAAGTAGCGCCGTCGGCGCCAGCGCCATCGACAGGTTCTTGCGGCCGGTGTGTTATCAGGACCTGCCTGCGGCCTTGATGCCTGAAGCGCTACAGGAGGGCAATCCGCTCGAACTGTGGCGCATGGTCAATGGGCAATGTGTGCTTGCCTGAGCCGCGGAGATCGCTTAATAGCCTGCGCTTTCAGGTTCGTAACGCACAAAGCGCCAGCCCGTCTGTTAAAAAGTCGCTTTGATCTGTAGTCCTACAGCCAATGCGTTTCCTCTTTTTTTACCGAAGAACGCGCCCGGTTCGATGTAGTACTGCATGTCCGGTCGCACCAGCAGCCAGGGCGTGACTTGCGCGCCATAGTTGAGTTCAAGCATCTGCTCGCCGTTGTCGAGGCTGGCGATCATGTCTGACTCCCCAAAATTGATTGCAGCCGCTTCTTGCTCATCGCGCGTGCGCGAATTGATCACGGCGCGGCCATAACCAAAGGCGATAGTATCTTTGGGGCGGTTTGCAAAGGGCTTCTGCTTGACCAGACCCACCGAATACCAACGACGCATCGGTGAAGTCGCAGCGTTACTGGTGGCCGCTTGCCCGAAAAGGCGCAATACGCTTTCAGGGTCTTGCTCGTCCTTCCAGATGGCCTGATCAAACAACACGTAAGCCCCGGTACGGTTACTGCTCTTTTCTGTGCTGCCAATTTTCTGGTAATTGGACGTGTCGTAATACCAACCGACTTTGTACTGACCATCCAGAAAGGCATGATTATTGAAAATCGCCTCCAGTGGCAAAATAGCCCCGGTGGTGCCGTTGCTGGGCATGGAAAACGCTTCAGAAGGGCGTGCGTTGTGCTCCGGGTTGACTTGGAACACAGCGGTTTGCAGCGTTAGAGACGGGTTAACGTCGTAACGCAGTTCTCCCCCCCAGTGTGCCGTCGGATAGTTACCCCATCCACTGCCGCTGGACATGGTTAACGGGTGTGCACAAAATCCGGCGCTCACAAAGTTGGTCAGGATCGGCATCCCCCCAAATTCGGTGCCCATGACCATATATCCAACCTTGGCCGACAGGTCTTTGGAAAACAGATTGCGTTGATAGCTGAACTCGGTCAGCCGGGTGTATTCACCCCCATAGTTTTCCTGAGCTGATAAGCGGTTACCGAGCAAATCTTCCGTGGCGCTGTGGCCACGACGGTCATTGATAATGATCTGCACCACCCCAGCATCCGGAGTGTCGAGTAACTTGCTCAGATCAAACTGCGCGCCAATGCGTATTTGTTGCGCATAGCGAGTGCCGCGTTTTATCCCGCCGTGCAGGTTCGAAATCGTCTCGGAGCTGTATTCACCCGTCAGCTTAATCCCCTTGTCGACCAGCTTCTGTCGCTCCCCTCCCCAATCGCCGGTGAGTGTTGAGCGACTCATCAAGTCCGTAGAATCCGCCAACGCTGAAGCAGGGGCCAACATACAGAACGACAAACCGCTGCACAGGCTGGTACTCAGCAGCGCGCGGAAAGAAAAAAACATTCGAAAGGTGCTCCGTTGAAAAAACGCAGATGATCAAGGCTGTTTAGCAAGTCGCCTTATGCTGCTTGCGTCAAGGTGTAAGGACTGGATTGGATTGGATAACGCCGCTTGACGTTAGTAGCAACGCTTAAGTGTAAGCATTAGCTTTTTTGGAATACATCCAACTCTGCAAGAAACATTGTTGGTGCGTTCGTAACAATTCGCCTGAATGCCAGCTCTTGAACTAACAGGCACGAACCTGAAGCGATGACTCAACAGATCTGCTCATCGTGCCTATGACTCATTGCTCGTTGGCCACCCAGCACCGATGACGTTCTGCACCTATTGAGTCGCTCACGACTACTTGATTGTTACTGTTTCATCAATATTGTTTTCCAATGCGCTGGATTTATCCGAGACATCATCCGATTAAAATTAGCGCTGCTAGCGCAAACAAAGTCACAAAATCCAACCCTATAGAGCACTGATGCTCCGCTCCAGGTTTCGTAGAACCTTCAGTCCTTTGTGTGCAACTGCGCGTTCGGCATCCGACTCACCGGGTAACGACCTGGTTTTTCAGCGCTTTAACGCTTGATTGACGAGGTGCCAGAGGATTTACGCCCAACCAATTACGTCCGAATCGATCATTCGGCCGGGCTGTTCGCACCGACGACGAACAGTTTTGTATTCACCCATAGAGCATTCATGAAAATGACGGATGACCATCAATCACCCACTAAAAGACGGGCAATCAGCTCGCTCGCGAGAATAATATTTTCCCTCTTCGTTTTTGCTGTTGCAGTGACATTGATATACGGCGGGGTCATGTTATTGGCCTTGGACGGCTCAAGTTATTATCTAATAGCCGGGTTGGCTTATTTGCTACTCGCCCCGTTATTGTTATGGCGTAAACGTTTCAGCATTATATTTTCGGCACTTATTTTCCTTGCTACATGCGTCTGGGCATTTTATGAGGTAGGTCAGTTCAGTTATTGGGAACTGCTGCCACGCCTTGTCGTTCCAGCCATTATCCTGACACTTAGTTTGTGGGTGGGCGCGACGTTCCCGGGTACATCCCTGACGACTCGGCGCATGGCTAACCGGTTTGGCTTTGCGGTGTTTGCCGCGTTGATCGCCACCTTTATTGCTGCGTTTTACCCTCACGGTGCGATCTCAAATCCTGTGGTCGCGTCGAAGGCATCCGAGCCGAAGGAACCTACTGCCGATACGCCTGAAAATTGGGAATACTATGGTCGCAGCGCATCGGGTACCCGGTTTGCGCCTTACACGCAGATCACCCCAGAAAACGTCAAGGACCTACAGGTCGCCTGGACATACAGAACAGGGCGCAGAACGACCGGGGCTGGTGCAGGCGTAGACGAAAACACGCCGTTGCAGATTGGCAACGTGCTGTATTCATGCACACCAGAGAATCTGATCACCGCACTGGATGGTGATACTGGGACTCCTCTCTGGAAGTTCGACCCTAAAGCCAAAACCGAAGAACACGTCACCTGCCGCGGCGTGGGTTATTACGACATCGATAAAGACGACAGCCTGAGTGCTGAGGTCAAGGCTTCGCACGACAACGACCAACAATGCCGTCAGCGCATTCTGGTGTCGTCGGTAGATGCCCGTCTGTTTGCGCTTGACGCGCACACCGGCGCCCTGTGTTCGAGCTTTGGTGAGAACGGTTACGTCGATCTCAAGAAAGGCATGGGTCCGACCGAGAAGAGCAAACGCTATCACCCAACCTCTCTGCCGGTTGTGATGGGTCATCTGACCGTAGTCGGCGGCTGGGTGCGTGACATTGTAGCGGGCGAGCCTTCAGGGGCCGTGCGTGCATTTGACGTGCTGACCGGTGATTTGGTCTGGGCATGGGACATAGGCGCACCTGAGGGTAAGGACGCTACTGCCGACGATCACCAGTTCACGCTGGAAACGCCTAACGTATGGACTATTCCTACTTACGATAAAGAGTTGAACCTGGTCTACCTGCCAACAGGCAATGGCCCACCGGACTACTGGGGCGGTGATCGCAACGCGGCCAAGGAAAAATATGGCTCGGCGGTTGTAGCTGTGGATGCATCGACCGGTAAAGCCAAGTGGGTTTACCAGATCGTTCACCACGATGTGTGGGATTACGACCTGCCTTCTCAGCCAGTCATGTATGACTGGAAGAGCGCTGACGGCGAGAAAACGCCGGTTTTGATCCAGACCAGCAAAACAGGCAATATTTTTGTTCTGGACCGTCGTACAGGCAAACCTGTTACCGAAGTTGAAGAACGTCCGGTTCCAACCTCACCTGCTGCTGAAGGCGAGCACCTGTCACCGACTCAACCGTTTTCGGTCGGAATGCCAACTATTGGTGTTGAGCCACTGACTGAGAAGTCCATGTGGGGCGTGACGACTTTCGATCAACTGTACTGCCGGATCATGTTCAAGGACTCCGTTTACGTGGGCCCGTTTACACCTCCGTCCGAGAAACCGTACATCGAATGGCCAGGCTTGTTGGGCGGTATGAACTGGGGGGGCATCTCCATCGACGAAAATACAGGCATGATGTTTGTTAACGACATGCGTGTGCCCCTGCGGATGTCGCTGGTGACGAAGGAAGACACCAGCAAGTTCAAAGTATCGACTGACGAAGTGCCCGGTTTCATGGGAACCATTCGCCCACAAGTCGCCGGTATCTATGGCGGCGTGAGAATCGACATTCTGCAATCGCCACTGGGCGTGCCGTGCAATACACCCCCGTTCGGCAGCATGAGTGCGATTGATCTCAATACTCAGAAACTGGTGTGGCAAGTGCCTATGGGCACCGTCCAGGATACCGGCCCTATGGGAATTAAAACCCACATGCCGATACCGCTGGGCATGCCAACACTGGGTGGTCCAACCTCAACAGCCTCGGGCCTGGTGTTCTTTGCAGGGACTCAAGACTACTACCTGCGTGCGCTCGACTCGGCAACCGGTAAAGAAGTGTGGAAAGCACGCTTGCCTGTCGGCGCAGTGGCCGCACCGCTGATCTACAAATCACCGGTTACCGGGAAACAATACGTGGTGATCTCTGCAGGGGGCATGAGCCACTCCCCTGACGTAGGTGATTACATCATTGCGTATGCATTACCGGACAGCGCTGAAAAATAAACGGCTGGTTGCGTTTATGTAAAAAATAATCCCCGTTTACGGGGATTATTTTTGAGGCAAACAAAAAGCCCCGAGAGCAGAACTCTCGGGGCTTTTTAGGTAATGCTGAAGCTGTTAAGCCCAAGGCAAGACCTAGAACGGAATATCGTCATCAAAGCTGTCGAAATCCGGAGCTGGCTGCGGGGCCTGCTGTTGCGGCGCAGGGCGCGACTGTTGCTGTTGCTGTTGCTGCGGTGCAGGGCGTTGAGCCTGCTGACGCGGAGCCGACTGTTGTTGCTGGTAGTTGTTGCCACCACCCTGGTTTTGCTGGTCGCCCTGTGGACGGCCACCCAGCAGTTGCATGGTGCCTTGCATGTCGACCACGATTTCGGTGGTGTAACGCTTGATACCGTCTTTTTCCCACTCACGGGTTTGCAGCTTGCCTTCGATGTACACCTGCGAACCCTTGCGCAGGTATTCGCCGGCGATTTCGGCCACTTTGCCGAACATCGATACACGGTGCCATTCAGTCTTCTCGACTTTCTGACCGGTTTGCTTGTCAGTCCATTGTTCGCTGGTTGCCAGACTCAGGTTGGTCACGGCATTACCGTTAGGCAAGTAGCGAACTTCGGGATCCTGGCCGCATGTGCCGACCAATATAACTTTGTTAACCCCACGGGCCATAACGTTCTCCTAGGCTTCGCACGTCGGCGCTGGGTTAACCAACTGCTCGAGTGTCGCGCGATCCAATAGTTCGGTGTCCAATTTGATATAAATCGCAGCCTCTTCAGCCACGATCACTGCATCTGTAACGCCATTGACTGCCTTTAGACGCTCAGCCAGACCTGCTTCGCGCAACGCCTCGGGCGATAACGGCAGGCGCAGGCTTGTTACATACGGTGGTTCACGCATGGTAACAGCAAAGGCCAACCAGAGTGCAGCCAGACCTGCGCCTCCCAGGAACACAACCGACAGACCGCCATGCTGAAACAGCCAGCCGCCGAGTATGCCGCCCAGTGCCGATCCGAGGAACTGGCTGGTGGAGTAAACCCCCATCGCCGTGCCCTTGCCGCCTGCGGGTGAAACTTTGCTGATCAGCGAAGGCAATGAAGCCTCCAACAGGTTAAACGCAGTGAAAAACACCACAGTGCCAATCACCAGCGTTCGTAAACTGTCGCCGAACTTCCAGAAGAATAGCTCAGTGAGCATCAACGTCACGACGGCGCCGAGCAAAACTCGTTTCATTTTGCGTTTCTTTTCGCCGTAGATGATGAACGGGATCATGGCGAAGAATGAAATCAGCAAGGCCGTCAGATACACCCACCAATGTTGTTCCTTGGGCAGGCCGGCCTTCTCGACCAGCGCCAGCGGCAGTGCGATAAAGCTCGACATCAACATGGCGTGCAGCACAAAAATGCCAAGGTCCAGGCGCAACAGGTCGGGATGGCGCAAGGTCGGCAGCAAGGCCTGCTTCGCCACTCCGGACTCACGATGCTGCAAGGTTCCGGTGGAACGCGGCACCATAAACATCACAATCACGATCCCGCACAGCGCCATTGCCCCCGTCGCCAGAAACAGCCCGGACAACCCGAAAGCGCGAGTCAGGAGCGGGCCCACCACCATGGCCACGGCAAATGACAAGCCGATGGTCATGCCGATCATGGCCATGGCCTTGGTGCGATGCTGTTCACGGGTAAGGTCTGACAACAGCGCCATGACGGCTGCAGAAATCGCCCCCGCACCTTGCAGGATGCGTCCCGCAATGACGCCCCAGATCGAATCGGAATTGGCCGCCAGCACACTGCCCAGCGCGAAGACAATCAAGCCCAGGTAAATGACCGGGCGCCGTCCAATACGATCGGAAATAACACCAAAAGGGATCTGAAAAATGGCCTGGGTCAGGCCATAAGCGCCAATCGCCAGACCAATCAGGGCGGGCGTTGCACCGGCAAGGTCCATTCCATAGGTTGCCAGAACCGGCAACACCATAAACATGCCCAGCATACGGAAGGCGAACACAAGGGCCAGACCGCTTGCTGCCCGGGTCTCGCCGCTACTCATGCGTTCGCTGTGGGGATCGTGCATGGAAAAACCTCATGTGAACCGGCGGCGATTCTATCAGTCCCATCGTCTAACAGCACATACACGAGAGAGACGCGACGCTTTGTCACGCAAAAGTTATAAAGGCTGCTTGAATGACAGTGTGCCATCAAGGGCCTGCACAGCTTTCGCACAGATCCGTATACTCATTCGTTTACGTTATGCCCGCCAAGCGAGGCCGCAGTGGACAAGATCCTGATACGTGGGGCACGAACCCACAACCTGAAGAACATCGACCTGACCCTGCCAAGGGACAAACTGATCGTTATCACCGGACTGTCTGGCTCCGGCAAATCATCCCTCGCGTTTGACACGCTGTATGCCGAAGGCCAGCGCCGTTATGTCGAGTCGTTGTCAGCCTATGCGCGGCAGTTCCTGTCGATGATGGAAAAGCCTGACGTCGATACCATCGAGGGTCTGTCGCCGGCGATTTCCATCGAGCAAAAATCGACCTCGCACAACCCGCGCTCCACGGTCGGCACCATCACCGAAATCTACGACTACCTGCGCCTGCTGTATGCCCGCGTAGGTATCCCGCGCTGCCCGGATCACGACATTCCTCTGGAAGCCCAGACCGTCAGCCAAATGGTCGACCTGGTACTGGCCCAGCCCGAAGGCAGCAAGCTGATGCTGCTGGCGCCGGTGATCCGCGAGCGTAAGGGCGAACACCTTTCAGTATTTGAAGAACTGCGCGCCCAGGGTTTTGTTCGCGCCAGGGTCAACGGCAAACTTTGCGAGCTGGACGAACTGCCCAAGCTCGACAAACAGAAAAAACACAGCATTGATGTGGTGGTTGACCGCTTTAAAGTGCGTGCCGATCTGCAGCAGCGCCTGGCCGAGTCTTTCGAGACAGCGCTGAAACTGGCTGATGGCATTGCCCTGGTTGCGCCGATGGACGATGAGCCGGGCGAAGAAATAATCTTCTCCGCGCGCTTCGCCTGCCCGATTTGCGGCCATGCGATCAGCGAGCTGGAACCCAAGCTGTTTTCCTTCAACAACCCGGCAGGTGCATGCCCGACCTGCGATGGTCTGGGGGTCAAGCAGTTCTTCGATATCAAGCGCCTGGTCAATGGTGAGCTGACGCTGGCCGAAGGCGCGATCCGCGGTTGGGACAGGCGCAACGTTTATTACTTCCAGATGCTCGGGGCATTGGCCAAGCATTACGACTTCAGCCTTGAAGTGCCGTTCAGCGAGCTGCCGGCCGACAAGCAAAAGGTGATCCTGTATGGCAGCGGCACGCAAAACGTGGATTTCCGCTATCTGAATGATCGTGGCGATATCGTCAAGCGTGCTCACCCGTTCGAAGGCATCGTGCCAAACCTGGAACGCCGTTATCGCGAAACCGAGTCGGCCACCGTGCGCGAAGAGCTGGCCAAGTTCCTCAGCACCCAGTCCTGCCCGGATTGCCGTGGTACCCGACTGCGTCGCGAAGCCCGTCATGTATGGGTCGGCGAAAAAACCCTGCCCGCGGTCACCAGCATGCCTATCGGTGATGCGACCGAATACTTCAGCACGCTGAGCCTGAGCGGACGCCGTGGCGAAATCGCTGACAAAATCCTTAAGGAAATTCGCGAGCGCCTGCAGTTCCTGGTGAATGTGGGGCTGGACTATCTGTCGCTGGACCGTAGTGCCGATACCCTGTCAGGCGGTGAAGCCCAGCGTATTCGTCTGGCCAGTCAGATTGGTGCAGGCCTGGTTGGCGTGCTGTATATCCTCGACGAGCCCTCCATCGGCCTGCATCAGCGCGATAACGATCGCCTGCTGGGCACCCTCAAGCATCTGCGTGATATCGGTAACACCGTGATTGTGGTGGAGCACGACGAAGACGCCATCCGCCTGGCGGACTATGTGGTGGATATCGGCCCTGGTGCTGGCGTGCATGGCGGTCATATTGTTGCTGAAGGTACACCGGCCGAGGTGATGGCTCACCCTGACTCACTGACAGGCAAATACCTGTCGGGGCGTGTGAAGATTGCCGTACCCGCCAAGCGCACACCGCGCAACAAGAAGCTGACACTGTCGCTCAAGGGTGCTCGCGGCAATAACTTGCGCAATGTTGACCTGGAGATACCGATCGGTCTTTTGACCTGTGTGACCGGGGTTTCCGGTTCGGGCAAGTCGACCCTGATCAACAACACACTCTACCCGCTCAGCGCCACGGCACTGAATGGCGCGACCACGCTGGAAGCGGCGGCGCACGACAGCATCAAGGGGCTTGAGCATCTGGACAAGGTCGTCGATATCGACCAAAGCCCGATTGGCCGTACGCCGCGCTCAAACCCTGCGACCTACACCGGGTTGTTTACGCCAATCCGCGAGTTGTTCTCGGGTGTGCCCGAGTCGCGCTCGCGCGGTTACGGCCCGGGGCGTTTCTCTTTCAACGTAAAGGGCGGACGCTGCGAGGCCTGTCAGGGTGATGGCCTGATCAAGGTAGAAATGCACTTTCTGCCGGACATCTATGTGCCTTGCGATGTGTGCAAAAGCAAGCGTTACAACCGTGAAACCCTTGAGATCAAATACAAGGGCAAGAGCATCCACGAAGTGCTGGAAATGACCATCGAAGAAGCGCGCGTGTTCTTCGATGCCGTGCCTGCACTGGCGCGTAAGCTGCAAACGCTGATGGATGTAGGCTTGTCCTATATCAAGCTAGGACAATCCGCCACCACGCTGTCAGGCGGTGAGGCGCAACGGGTCAAGTTGTCCCGCGAGCTGTCCAAGCGCGACACAGGCAAGACCTTGTATATCCTCGATGAGCCTACTACCGGTTTGCACTTTGCTGACATCCAGCAATTACTGGATGTGCTGCATCGTCTTCGTGACCACGGCAACACCGTGGTAGTGATCGAGCACAACCTGGACGTGATCAAGACCGCCGACTGGCTGGTGGATCTCGGCCCTGAGGGGGGTTCCAAGGGCGGGCAGATCATTGCTACCGGTACACCGGAAGAAGTAGCCGAGATGAAGCAATCACACACGGGCTTCTACCTGAAGCCACTGTTGATTCGCGACAAGGCTTAAAGCGCGGTACGAAAAAGCCCCTGCCATCGTGAGATGGCAGGGGCTTTTTACTGAGCGCAAATCAAGCTCTTGTGGGAGCGGGCTTGCTCGCGATGGTAACGCCGCGACACACAAGCCAGACCGTTTTGCCTGCATCGCGGGCAAGCCACGCGCCCACCAAAAGCATCTCAGCTTCCCTGGATCAGAACTGCGATTGCAGGTAGTTCTGCAAGCCGATCGACTTGATAAGGCCCAGCTGTTTTTCCAGCCAGTAGGTGTGGTCTTCTTCGGTGTCTGCCAGCTGAACACGCAACATGTCACGGCTCACGTAGTCCTTGTGCAGTTCGCACAGGGCGATGCCTTTGCACAGCGCGGCACGGACTTTATATTCCAGGCGCAGGTCGGCAGCGAACATCTCAGGCACCGTAGTGCCCACATCCAGGTCGTCAGGGCGCATGCGCGGCGTACCCTCGAGCATCAGAATCCGGCGCATCAACGCATCAGCGTGTTGTGCCTCTTCCTCCATCTCGTGGTTGATACGCTCGTAAAGCTTGGTGAAACCCCAATCCTCGTACATACGGGAATGGACGAAATATTGGTCACGCGCAGCCAACTCGCCGGTCAGCAACGTATTGAGATAATCGATTACATCCGGGTGGCCTTGCATTGCCTTACATCTCCCTGCTTGAAAGGCTGTAGTTTGAACCAAGCCGACTGAGAGGTCACGGCTAAATCGCAATAAAAACCCTGTTTTTCAGAGAAAACAGGGTTAAATAACGCAAAAACCGCCCAATTGAGGGCGGTTCTGCTTCTCACTTAGAGTTAGTTACGCTGTACACCCAACGCCTTGGCAACACCATCACCATAAGCCTGATCAGCATTGTAGAAATGCTGCAGCTGGCGCTCGACGACATCCCCCGTCACACCCTCCATAGCCCCTGCAATATTGTTGATCAGCAGGGCTTTCTGCTCGTCGTTCATCAGTCGGAACAGGGCACCGGCGTGGCTGTAGTAATCGCTGTCTACACGATGATCGTAACGATCAGCCGCACCACTGAGGGCCAATGGCGGCTCAGCATATTGCGGTGCTTGTTTTGGCGCGTCGCCATAGCTGTTCGGCTCATAGTTCGGTGCAGCACCACCATTGTTGCCGAAGGCCATAGAGCCATCACGCTGATAGTTATGCACAGGTACCCGTGGTGAGTTGATCGGCAGGTGCTGATGGTTGGTGCCTACACGGTAGCGATGGGCATCGGCATACGCGAACACACGGCCTTGCAGCATGCGGTCAGGCGACAGGCCCACACCCGGGATCATATTGCTTGGCCCGAACGCAGCCTGCTCCACTTCGGCAAAGTAGTTCAGCGGGTTGCGGTTCAGCTCCAGCTCACCGATTTCAATCAGCGGGAACTCTTTCTGCGACCAGGTCTTGGTCACGTCAAACGGGTTCTCATAGTGGGCTGCAGCCTGAGCTTCAGTCATGACCTGCATGCATACGCGCCATTTCGGAAAGTCACCGCGTTCGATGGCGCCAAACAAGTCACGCTGTGCGTAATCCGGGTCGGTACCGGCAAGGCGCGCAGCCTCTGCAGGCGGCAGGTTCTTGATGCCCTGCTTGGTTTTGTAATGCCATTTGACCCAGTGACGCTCACCCGCAGCATTGATCAGGCTGTACGTGTGGCTGCCAAAGCCATGCATATGGCGGTAACCATCTGGAATGCCGCGATCGGAAAACAGGATGGTGACCTGGTGCAGCGACTCAGGGGAGTGCGACCAGAAGTCCCACATCATCTGTGCGCTTTTCAGGTTGCTTTGCGGGAGGCGTTTTTGGGTGTGGATAAAGTCGGGAAACTTCAACGGGTCGCGAATGAAGAATACAGGGGTGTTATTACCGACGATGTCCCAGTTACCTTCCTCGGTGTAGAACTTGAGGGCAAAGCCACGTGGATCACGCTCGGTATCAGCCGAGCCGCGCTCGCCACCTACCGTTGAGAAGCGCAGAAAAGTGGGGGTTTGCTTGCCGATGGTGTCAAACAGCTTGGCACTGCTGTACTGAGCCATGTCACGGGTCAGGGTGAAAGTGCCATGGGCGCCTGAACCCTTGGCGTGTACGCGACGCTCAGGAATGTTTTCACGGTTGAAGTGCGCGAGCTTTTCGATCAGATGAAAATCGTCAAGCAGCAATGGGCCGCGAGGACCGGCAGAACGAGAATTCTGGTTATCCGCAACTGGAGCGCCGCTGGCGGTTGTAAGCGTTTTGGTCTGGCTCATATGTTTGCTTCCTCAGTCAGTCTTTGTACTGCCGGCTAATCGGCTGACGAGGAGTATTGACCATGAATTACACATGGGCAAATGCATTAAATGATCAGAATCAATAGATAATCATAATCGAACGCGCACAAAAAACCGGGCACTAGGCCCGGTTCTTTGTAGAGACTGACGTCTTACTCAGCGGATACAGCTTCACCGCCAACTGGACGATCAACCAACTCGACGTACGCCATAGGCGCGTTGTCGCCAGCGCGGAAACCGCACTTGAGGATGCGCAGGTAGCCACCCTCACGAGTTGCATAACGCTTGCCCAGATCGTTGAACAGCTTACCAACCATGGCTTTCGAACGAGTACGGTCGAAGGCCAGACGGCGGTTAGCAACAGAATCAATCTTGGCCAGAGTAATCAGCGGCTCAGCAACGCGACGCAATTCTTTGGCTTTCGGCAGAGTCGTTTTGATCAGCTCGTGCTCGAACAACGACACTGCCATGTTTTGAAACATAGCCTTGCGGTGCGAGCTAGTGCGGCTCAGGTGACGACCACTTTTACGATGACGCATGGTTCATTCCTTACCAAACACAACGTTCGGTGATTACGACGATCAGGCAGTCGCCTTGTCGTCCTTCTTAAGACTTGCAGGCGGCCAGTTGTCGAGGCGCATGCCGAGGGACAGACCACGGGAGGCCAGAACGTCCTTGATTTCAGTCAAGGATTTCTTGCCCAGGTTCGGAGTCTTCAACAGTTCTACTTCGGTGCGCTGAATCAGGTCACCGATGTAGTAAATGTTCTCCGCCTTAAGGCAGTTGGCCGAACGCACGGTCAGTTCCAGATCGTCAACAGGACGAAGCAGGATCGGATCGATCTCGTCTTCCTGCTCGATTACCACTGGCTCGCTGTCACCTTTGAGGTCGACGAATGCAGCCAACTGCTGTTGCAGGATGGTTGCAGCACGACGAATGGCCTCTTCAGGATCCAGTGTACCGTTGGTTTCCAGATCAATAACCAGCTTGTCCAGGTTGGTGCGCTGCTCGACACGGGCGTTTTCCACCACGTATGCGATACGGCGAACCGGGCTGAACGAAGAATCCAGCTGCAAGCGACCAATGCTGCGGCTTTCGTCTTCATCGCTCTGACGCGAGTCTGCTGGTTCATAACCACGACCACGAGCTACGGTGAGCTTCATGTTCAAGGCGCCGTTAGACGCCAGGTTGGCGATTACGTGATCGGGATTAACGATCTCGACATCATGATCCAGCTGAATATCGGCAGCGGTAACCACCCCCGAACCCTTCTTCGACAAGGTCAGCGTAACTTCGTCACGGCCGTGCAGCTTGATAGCCAGACCTTTAAGGTTCAACAGGATTTCAATTACGTCTTCCTGTACACCTTCGATGGCGCTGTACTCGTGGAGCACACCGTCAATCTCGGCCTCGACTACTGCACAGCCTGGCATTGAGGACAACAGGATGCGGCGCAGCGCGTTGCCCAGGGTGTGGCCAAAACCACGCTCGAGAGGCTCGAGAGTGATTTTAGCGCGGGTTGGACTGACAACTTGCACATCAATATGGCGAGGTGTCAGGAACTCATTTACCGAAATCTGCATGGATGCACCTATTTTCTAGCCCTTACTTGGAGTAGAGCTCGACAATCAGGCTTTCGTTGATGTCGGCGGACAGATCACTGCGAGCAGGAACGTTCTTGAAAACGCCCGACTTCTTCTCAGTGTCTACTTCTACCCATTCTACGCGGCCACGTTGGGCACACAGATCGAGAGCTTGGACAATGCGAAGCTGGTTCTTTGCTTTCTCGCGGATAGCGACCACGTCACCAGCACGAACCTGGTAGGACGGAACGTTTACGGTCTGACCGTTAACGCTGATCGACTTGTGCGATACCAACTGACGAGATTCGGCACGAGTAGAACCGAAACCCATACGGTATACGACGTTATCCAGGCGGCATTCGAGCAGTTGCAGCAGGTTTTCACCGGTTGCACCTTTTTTGCCAGCAGCTTGTTTGTAGTAGCCGCTGAACTGACGCTCGAGAACGCCGTAGATACGACGGACCTTCTGCTTTTCACGCAGTTGGGTACCGTAGTCGGATTGGCGACCGCGGCGTTGGCCGTGGATGCCTGGAGCAGCTTCAATATTGCACTTCGATTCGATAGCGCGCACACCACTCTTCAGGAAGAGATCAGTGCCTTCACGACGTGCCAGTTTGCATTTTGGACCAATGTAACGAGCCATTCTTTACAGTCTCCTGATTACACGCGGCGCTTCTTCGGCGGACGGCACCCGTTGTGCGGGATTGGCGTCACGTCGGTGATGCTGGCGATCTTATAGCCACAGCCGTTCAAAGCACGGACAGCGGACTCACGACCTGGACCTGGGCCCTTGACGTTAACGTCAAGGTTTTTCAGGCCATATTCCAGCGCAGCTTGACCAGCACGTTCAGCAGCTACTTGAGCAGCGAACGGGGTGGACTTGCGTGAACCGCGGAAACCCGAACCACCAGAGGTAGCCCAAGAAAGCGCGTTACCCTGACGATCCGTGATGGTCACGATGGTGTTGTTGAAAGACGCGTGGATGTGGGCGATGCCATCAACCACTGTCTTTTTAATTTTTTTACGAGGACGAGCAGCAGGTTTTGCCATGACTAAATTCCTGTCGATTCGCTGGTGCGATTACTTGCGGATCGGCTTACGCGGACCTTTGCGAGTACGCGCGTTGGTCTTGGTACGCTGACCGCGCACTGGAAGACCACGACGATGGCGCAGACCGCGGTAGCAGCCCAGGTCCATCAAGCGTTTGATTTTCATGTTGACTTCACGACGCAGGTCACCTTCAGTGGTGAACTTCGCCACTTCGCCACGCAGCAACTCAATCTGCTCGTCGCTCAGATCCTTGATCTTAGCGGCTGGGTTTACACCAGCATCCGCACAGATTTTCTGTGAGGTAGTGCGACCAACACCATAGATGTAGGTCAGCGAGATAACAGTGTGCTTGTTATCTGGAATGTTAACGCCTGCAATACGGGCCATTCAGTGGGACTCCAATTGACAGCTACCTACGCCCCGGAAGCCAAGAAATAGGGCGCGAGATAATATCGCTGTAATAACAAATAATCAACCCAGCAGCGCACTAGCTGCTGGGCTTCAAACAGATCACACTCAGCCTTGGCGCTGTTTGTGACGTGGTTCCGCGCTGCAAATTACCCGAACAACACCTTCGCGGCGAATAATCTTGCAGTTACGGCACAGCTTTTTCACCGATGCACGAACTTTCATCACCAACTCCTCTCACCTTACGGGGTAGTACTTCAGCGGAGCATGCCGCTGCCGTAGCCCTTCAGGTTGGCTTTCTTCATCAGGGATTCGTACTGGTGCGAAACGAGGTGCGATTGTACTTGGGACATGAAGTCCATAACAACCACAACAACGATCAGCAACGAGGTCCCGCCAAGGTAGAACGGAACGTTTGCCGCAACCACCAGGAACTGGGGCAACAGGCACACGGCCGTCATATAAAGAGCACCGAACAGAGTCAAACGAGTCAAAACGCCATCAATATAGCGTGCCGACTGCTCACCTGGACGGATACCCGGAATAAAGGCACCGGACTTCTTCAGGTTTTCCGCTACGTCTTTCGGATTGAACATCAACGCCGTATAGAAGAAGCAGAAGAAAATAATCCCTGCACTAAACAGCAGAATATTCAACGGCTGACCAGGAGCGATCGACTGCGAGATGTCCTGCAACCAGCCCATACCTTCAGACTGACCGAACCAGGCACCCAGCGAAGCCGGGAACAGCAAAATGCTGCTCGCAAAAATAGCCGGGATAACACCGGCCATATTCACTTTCAGCGGTAGGTGGCTAGTCTGCGCAGCAAACACCTTGCGGCCCTGCTGACGCTTGGCGTAGTGAACAGCAATACGACGCTGGCCACGCTCAATGAACACCACAAAACCGATAATCGCTACTGCCAGCAAACCGATAGCAACCAGAGCGAAGATATTGATATCGCCCTGACGTGCAGACTCGAAAGACTGCCCGATTGCTCTCGGAAGACCGGCGACGATACCCGAAAAAATCAACATCGAGATACCGTTGCCAACACCACGCTCAGTAATCTGCTCACCCAGCCACATCATGAACATTGCACCCGCCACAAACGTGGTTACTGCAACGAAATGGAAGCCCAGGTCACCAGTGAACGCTACGCCTTGCCCTGCCAGACCAATGGACATGCCAATAGCCTGGACAAGAGCAAGAGCGACAGTGAGGTAGCGGGTGTACTGGCTAATCTTGCGACGGCCAGCTTCACCTTCCTTCTTCAACTGCTCCAGTTGCGGGCTGACAGCGGACATAAGCTGCATGATGATCGATGCCGAAATGTACGGCATGATCCCCAGCGCAAAAATACTCATCCGCTCCAGCGCGCCACCGGAAAACATGTTGAACAAGCTAAGTATGGTCCCCTCATTCTGTCGAAACAGGTCCGCCAGCCGGTCCGGGTTGATACCTGGAACTGGGATGTGTGCGCCTATCCGGTAGACGATAATCGCCAGGAATAGAAAACGCAGTCGAGCCCAGAGCTCGGATAACCCGCCTTTGCTGAGCGCTGAGAGAGCACCTTGCTTAGCCATTTATTCCTCGAACTTGCCGCCAGCTGCTTCGATAGCCGAACGCGCACCTTTGGTGGCGCCGATTCCCTTGCCGATTGTGACAGCGCGAGTCACTTCACCGGACAGCATGATTTTCACACGCAGTACGTTGACGTTGATCACGTTGGCATCTTTCAGGGTCTGCACAGTTACGATGTCGCCTTCCACTTTAGCCAGCTCGGACAAACGCACTTCTGCGCGATCCATGGCTTTCAGGGATACGAAACCGAACTTAGGCAGACGGCGATGCAGCGGCTGTTGACCGCCTTCAAAGCCTGGAGCAATGGTGCCACCGGAGCGGGAGGTCTGACCTTTGTGACCACGGCCACCAGTCTTACCCAAACCACTACCGATACCACGGCCCGGACGATGCTTTTCGCGACGGGAACCCGGCGCTGGACTCAGATCATTGAGTTTCATCGATTAACCCTCTACACGCAGCATGTAGTAAGCCTTGTTGATCATCCCGCGATTCTCGGGAGTATCAAGTACTTCTACAGTGTGACCGATGCGACGCAGACCCAGACCCTTAACGCACAGTTTGTGGTTAGGGATACGGCCGGTCATGCTTTTGATCAGCGTTACTTTAACGGTAGCCATGATCAGAAGATCTCCTTGACGCTTTTGCCACGCTTGGCGGCAATAGATTCAGGAGATTGCATAGCTTTCAAACCTTTGAAAGTGGCGTGAACCACGTTTACCGGGTTAGTCGAGCCGTAGCACTTGGCCAGTACGTTCTGAACGCCAGCAACTTCGAGGACAGCACGCATAGCGCCGCCAGCGATGATACCGGTACCTTCAGAAGCAGGCTGCATGTAAACCTTGGAAGCGCCGTGGGCGGATTTCATGGCGTACTGCAGAGTGGTGCCGTTAAGGTCCACTTGAATCATGTTGCGGCGAGCAGCTTCCATTGCCTTCTGGATCGCAGCAGGCACTTCACGTGACTTGCCACGGCCGAAGCCAACGCGCCCTTTACCATCACCAACCACGGTCAACGCGGTGAAAGTGAAGATACGGCCGCCTTTAACGGTTTTGGCTACGCGGTTAACTTGAACCAGCTTCTCAATGTAGCCTTCGTCGCGCTTTTGGTCGTTATTTGACATAACTTAGAACTCCAGCCCAGCTTCACGAGCAGCCTCAGCCAGCGCTTTCACGCGGCCGTGGTACTTGAAGCCAGAGCGGTCGAAAGCCACCTGCGAGACGCCAGCGGCTTTTGCACGCGTAGCGACCAGCTGGCCAACCTTTGTGGCCGCGTCGATGTTGCCAGTGGCACCATCACGCAGTTCTTTGTCCAAAGTCGAGGCGCTTGCCAGGACTTTGCTGCCGTCGGCCGAGATGACCTGGGCGTATATGTGCTGTGCCGAGCGGAACACGCAGAGACGCACGACTTCTAGTTCGTGCATTTTCAGACGTGCTTTGCGAGCGCGGCGCAGGCGAGTAACTTTTTTGTCGGTCATTTGCTATGCCCTACTTCTTCTTGGCTTCTTTACGACGGACGACTTCGTCCGCGTAACGTACACCCTTGCCTTTATAAGGCTCTGGCGGACGGAAACCGCGGATCTCAGCGGCCACCTGACCTACCAGCTGCTTATCAATACCCTTGATCAGGATATCGGTTTGGCTAGGAGTCTCAGCGGTGATGCCTTCCGGCAACTCGTAATCCACTGGGTGCGAGAAGCCAAGAGCCAGGTTCAGCACTGTGCCTTTTGCTTGCGCTTTGTAACCAACACCGACCAGCTGGAGCTTGCGCTCGAAGCCTTGGCTTACGCCTTGGACCATGTTGTTTACCAACGCACGAGTGGTACCAGCCATTGCGCGAGTTTGTTGATCGCCATTGCGAGCAGCGAAACGCAGCTCACCAGCTTCTTCAACAATCTCAACGGACGAATGGATGTTCAGTTCTAGAGTACCCTTGGCACCCTTCACCGAAAGCTGTTGGCCGGCGAATTTTACTTCGACACCAGCTGGCAGCTTAACGGGGTTCTTAGCGACGCGTGACATGCTTATCCCCCCTTAGAACACAGTGCAAAGAACTTCGCCGCCGACACCGGCAGCGCGCGCAGCACGATCCGTCATCACACCTTTGCTGGTGGAGACGATAGACACACCCAGACCGCCACGAACTTTCGGCAGATCTTCGGAGGACTTGTACTGACGCAGGCCTGGACGGCTAACGCGCTTAACTTCTTCGATAACCGAACGGCCTTCGAAGTACTTCAGCTCGATAGACAGCAGTGGCTTGATTTCGCTGCTGATCTGATAATCCGCGATGTAACCTTCGTCTTTGAGAACTTTGGCTACAGCTACCTTCAACGTGGAAGATGGCATGCTTACGACGGACTTTTCAGCCATCTGGGCATTACGGATTCGAGTTAGCATGTCCGCTAACGGGTCCTGCATACTCATGGGCTAGACGCTCCTGATACAAAAAGAATTAGCCTTGCGGCTACAACTGTCGCCGAGTACTCAATGCTTAAAAAGCACGGGCTCAGGCGAGCCGGTCATTCTAGACACACGCCAGAAATGAATCAAGCCCCAATAGGGGCTTGATTCATATTCAAGGTCACCGGCTGTCAGGATCTTGCAACCCTGACAGGGGTAACTTTGCCTGTGCGCCTTACCAGCTGGCTTTAACCAGACCTGGTACGTCGCCACGCATTGCTGCTTCACGCAATTTGTTACGGCCAAGGCCGAACTTGCGGTAAACACCATGCGGACGGCCAGTCAGGCGGCAGCGGTTACGCATGCGCGCAGCGCTTGCGTCACGTGGCTGCTTCTGCAGAGCAACTTGAGCTTCCCAACGTGCTTCTGGACTTGCGTTCAGATCCACGATGATAGCTTTCAGTGCTGCACGCTTCTTGGCGAACTTGGCAACCGTGAGCTGACGTTTCAGCTCGCGGTTTTTCATGCTCATCTTAGCCATGGTCCTACTCCAATCAGTTGCGGAACGGGAATTTGAAAGCACGCAGCAAGGCGCGACCTTCATCATCTGTCCGAGCAGTGGTGGTCAGGGTAATGTCCAGACCGCGGAGAGCATCGATTTTGTCGTAGTCGATTTCCGGGAAGATGATCTGCTCTTTTACGCCCATGCTGTAGTTACCACGACCATCGAAGGACTTGGCATTCAGGCCGCGGAAGTCGCGTACCCGAGGCAGGGAGATCGACAGCAGACGATCCAGGAATTCGTACATACGCTCACGGCGCAGAGTAACCTTAACGCCGATCGGCCAGCCTTCGCGAACTTTGAAGCCTGCGATGGACTTGCGAGCGTAGGTCACTACACATTTTTGACCCGTGATTTTTTCCAAATCAGCTACAGCGTGCTCGATGATTTTCTTATCACCGATCGCTTCGCCCAAACCCATGTTCAGGGTGATTTTGGTAACGCGCGGAACTTCCATCACGTTCGAAAGCTTAAGTTCTTCCTTAAGTTTCGGAGCGATTTCCTTCCGGTAAATCTCTTTTAGTCGTGCCATGGTCTCATCTACCTAGCAGTGTTCAAGCATCAACCGCTTTTTGGGTCGACTTGAAGACACGAATTTTTTTGCCTTCTTCTACTTTGAAACCAACGCGATCTGCTTTGCTGGTTTCGCTGTTGAAGATGGCCACGTTAGAAGCGTCCAGTGGAGCTTCTTTCTCGACGATACCGCCTTGTACGCCCGACATCGGGTTAGGCTTGGTATGACGCTTAACCAGGTTCAGACCGCCAATAACCAAACGGTTGTTAGCGAGAACCTTAAGCACCTTACCGCGCTTACCTTTGTCTTTGCCGGCGATCACGATGATCTCGTCGTCACGACGAATCTTTTGCATGTCGGATCTCCTTACAGCACTTCTGGGGCGAGCGAGACGATCTTCATGAACTTCTCAGTACGAAGCTCACGGGTCACTGGCCCAAAGATACGGGTGCCGATCGGCTCTTGCTTGTTGTTCAGAAGAACAGCAGCGTTGCCATCAAAGCGGATAATGGAGCCATCAGCACGACGTACGCCGTGACGAGTGCGGACTACAACAGCAGTCATCACTTGGCCTTTTTTCACTTTACCGCGAGGAATTGCTTCCTTCACGGTAACTTTGATGATGTCACCGATACCAGCGTAACGACGATGGGAGCCACCCAGCACCTTGATGCACATAACGCGGCGTGCGCCGCTGTTATCGGCCACATCGAGCATGGATTGAGTCTGAATCATATAATTTCTCCGACCCCTAGTCCTTAGACTTCCACAGCGCGTTCGAGAACATCAACCAGTGCCCAAGACTTGGTCTTGGCCATCGGACGAGTTTCACGAATAGTGACTTTGTCGCCGATGTGGCACTGATTGGTTTCGTCGTGCGCGTGCAGCTTAGTCGAACGCTTAACGTATTTACCGTAGATCGGGTGCTTAACGCGACGCTCGATCAGAACGGTGATGGTTTTGTCCATCTTGTCGCTGACAACACGGCCAGTCAGCGTACGGACAGTCTTTTCGGCTTCAGCCATGATTACTTACCTGCCTGCTGTTTGAGCACAGTCTTCACGCGAGCGATGTCACGCTTAACTTGCGAGAGCAGATGCGACTGCCCCAACTGGCCAGTTGCTTTCTGCATACGCAGATTGAACTGGTCGCGCAGCAAGCCGAGCAGTTGCTCGTTCAGCTGCTGTGCGGATTTTTCACGAAGTTCATTCGCTTTCATCACATCACCGTCCGTTTAACAAAGGAGGTGGCGAGCGGCAGCTTTGCAGCAGCCAGGGCGAAAGCCTCACGCGCCAGCTCTTCAGTAACACCCTCGATTTCATACAGGACTTTGCCTGGCTGAATCTGGGCAACCCAATATTCCACGTTACCCTTACCTTTACCCATACGAACTTCTAGGGGCTTTTTGGAAATAGGCTTGTCCGGGAATACACGGATCCAGATCTTGCCGCCACGCTTAACGTGACGGGTCAGTGCACGACGCGCTGATTCGATCTGACGAGCGGTGAGACGACCACGAGCAACAGACTTCAGCGCGTATTCGCCGAAGCTGACTTTGCTACCGCGCAATGCCAAGCCACGGTTGTGGCCAGTCATTTGCTTGCGGAACTTCGTACGCTTAGGTTGTAACATTTGGCGTACCCCTTACTTAGCAGCTTTTTTACGAGGCGCTGGTGCTTGTGGCTTCAGTTCTTCTTGGCGACCACCAATTACTTCGCCTTTGAAGATCCAAACCTTTACACCGATCACACCGTAAGTGGTGTGAGCTTCGTAGTTGGCATAGTCGATGTCGGCACGCAGGGTGTGCAATGGCACACGACCTTCGCGATACCATTCAGTACGTGCGATTTCAGCACCGCCGAGACGACCGCTCACTTGGATTTTGATGCCTTTGGCACCAATGCGCATAGCGTTCTGTACAGCGCGTTTCATCGCGCGACGGAACATTACACGACGCTCCAGCTGCTGAGCTACGCTCTGCGCAACCAGCATACCGTCGAGTTCCGGCTTGCGGATCTCTTCGATATTGATGTGCACAGGCACACCCATTTGCTTGGTCAGGTCCTGACGCAGTTTCTCAACATCTTCACCTTTCTTCCCGATAACGATACCTGGACGAGCGGTGTGGATGGTGATACGTGCAGTTTGGGCCGGACGATGGATATCGATACGGCTTACGGACGCGCTTTTTAGTTTGTCTTGGAGGTATTCACGCACCTTCAGATCAGCGAACAAGTAGTCCGCATAAGTCCGGCCGTCTGCGTACCAGACGGAGGTGTGCTCCTTGACGATTCCCAGGCGAATGCCAATGGGATGTACTTTCTGACCCATCTCTTCGACTCCGTTACTTGTCAGCAACCTTGACAGTGATATGGCAAGACCGCTTGACGATGCGATCAGCGCGGCCTTTGGCACGCGGCATGATGCGCTTCAGCGAACGCCCTTCGTTGACGAAAACGGTGGCGACTTTCAAGTCGTCAACGTCTGCGCCTTCGTTATGCTCGGCGTTGGCTACGGCCGACTCCAGCACTTTCTTGATGATCTCGGCGGCTTTCTTGTTGCTGAAAGCCAACAGGTTGAGCGCTTCGCCCACCTTCTTCCCGCGGATCTGGTCGGCGACCAAGCGGGCTTTCTGGGCGGAGATTCGAGCGCCCGACAACTTAGCGGCTACTTCCATCGTTCCTTACCCCTTAACGCTTGGCTTTCTTGTCTGCCACGTGCCCACGATAAGTGCGGGTACCGGCAAACTCGCCTAGTTTATGGCCAACCATGTCTTCGTTCACGAGAACTGGGACATGAAGACGACCGTTATGCACAGCGATGGTCAGACCGACCATTTGTGGCAGGATCATCGAACGACGCGACCAGGTTTTCACCGGTTTGCGATCGTTCTTTTCCGCCGCCACTTCGATCTTCTTCAGTAGGTGAAGATCAATAAAAGGACCTTTTTTCAGAGAACGTGGCACTGTCGTATCCCTCTATTTACTTGCGACGACGGACGATCATTTTGTCGGTACGCTTATTACCACGAGTCTTCGCGCCCTTAGTCGGGAAGCCCCATGGCGATACCGGATGACGACCACCAGAGGTACGACCTTCACCACCACCATGTGGGTGGTCAACCGGGTTCATGGCAACACCACGAACGGTTGGGCGAACGCCACGCCAGCGTTTGGCACCAGCTTTACCCAGCGAACGCAGGCTGTGCTCGGAGTTCGAGACTTCACCCAGGGTCGCACGGCATTCAGCCAGTACTTTACGCATTTCACCAGAGCGCAGACGCAGGGTCACATAGACACCATCACGAGCGACCAGCTGAGCCGAAGCACCAGCGGAACGTGCGATTTGCGCGCCTTTACCCGGCTTCAATTCGATGCCGTGTACGGTGCTACCAACTGGAATGCTGCGCAGTTGCAACGAGTTACCCGGCTTGATTGGGGCCAAAGCACCCGAAATCAGCTGGTCGCCAGCACTCACGCCTTTAGGGGCGATGATGTAGCGGCGCTCGCCGTCTGCGTACAGCATCAGAGCGATGTGAGCAGTACGGTTTGGATCGTATTCGATACGCTCAACAGTGGCTGGAATGCCATCTTTGTCGTTGCGACGGAAGTCGACCATACGGTAATGCTGCTTATGACCACCACCGATGTGACGAGTGGTAATACGGCCATTGTTGTTACGACCACCAGACTTCGATTTCTTCTCGAGCAGCGGTGCGTGAGGAGCGCCTTTATGCAGCTCCTGGTTGACCACCTTGACCACATGACGGCGGCCAGGGGAAGTCGGTTTGCATTTAACGATTGCCATGATGCACCCCTTCCTTACTCAGCACTGCTGCTGAAATCGAGATCTTGGCCTGGCTGAAGGGAGATTACTGCCTTCTTCCAGTCATTACGCTTGCCCACGCCGCGAGCGGTGCGCTTGCTCTTACCCAGAACGTTCAGGGTAGTAACACGCTCAACTTTCACGCTGAACAGGCTTTCGACGGCCTTCTTGATTTCCAGCTTGGTTGCATCGGTAGCAACCTTGAAAACGAACTGGCCTTTCTTGTCTGCCAGAACCGTAGCCTTCTCGGAAACGTGCGGGCCAAGCAGAACTTTAAATACGCGTTCCTGGTTCATCCCAGCAGCTCCTCGAATTTCTTCACGGCCGACACGGTGATCAACACCTTGTCGTATGCGATCAGACTAACTGGATCGGAACCTTGCACGTCACGTACATCAACGTGTGGCAGGTTACGAGCAGCCAGGTACAGGTTCTGATCAACACCTTCAGACACGATCAGGACATCAGTCAGACCCATGCCATTCAGCTTGTTGAGCAGATCTTTGGTTTTCGGCGCTTCAACAGCGAAGTCCTGAACCACGACCAGACGATCAGTACGCACCAGCTCAGCAAGGATGGAACGCATTGCTGCGCGATACATCTTCTTGTTCAGCTTCTGGGAGTGATCCTGTGGACGAGCTGCGAAAGTGGTACCGCCGCCACGCCAGATTGGGCTACGGATAGTACCGGCACGAGCACGGCCAGTACCTTTCTGACGCCAAGGGCGCTTACCGCCACCACGAACGTCGGAACGGGTCTTTTGCTGCTTGCTACCTTGACGGCCGCCGGCCATGTAGGCCACGACTGCTTGGTGAACCAGCGTCTCGTTGAATTCGCCGCCGAAAGTCAGTTCGGAAACTTCGATCGCTTGAGCGTCATTTACATTTAATTGCATGTCAGCTTCCCCTTAACCGCGAGCCTTGGCCGCTGGACGTACAACCAGGTTGCCGCCAGTAGCGCCAGGAACAGCACCCTTGACCAACAACAGATTGCGTTCAGCGTCGACGCGCACTACTTCCAGGGACTGCACGGTCACGCGCTCAGCGCCCATATGACCGGACATTTTTTTGCCCTTGAATACACGACCAGGAGTCTGGCACTGGCCAATAGAGCCCGGGACGCGGTGGGAAACGGAGTTACCGTGAGTGTTGTCTTGGCCACGGAAATTCCAACGCTTGATCGTACCCTGGAAGCCTTTACCCTTGGACTGACCGGTTACATCAACCAGTTGGCCAGCGGTGAAGATTTCAGTGTTGATCAGATCGCCAGCCTGGTACTCGCCTTCTTCAAGACGGAATTCCATTACGGTACGACCGGCGGCAACGTTTGCTTTAGCGAAGTGACCCGCTTGAGCAGCTGTTACACGCGAAGCGCGACGCTCGCCGACAGTGACTTGCACTGCACGATAGCCATCGGTTTCTTCAGTTTTGAACTGGGTGACGCGATTCGGCTCGATCTCAATGACCGTGACCGGAATGGAGACACCTTCTTCGGTGAAAATACGGGTCATACCGCATTTACGACCGACTACACCAATAGTCATGTTGTAAACCTCATGAGTGTACGGGGCTTTCACCCGCTATGGCCGCCCATTTCAGAGCGTTACACGACTAAGACCCAAGTCTTAGCCGAGGCTGATCTGCACTTCCACACCGGCCGCAAGATCAAGCTTCATAAGTGCATCAACGGTTTTATCCGTTGGCTGGACGATGTCCAGTACGCGCTTATGAGTACGGATCTCGTACTGGTCACGCGCGTCTTTGTTGACGTGCGGGGAGACCAGAACGGTGAACCGCTCTTTACGGGTAGGCAGTGGAATTGGACCACGCACTTGAGCACCAGTACGTTTCGCGGTTTCCACGATTTCCTGGGTTGATTGGTCGATCAGGCGATGGTCAAAAGCCTTCAACCTGATACGGATTTGCTGATTTTGCATTGGATTTCAGACTCCAGATTGCTGTTCCCACCGAGCGCAATACGCCCGTTAAAAGGAGGCGCAATTCTATAGACGACCCCAGTAGGTGTCAACTCAATAAAAAAAGCCCCCGCTGAGCGGGGGCTTTTTTCAGGCAATCATCACTTACGCGATGATTTTGGCTACAACGCCAGCGCCAACGGTACGACCGCCTTCACGGATTGCGAAACGCAGACCGTCTTCCATTGCGATGGTTTTGATCAGGGTAACAACCATTTTGATGTTGTCGCCCGGCATTACCATCTCAACGCCTTCCGGCAGTTCGCAGTTACCAGTTACGTCAGTTGTACGGAAGTAGAACTGAGGACGGTAGCCTTTGAAGAACGGAGTGTGACGGCCGCCTTCTTCTTTGCTCAACACGTACACTTCAGCTTCGAAGGTAGTGTGCGGCTTAACCGAGCCTGGCTTAACCAGAACCTGGCCACGCTCAACGTCGTCACGCTTGGTGCCGCGCAGCAGCACGCCGCAGTTCTCGCCCGCACGACCTTCGTCGAGCAGCTTACGGAACATTTCAACGCCGGTGCAGGTGGTAACAGTAGTGTCACGCAGACCAACGATTTCCAGCGGATCTTGAACGCGAACGATACCGCGCTCGATACGACCAGTTACAACAGTACCGCGACCGGAGATCGAGAATACGTCTTCGATTGGCATCAGGAACGGCTTGTCGATAACACGTACTGGATCTGGAATGTAGGTATCCAGAGTTTCAACCAGTTTACGAACGGCAGTGGTGCCCATTTCGTTGTCGTCTTTGCCTTCCAGCGCCATACGAGCCGAACCGATGATGATCGGAGTGTCGTCGCCTGGGAAGTCGTAAGTCGACAGCAGGTCACGAACTTCCATCTCAACCAGTTCCAGCAGCTCAGCGTCGTCTACCAGGTCAGCCTTGTTCAGGAAAACCACGATGTACGGAACGCCAACCTGACGGGACAGCAGGATGTGCTCACGGGTTTGTGGCATCGGACCATCAGCGGCCGAACAAACCAGGATAGCGCCGTCCATCTGAGCAGCACCGGTGATCATGTTCTTCACATAGTCAGCGTGACCTGGGCAGTCAACGTGAGCGTAGTGACGAATGTGCGAGTTGTATTCAACGTGCGCAGTGTTGATCGTGATACCACGAGCTTTTTCTTCTGGCGCGCTGTCGATTTTATCGAAGTCAACGATTGCCGAACCGAAAACTTCGGAGCAAACACGGGTCAGAGCTGCAGTCAGCGTGGTTTTACCATGGTCAACGTGACCGATAGTGCCAACGTTGACGTGCGGTAGGGAACGATCAAATTTTTCTTTAGCCACGACAATTAACTCCTTGCCTAAAGGACTGAACTAAATCAGCCTTGTTTTTTAGTAACAGTTTCGACGATGTGCGCCGGAGCTGTATCGTATTTTTTGAATTCCATAGAGTAGCTTGCGCGACCCTGGGACATGGAACGAACGTCGGTCGCATAACCGAACATTTCACCCAACGGTACTTCAGCACGAATTACTTTGCCGGAGACCGTATCTTCCATACCCTGGATCATGCCGCGACGACGGTTCAAGTCGCCCATCACGTCACCCATATAGTCTTCAGGTGTAACAACCTCTACCGCCATGATCGGCTCAAGCAGCTCACCGCCACCTTTGGTAGCCAGTTGCTTGGTCGCCATGGAAGCAGCCACCTTAAACGCCATCTCGTTGGAGTCGACGTCGTGGTAAGAACCATCAAACACGGTAGCCTTCAGGCCGATCAGCGGATAGCCGGCAACAACACCGTTCTTCATCTGCTCTTCGATACCCTTCTGGATAGCCGGGATGTATTCCTTAGGAACCACACCACCTACCACTTCGTTCACGAACTGCAGACCTTCCTGACCTTCGTCAGCAGGTGCAAAACGAATCCAGCAGTGACCAAACTGGCCACGACCGCCGGACTGACGAACGAACTTGCCTTCGATCTCACAGTTCTTCGTGATGCGCTCACGATAGGAAACCTGAGGCTTACCGATGTTGGCTTCGACGTTGAACTCACGGCGCATCCGGTCAACCAGGATGTCCAGGTGCAGCTCGCCCATGCCAGAGATGATCGTTTGACCAGTCTCTTCATCAGTTTTAACGCGGAAAGATGGATCTTCCTGAGCAAGCTTGCCCAGTGCAACACCCATTTTTTCCTGGTCATCCTTGGTCTTAGGCTCTACGGCAACCGAAATAACCGGCTCCGGGAAGTCCATACGAACCAGAATGATTGGCTTGTCAGCGTTGCACAAAGTCTCACCAGTGGTGACGTCCTTCATGCCGATCAAGGCCGCGATGTCACCAGCGCGTACTTCCTTGATTTCTTCACGGGCGTTTGCGTGCATTTGCACCATACGACCCACGCGCTCTTTCTTGCCCTTAACCGAGTTGATTACGCCGTCGCCGGAGTTCAACACGCCCGAGTAAACACGGACGAAGGTCAAGGTACCCACGAATGGGTCGGTAGCGATCTTGAACGCCAGAGCCGAGAACGGCTCGTTGTCGTCTGCATGACGCTCCAGTTCGATAGTCTCGTCATCCGGGTCAGTACCCTTGATGGCAGGAATATCAGTCGGAGCAGGCAGGAAGTCGATAACGGCGTCGAGAACCAGGGGAACACCCTTGTTCTTGAAGGAAGAACCGCAAACAGCCAGGACGATCTCACCAGCGATAGTACGCTGACGCAGAGCCGCCTTGATTTCCGCGATGGTGAATTCTTCACCTTCGAGGTACTTGTTCATCAGCTCTTCATTGGCTTCGGCCGCAGCCTGAACCATGTTGTCGCGCCACTCGTCAGCAAGATCTTTCAGCTCAGCTGGAATTTCTTTGCGAACAGGAACCATACCTTTGTCAGCATCGTTCCAGTACACAGCTTCCATGTTGATCAAATCAATCTGACCCTGGAAGTTGTCTTCGGAACCGATAGCCAACTGGATTGGAACTGGAGTGTGGCCCAGACGCTTCTTGATCTGCTCGATAACGCGCAGGAAGTTGGCACCAGCACGGTCCATCTTGTTTACGTAAACAAGACGTGGAACGCCGTATTTGTTGGCTTGACGCCATACGGTTTCCGACTGAGGCTCAACGCCCGAGGTACCACAGAACACAACGACAGCGCCGTCGAGTACACGCAGGGAACGCTCAACTTCAATAGTGAAGTCAACGTGGCCCGGGGTATCGATTACGTTGAAGCGGTGCTCGTCCTTGTACTGCTTGGCAGAACCTTTCCAGAAGGCGGTAATGGCAGCAGAAGTAATGGTAATACCACGCTCCTGCTCCTGAACCATCCAGTCTGTGGTCGCGGCGCCATCATGCACCTCGCCCATTTTGTGACTTTTGCCAGTGTAAAACAGTACGCGCTCGGTGGTGGTGGTTTTACCAGCATCCACGTGAGCGACGATACCGATGTTACGGTAGCGACTAATCGGAGTAGTACGAGCCATAAAGCCCTCGCAAAATTAGTGAAGCTGAAATTAGAAGCGGTAGTGCGAGAAAGCTTTGTTAGCTTCGGCCATACGGTGCACGTCTTCACGCTTCTTAACAGCAGCACCTTTACCTTCGGCAGCGTCCAACAGTTCGCCAGCCAAACGCAGAGCCATAGACTTCTCGCCGCGCTTGCGGGCGAAGTCTACCAACCAGCGCATTGCCAGGGCGTTACGACGGGACGGGCGAACTTCGACCGGAACCTGGTAAGTAGCACCGCCTACACGGCGCGACTTCACTTCGACCAGCGGAGCGATGGCGTCGAGAGCTTTCTCGAAGAGTTCCAGGGGATCGCTGTTCTTGCGTTCTTTAACCTTTTCCAGCGCGCCATAAACGATACGCTCGGCAACGGCTTTTTTGCCGCTTTCCATCACGTGGTTCATGAACTTGGCCAGAATTTGGCTTCCGTATTTTGGATCGTCAAGCACTTCGCGCTTGGCTGCTACGCGTCTTCTTGGCATGGATAAGCCCTCAAACGGTCTTCAGGTTAGCTCGGAACCATTACACCCCAGGGATGCAGGTCCGACCTTACTCTTATCGACTCAGAAAAAAAGAAATCTGCATTATTTACCGGAAACCGAAGACTACTTCGGCTTCTTGGTACCGTACTTCGAACGACCTTGGTTACGACCTTTAACGCCGGAAGTATCCAAAGAGCCGCGAACGGTGTGGTAACGAACACCTGGCAAGTCTTTTACACGACCGCCACGAATCAGTACCACGCTGTGTTCTTGCAGGTTGTGACCTTCACCACCGATGTACGAGGAAACCTCGAAACCGTTGGTCAGGCGCACACGGCATACTTTACGCAGTGCCGAGTTAGGTTTTTTCGGCGTAGTTGTATACACACGGGTGCATACGCCACGACGTTGCGGGCAGTTTTGCAGCGCAGGTACGTCGGATTTCTCGACGATACGCTTACGCGGCTGACGTACCAGCTGGTTGATAGTTGCCATCTACTAGCTCCACTGTTGTCTTGCGACGCTATTGTCTTGCAAGAAAAGCAAAATGGCAGGAACGAATTCCCGCCAAATTTAGGGGTACAAGAGTCTAAAGAGGATCTTGCCCCCAGTCAAGGCAAGGCCCCGACACTTCCACTCATCAAACCCAGACAAATTGTCTCGATTCGATGAACGGAACTGCCGGGGCCCGCCCATCATTTACCGCAGAACTCAGTTACCGCTCGAGTTCAGCGCTTCGGTCAGTGCAGCTTCCACTTCACTGGCGCTTACGCGCAACGGCTTGTCAGCCTCACGGCGGCGCTTACGCTCGCTGTGGTATGCCAAACCGGTACCTGCCGGGATCAGACGACCCACGACAACGTTTTCTTTCAGGCCGCGCAGGTAATCGCGCTTGCCGGTTACCGCCGCTTCGGTCAGTACTCGAGTGGTCTCCTGGAAAGAGGCCGCCGAGATGAACGATTCAGTCGACAACGACGCCTTGGTGATACCCAGCAGGACGCGAGTGAACTTGGACACGAACTTGTCTTCGTTGCCCAGACGCTCGTTCTCGGTCAATACCTGCGTCAACTCCATCTGGTCGCCCTTGATGAAGGTGGAATCGCCAGACTCGGCAATCTCAACTTTACGCAGCATCTGACGCAGAATGGTCTCGATGTGCTTATCGTTGATTTTTACGCCTTGCAGACGGTAAACGTCCTGGATCTCGTTAACGATGTACTTGGCCAGCGCACTCACACCCAGCAGACGCAGGATGTCGTGTGGATCGCTTGGACCGTCGGAGATAACTTCGCCGCGGTTCACTTGTTCGCCTTCGAAGACGTTCAGGTGGCGCCACTTTGGAATCAGCTCTTCGTACGGATCAGTACCGTCGTTCGGGGTAATAACCAGACGGCGCTTGCCTTTGGTTTCTTTACCGAACGCGATGGTGCCGCTGACTTCAGCCAGAATCGAGGCTTCTTTCGGACGACGGGCTTCGAACAAGTCAGCAACCCGTGGCAGACCACCGGTGATGTCTCGAGTTTTCGAAGTTTCTTGCGGAATACGAGCGATAACGTCACCGATCGCGATTTCCGCACCATCCGCTACACCGACCAAGGCGTTCGCTGGCAGGAAGTACTGAGCCGGTACGTCGGTACCTGGCAACAGCAGATCCTTGCCATCAACACCCACCATCTTGACGGCTGGACGAATGTCCTTGCCGGCAGCTGGACGGTCTTTGGCATCAAGTACTTCAATGTTGGTCATACCGGTCAATTCGTCAGTCTGACGCTTGATCGTGATGCCTTCTTCCATGCCCACGTAGGTCACGGTACCTTTCATTTCGGTAACGATTGGGTGAGTGTGAGGATCCCACTTGGCTACGATAGAGCCAGCGTCAACCTTGTCACCTTCTTTAACCGAAATCACGGCGCCGTACGGCAGCTTGTAACGCTCACGCTCACGACCGAAGTCATCAGCAATGGCCAGCTCACCGGAACGGGATACTGCAACCAGGCAGCCATCTACACGCTCAACGTGCTTCAGGTTGTGCAGACGGACAGTACCGCCATTCTTCACCTGAACGCTGTCAGCAGCGGAGGTCCGGCTTGCCGCACCACCGATGTGGAACGTACGCATGGTCAGCTGTGTACCCGGCTCACCGATCGACTGGGCAGCGATAACGCCGACAGCTTCACCGATGTTCACCTGGTGACCACGAGCCAGATCACGGCCGTAGCACTTGGCGCAGATACCGAAACGGGTTTCGCAGCTGATTGGCGAGCGCACGATCACTTCGTCGATGCTGTTCAGCTCGATGAATTCAACCCACTTCTCGTCAACCAGGGTGCCTGCAGGAACGATAACTTCCTCGGTGCCCGGCTTGAATACGTCACGGGCGATTACTCGACCCAGTACGCGCTCACCCAATGGCTCAACAACGTCGCCGCCTTCGATGTGCGGAGTCATCAGCAGACCGTGTTCGGTACCGCAGTCAACTTCAGTCACAACCAGATCTTGTGCAACGTCTACCAGACGACGTGTCAGGTAACCGGAGTTAGCTGTTTTCAAGGCGGTATCCGCCAGACCCTTACGAGCACCGTGAGTCGAGATGAAGTACTGAAGTACGCTCAAACCTTCACGGAAGTTCGCAGTAATCGGCGTTTCGATGATGGAACCGTCCGGCTTGGCCATCAGACCACGCATACCGGCCAGCTGACGGATCTGCGCAGCAGAACCCCGTGCGCCGGAGTCGGCCATCATGTACATCGAGTTGAACGATTCTTGCTCGACTTCGTTGCCGTGGCGGTCGATTACCTTCTCTTTCGAGAGGTTGGACATCATCGCCTTGGAAACTTCATCGTTAGCTTTCGACCAAAGGTCGATTACCTTGTTGTACTTCTCGCCCTGGGTTACCAGGCCGGAGGCGTACTGACTTTCGATCTCTTTCACTTCATCGGTTGCAGCAGCGATGATGCGAGCTTTTTCATCCGGGATAACGAAGTCGTTAACACCGATGGAAACGCCGGAGATGGTCGAGTAAGCAAAACCGGTGTACATCAACTGGTCAGCGAAGATCACGGTCTCTTTCAAACCAACCACGCGGTAGCACTGGTTGATCAGCTTGGAGATCGCTTTTTTCTTCATCGGCAGGTTGACGACGTCGTACGACAAACCTTTTGGCACAACCTGGAACAACAGCGCACGGCCGACAGTGGTGTCGACGATACGGGTGTTGGTCACGCTGCCGCCATCACGGTCGTTGACGGTTTCGTTGATACGAACCTTGACCTTGGCGTGCAGTGCGGCTTCGCCGGCACGGAATACACGGTCAACTTCCTGCAAGTCAGCGAATACACGACCTTCGCCTTTGGCGTTGATCGCTTCACGCGTCATGTAGTACAGACCCAATACAACGTCCTGCGACGGAACGATGATTGGCTCACCGTTGGCTGGCGACAGAATGTTGTTGGTCGACATCATCAACGCGCGCGCTTCCAACTGGGCTTCCAGTGTCAGCGGTACGTGCACGGCCATTTGGTCGCCGTCGAAGTCGGCGTTGTACGCAGCACAGACCAGAGGGTGCAGCTGGATAGCTTTACCTTCGATCAGTACCGGTTCAAACGCCTGGATACCCAGACGGTGAAGTGTCGGTGCACGGTTGAGAAGAACCGGGTGTTCGCGGATAACTTCAGCGAGAACGTCCCACACTTCCGGCAACTCGCGCTCAACCATCTTCTTGGCGGCTTTGATGGTGGTAGCAAGACCACGCATTTCCAGCTTGCCGAAAATGAACGGCTTGAACAGCTCGAGAGCCATTTTCTTCGGCAGACCGCACTGGTGCAGACGCAGGGTCGGACCTACGGTAATTACCGAACGACCCGAGTAGTCAACACGCTTACCGAGCAAGTTCTGACGGAAACGACCTTGCTTACCCTTGATCATGTCAGCCAGGGATTTCAGAGGACGCTTGTTCGAACCGGTGATAGCGCGACCACGACGGCCGTTGTCGAGCAGTGCGTCGACCGCTTCTTGCAACATACGCTTTTCGTTGCGCACGATGATGTCCGGAGCGGACAGATCAAGCAGGCGCTTCAAGCGGTTGTTACGGTTGATCACTCGACGGTACAGGTCGTTGAGGTCGGAAGTCGCGAAACGACCGCCATCCAACGGTACCAGAGGACGCAGATCTGGCGGCAGAACCGGCAGAACGGTCAGAACCATCCACTCCGGAAGGTTGCCGGAGCCCAGGAAGGCTTCCATCAACTTCAGGCGCTTGGACAGCTTCTTGATTTTGGTTTCAGAGTTGGTTTGCGGAATTTCTTCACGCAGACGGCCAATCTCGTGCTCCAGGTCGATAGCGTGCAGCAGTTCACGGACAGCTTCAGCACCCATGCGGGCATCAAAGTCGTCGCCGAACTCTTCCAGCGCTTCGAAGTACTGCTCATCGTTCAGCAGCTGACCTTTTTCCAGAGTGGTCATGCCCGGATCGATAACGACATAGCTCTCGAAGTAGAGAACGCGTTCGATATCACGCAGGGTCATGTCCATCAGCAAGCCGATACGGGACGGCAGCGATTTCAGGAACCAGATGTGAGCAACCGGCGAAGCCAGTTCGATGTGAGCCATGCGCTCGCGACGGACCTTGGCCAGTGCGACTTCAACGCCACACTTCTCACAGATCACACCGCGGTGCTTCAAGCGCTTGTACTTACCGCACAGGCACTCGTAATCCTTTACCGGGCCAAAGATCTTGGCACAGAACAGGCCGTCACGCTCAGGCTTGAACGTACGGTAGTTGATGGTTTCCGGCTTTTTAACTTCACCGAACGACCACGAACGGATCATCTCAGGCGATGCCAATCCAATACGGATGGCGTCGAACTCTTCGACTTGACCCTGGTTTTTCAGCAAATTCAGTAGGTCTTTCAAGGCCTTTCCTCCTGGCGGAGCAGAGAGCGGGCCATACAGCCCCGCTCTCGATTCGCGTCACGTGTTATTCGGTTTCCAGATCGATATCGATGCCGAGGGAACGAATTTCTTTGATCAACACGTTGAAGGACTCGGGCATGCCCGGCTCCATACGGTGATCGCCGTCCACGATGTTTTTGTACATCTTGGTACGGCCGTTCACATCGTCCGACTTCACTGTGAGCATTTCTTGCAGAGTGTATGCCGCGCCGTAGGCTTCCAGCGCCCAGACCTCCATCTCCCCGAAACGCTGACCACCGAACTGTGCCTTACCACCCAGCGGCTGCTGGGTAACCAGGCTGTAAGAACCGGTAGAACGAGCGTGCATCTTGTCGTCTACCAAGTGGTTCAGCTTCAGCATGTACATGTAGCCAACGGTAACCGGACGCTCGAACTTGTTGCCGGTACGACCATCAGTCAGCACCATCTGGCCGCTGTCTGGCAGGTCTGCCAAACGAAGCATTGCCTTGATTTCGCTTTCCTTGGCACCATCGAACACCGGGGTAGCCATTGGCACACCGCCGCGAAGGTTCTTCGCCAGATCCAGGATTTCCTGATCGGAGAAGTCATCCAGGCTTTCTTGACGACCGCCAATTTCGTTGTAGATCTCATGCAGGAACTTACGCAGGTCAGCGACCTTGCGTTGTTCTTCAATCATGAGGTTGATCTTCTCGCCCAGACCTTTGGCCGCGAGGCCCAGGTGAGTTTCGAGAATCTGACCAACGTTCATACGCGAAGGTACGCCCAACGGGTTGAGGACCACATCAACCGGGGTGCCATTGGCATCGTACGGCATGTCTTCAACCGGCATGATCACGGAGACCACACCCTTGTTACCGTGACGACCGGCCATCTTGTCACCCGGCTGGATGCGACGGCGGATTGCCAGGTAAACCTTGACGATTTTCAGCACGCCTGGAGCCAGGTCATCGCCCTGCTGCAGTTTGCGCTTCTTGTCTTCGAACTTGTCGTCCAGCAGACGACGGCGATCGATGATGTAAGCCTGAGCCTTTTCAAGCTGCTCGTTCAGAGCATCTTCAGCCATGCGCAGTTTGAACCACTGACCATGCTCAAGACCGTCCAGGATTTCATTGGTGATTTCCTGACCTTTCTTCAGACCGGCACCACCTTCGGCAATGCGGCCAACCAGAGCAGAGCGCAGACGTTCGAAGGTAGCGCCTTCAACGATACGGAACTCTTCGTTCAGATCCTTGCGGATCTCGTCCAGCTGGGTCTTCTCGATCGACAGTGCACGAGCATCACGCTCAACGCCGTCACGGGTGAAGACCTGCACGTCGATAACAGTACCTTTGGTACCGGTAGGTACGCGCAGGGAGGTGTCTTTAACGTCGCTGGCTTTTTCACCGAAGATGGCACGCAACAGCTTCTCTTCCGGAGTCAGCTGGGTCTCGCCTTTCGGAGTGACCTTACCTACCAGAATGTCGCCGGCGCCAACTTCAGCACCTACGTAAACGATACCGGCTTCGTCCAGTTTGTTCAGTGCAGCTTCACCCACGTTAGGGATGTCTGCAGTGATCTCTTCAGGCCCAAGCTTGGTGTCACGTGCCACACAGGTCAGTTCCTGAATGTGGATCGTGGTAAAGCGGTCTTCTTGAACAACTCGTTCCGACAAGCAGATGGAGTCTTCGAAGTTGTAACCGTTCCAGGCCATGAACGCGATGCGCATGTTTTGACCCAGCGCCAGTTCACCCATATCGGTGGACGGGCCGTCAGCCATGATGTCGCTACGCTGTACACGGTCACCCTTGCGCACCAGCGGACGCTGGTTGATGCAAGTGTTCTGGTTGGAGCGGGTGTATTTGGTCAGGTTGTAGATGTCGACACCGGCTTCGCCAGTTTCAACTTCGTCATCAGCAACACGAACCACGATACGGCTGGCATCAACAGAGTCGATCACGCCGCCACGACGAGCCACGACGCAAACGCCGGAGTCACGAGCTACGTTACGCTCCATGCCGGTACCTACCAGCGGCTTGTCAGCGCGCAGGGTTGGTACAGCTTGACGCTGCATGTTGGAACCCATCAACGCACGGTTGGCGTCATCGTGTTCCAGGAACGGGATCAGCGACGCTGCAACCGAAACAACCTGCTTCGGCGAAACGTCCATCAAGGTGACGTCTTCCGGCGCCTTGACGGTGAATTCGTTCAAGTGACGAACAGCAACCAGCTCGTCGATCAGCACTTTCTTGTCGTTCATCGTGGCCGAGGCCTGAGCGATCACGTGATCAGCTTCTTCGATGGCGGACAGGAAAACGATCTCGTCGGTTACCAGTGCGTCTTTCACTACACGGTACGGGCTCTCGAGGAAGCCGTACTGGTTGGTGCGCGCATAGGCAGCCAGGGAGTTGATCAGACCGATGTTCGGACCTTCCGGCGTCTCAATAGGGCAAACACGGCCGTAGTGAGTCGGGTGTACGTCACGAACTTCAAAGCCCGCACGCTCACGCGTCAGACCGCCCGGGCCCAGTGCAGAAACACGGCGCTTGTGGGTGATCTCGGACAGAGGGTTGTTCTGGTCCATGAACTGGGACAGCTGGCTGGAACCGAAGAACTCTTTCACCGCCGCAGCCACAGGCTTGGCGTTGATCAGGTCTTGCGGCATCAGGCCTTCGCTTTCAGCCATCGACAGACGCTCTTTGACCGCACGTTCAACACGTACCAGGCCAACGCGGAACTGGTTCTCGGCCATTTCGCCTACACAGCGAACACGACGGTTACCCAGGTGGTCGATGTCATCGACGATGCCTTTACCGTTACGGATGTCGACCAGGGTCTTCAGCACGGCAACGATGTCTTCTTTGCACAACACGCCCGAACCTTCGATCTCGGTACGACCGATACGACGGTTGAACTTCATCCGGCCGACCGCAGACAGGTCATAGCGCTCAGGGCTGAAGAACAGGTTGTTGAACAGAGTCTCGGCAGCGTCTTTGGTTGGCGGCTCGCCTGGACGCATCATGCGATAGATTTCGACCAGCGCTTCCAGTTGGTTGCTGGTGGAGTCGATCTTCAGCGTGTCGGAGACGAACGGACCGCAGTCGATATCGTTGGTGTACAACGTTTCGATGCGAACAACCTGGCCCTTGGCAACTTTTGCCAGGATTTCAGTGGTCAGCTCGGTGTTGCACTCAGCAATGATTTCGCCAGTAGCCGGATGCACGATAGCCTTGGCCGTTGTGCGACCCAGGACATAGTCCAGAGGCATAACGAGCTCTTTGACACCGGCTTTTTCCAGCTGGTTGATATGACGGGCAGTGATACGACGACCCTGCTCAACAATCACCTTGCCTTTGTCATCGGTAATATCGATGGCCGCGATTTCACCGCGCAGACGCTGTGGAACCAGCTCCAGGCTGATGCTCTCACCCTGAACGTGGAACACGTTGGTGGTGTAGAACGCGTCCAGCACTTGCTCAGTGGTATAACCCAGCGCGCGCAGCAATACCGATGCAGGCAGCTTGCGACGACGGTCAATACGCACGAACACGCAGTCTTTCGGGTCGAACTCGAAATCGAGCCACGAACCACGGTAAGGAATGATACGCGCGGAATAAAGCAGCTTACCGGAGCTGTGCGTCTTGCCGCGGTCGTGGTCAAAGAACACGCCCGGGGAACGGTGCAGCTGGGAAACAATTACACGCTCGGTACCGTTGATTACGAAGGTACCGTTTTCAGTCATCAGGGGGATTTCACCCATGTAGACTTCTTGCTCTTTGATGTCCTTGATCGCTTTGTTCGACGATTCTTTGTCGAAAATGATCAAACGAACTTTTACCCGCAAAGGTACGGCGTACGTTACGCCACGCAACACGCATTCTTTGACATCAAATGCCGGTTCGCCCAAGCGATAACCGACGTACTCCAGCGCAGCATTGCCGGAGTAGCTGATGATCGGGAAAACGGATTTGAAGGCCGCATGCAGGCCCACGTCGCGGAACTGATCTTTAGTCGCTCCCGCCTGCAAGAATTCACGATACGAATCCAGCTGGATTGCCAAGAGATACGGCACATCCATGACGTCCGGCAACTTGCTAAAGTCCTTGCGGATACGTTTTTTCTCAGTATATGAGTAAGCCATCAGCGTTCCCCAGCTTGGTCACCTGCTTGTTTGGCCTCTCCCGACGGGAGCAGCCAGAAAATCGTGCAAACCCCTTGGTTTGCTCCACCGCACAGGGTGGTTACAGCACGTTAAAGGCACCAACCTAGTCGGCTGCCAATAACGGAAAAAGGCCGGTGGCAAGAGCCACCAGCCATCAGCCTCAGCTTAACGCCTGGGCTGGAAACGCAAGGTCGATGCTTACTTCAGCTCGACTTTAGCGCCTGCTTCTTCCAAGGTAGCCTTGGCTTTGTCAGCTGCTTCTTTAGCAACAGCTTCCAGTACCATAGCTGGAGCGCCGTCAACTACTGCCTTGGCTTCTTTCAAGCCCAGACCAGTCAGCTCACGAACAGCCTTGATCACGTTAACTTTCTTCTCGCCAGCTTCCAGCAGCATAACGTTGAATTCAGTTTGCTCTTCAACAACAGCAGCGGCAGCAGCAGGACCAGCAGAAGCAGCAGCAGCAGAAACGCCGAACTTCTCTTCCATTGCTTTGATCAGTTCAACGATTTCCAGAACGGATTTTTCGCCGATTGCTTCGATGATTTGGTCGTTAGTCAGAGACATGACTATAAATTCCTGTATTGGGGTGACAGCCTACGCGGCCATCGAAATAAACAATAAACGCTGAAAGGAGTCGCTCAGCCTTAGGCTGCAGCAGCTTCTTTCTGGTCGCGAAGGGCCGCCAGAGTACGAGCCAATTTGCTGGTAGCGCCTTGAATCACGCTCATCAGCTGAGAAATTGCTTCGTCACGGGTCGGCAGACTTGCCAGTACGTCGATCTGATTAGCTGCGAGGAACTTGCCCTCGAACGCAGCTGCCTTGATCTCGAACTTATCCTGACCTTTTGCGAACTCTTTGAAGATACGAGCAGCAGCGCCCGGATGTTCTTGCGAGAATGCAATCAAGGTCGGGCCAGTGAACACGTCGTTGAGAACACTGTATTCAGTGTCAGCAACAGCGCGCTTGAGCAGGGTGTTACGTACAACACGTACGTAAACGCCAGCTTCACGAGCCTCTTTACGGAGTCCGGTCATAGCGCCTACTGTCACACCGCGGGCATCAGCCACAACAGCGGACAGGGCAACTTTGGCAGCCTCGTTGACTTCAGCGACGATGGCCTTCTTGTCTTCGAGTTTAATTGCCACGGGTTTAACTCCTGCTTGTTACCGTTTCATCTGGCCGAGGCCTGATGTCGTTTTGGTGTCTGATTCGGTAAGGAACCGGGAGCACCATCTGCGTAGGCTTGAGGTTTAAGGCTTTCGCCGCCTACGGTCTTGGATAGCCCCCGCCAGGCAGGGACCCCAATCTTTCAATTGGCGCATTTGACTGCGCCAATTTTGTCTTACGCGTCCAGGGAACCCTGGTCGATGACCAGGCCCGGGCCCATAGTGGTGCTCAGGGTTACGCGCTTAACATAAATACCTTTCGAGGAAGCTGGTTTGATACGCTTCAGATCAGCGATCAGGGCTTCAACGTTTTCCTTCAGCTGAACGGCGTCGAAGCCGATCTTGCCAACGGAAGTGTGAATGATACCGTTTTTGTCGGTGCGATAACGAACCTGACCAGCCTTCGCGTTCTTAACAGCGGTGGCTACGTCTGGAGTTACAGTACCAACCTTAGGGTTAGGCATCAGACCACGTGGGCCCAGGATCTGACCCAACTGACCAACAACACGCATTGCGTCCGGGGATGCAATAACTACGTCGTAGTTCAGGTCGCCGCCTTTCATTTCGGCAGCCAGGTCGTCCATACCAACGCGATCAGCGCCGGCAGCCAGAGCAGCTTCAGCAGCTGGACCCTGAGTGAACACAGCAACACGTACAGTCTTGCCAGTGCCGTGTGGCAGCACAGTAGCGCTACGAACAACCTGGTCAGATTTACGTGGGTCTACGCCCAGGTTAACGGCGATGTCGAAAGACTCGCTGAATTTTACAGTCGACAGCTCAGCCAGCAAAGCAGCAGCATCTACAAAATTGTAAGACTTGCCAGCTTCGATTTTACCGGCGATTGCCTTTTGACGCTTGGTCAGCTTAGCCATTACACACCCTCCACGTTAAGGCCCATGCTACGAGCAGAACCGGCGATAGTACGCACGGCTGCTTCCATATCAGCTGCAGTCAGATCCGCGTTTTTGGTTTTCGCGATTTCTTCCAGCTGAGCACGAGTTACAGTGCCAACCTTAACGGTGTTTGGACGAGCGGAACCGCTAGTCAGACCGGCAGCCTTCTTCAGCAGAACCGAAGCAGGGGTCGACTTGGTTTCGAACGTGAAGCTACGGTCGCTGTATACAGTGATGATCACTGGAGTCGGCAGGCCTGGCTCAATACCCTGAGTACGGGCGTTGAAAGCCTTGCAGAATTCCATGATGTTCACGCCGTGCTGACCCAGAGCCGGGCCAACAGGTGGGCTTGGGTTAGCCTGAGCGGCCTTCACTTGCAGCTTGATGTAAGCGGTAATCTTCTTAGCCATGAGGCACTCCAATTACGGGTTCAATCGCCTAAAGAGGCTCCCCGGTTACTTGCGCGTTTATCCCAGTGACGACAAAACCCCACAGCCTAGGCCATGGGGTTGGGATTCGTGTTTAACTAGACCTTTTCGACCTGGCTAAACTCTAGCTCTACCGGAGTAGAGCGACCGAAAATGAGCACCGCCACTTGAATGCGGCTCTTTTCGTAGTTAACTTCTTCGACCGTGCCATTGAAATCGGCAAACGGACCGTCGGTAACACGGACAACTTCGCCCGGCTCGAACAGTGTTTTCGGCTTGGGCTTGTCGCTGCCATCAGCTACGCGACGCAGAATTGCTTCTGCTTCTTTGTCAGTGATAGGTGCCGGTTTATCAGCAGTACCACCAATGAAGCCCATGACACGCGGAGTGTCCTTGACCAAGTGCCAAGTCCCTTCGCTCATGTCCATCTGAACCAGCACATAACCAGGGAAGAACTTGCGTTCGCTTTTGCGCTTCTGGCCATTACGCATTTCAACCACTTCTTCAGTGGGAACCAGAATTTCGCCGAAGCCATCTTCCATGCCTGCCAGCTTAATACGCTCTATCAGAGAGCGCATAACATGCTTTTCGTAACCCGAATAAGCATGCACTACGTACCAACGCTTAGCCACGGGACACCCTTAGCCAACAATCAAGGAAACGAGCCAGCCGAGCAGGGAATCCAAACCCCACAACAGCAACGCCATAACAAGAACAACAGCCACCACGATCAACGTGGTCTGCGTAGTTTCTTGGCGAGTTGGCCATACGACTTTACGAATCTCAGTACGAGCTTCCTTTACCAGGACAGCGAACGACTTGCCTTTTGCCGTCTGCAAGCCCACATAGGCAGCAACAGCAGCAATCACAAGAAGTGCAATGACGCGATACAGGATCGGCGAACCAGAATAATACTGATTCCCAACAACGCCAACCACCACAAGAGCTACCACTACAAGCCACTTGAGGAGATCGAAGCGAGAGCCTTGAACTTCAGCCTTGGGAGTCATCAAAGAGGATCCTGTGAAAAGAAAGCCAGACGCAATGAGCGAATCTGGCAGGTCAGGAGGGAATCGAACCCCCAACCTACGGTTTTGGAGACCGTCGCTCTGCCAATTGAGCTACTGACCTAAAACATTATCGAGCCGCGGATTATGCCGACACGAGAGAGACTTTTCAACAACAAGCGCAATTACTTTTGCAATCAACCCTGTCCAAGCAGAGAATTGCCAGCGAATAGCAGAATGCGAGCTACTCACAACCGTAACAACCAACCAGGGCAGCGACACCTAAAAACAGCGCCACCAGCAAACACCCCAGACAGGCTATGCACCTGTTAAAACAAAGGCAGATATTTTCATATCTGCCTTGTTATATGGAGCTCTTGAGCGGATTTGAACCGCTGACCTCACCCTTACCAAGGGTGTGCTCTACCAACTGAGCTACAAGAGCAAAACATGTCGCGAAAACAGCTAGACTGGAGCGGGTGGCGGGAATCGAACCCGCATCATTAGCTTGGAAGGCTAAGGTTCTACCACTAAACTACACCCGCAAATCTTGCTGCTCTAGCTTAAATATGGTGGAGGGGGAAGGATTCGAACCTTCGAAGTCGTAGACGTCAGATTTACAGTCTGATCCCTTTGGCCGCTCGGGAACCCCTCCTGAGCTGGTTAGAATTCTACATCATTCCAACCTTATGTCAACCACTTTCTTCAATTAAATCAGGAAGTTAGCAACTTGACTCGCTTCACACCTAGTAGCCTGTTTGGCGTTCACTGTGGAGCGGGCGCCATTCTATGCAAACTATCGGGTAGCTGCAAGCCCTCACAGCGCATTTTTTTGTATTTTAACCCATTGAATTCATTAACAAGGTTCTGCAAAACCATTTCACTGGCCGCAGCAGTGCCTTGCGGGCTGATCTTGAGGGCATAGCCAGGCATTTCAGCCTGCTCACCTTCGACTTGCGTAGATGCTATCCCCATCTCAGACAACCTGCGCTGCAGGCCGTGCAGCTGTTCTTGCGCAGGTAAATTGCCTAAAAACATGCATTGCGCACTCAGCGCCTGGTCAATGGCGACTGCACCTCCCCCTCCTGCCGGCGGCACCTCGCCAAGCAGACGTATGCCCTGATGACTGCCCTTGTACAAAGACAAGGAAACAACTTCTTTGGCCCTCAACGGAGCCTCTTGCTGGTGCCATATGTAATAAAAGACATTCAGTACAACCAGCAGCAGAAACAGCCAACGCATAGAAACCTCAAGGAAGGGGACAAACCACCGCCAAACCGACAAATACCAGGTCTTGCACCAAGCGCGCTTCTGGAACCATATCCTTCACCAGGCTTGCGTCACCGCCGGTAAGAAAAACTTCAAAGTCTTCTCCCCAGTACTCGCGCGCCAATTCCAGCTGGGTCATCACAAAGCCCCGCAGCATCAACAAACACCCACGTTCAACAGCCTCAACCGTCGTACGCCCGGGCGTACGCTGGAGCAAGGCCTGCTCCGCAGAGAGGTCGTCATACCTGATACGGCGTGTATGAGTGCGCAACTGATCGCGCATCAAAGGCATCCCGGGACAAATAAACCCGCCCAGGTGCTGACCGTCAGCAGCCACGAAGTCCGCCGTTACCGCCGTACCGAAATCCAGTACCAGGCACGCGCTCTTCGCCAACTCAAAAGCACCAACCACGGCAAGCCAGCGATCGAGCCCCAAACGGGCAAACTCCTCATAACCGTTACTCACACCTGCGGCACTCCTTGCAGGCTGCGCGCACTGTGCAGCCACACCAAAGGTCGTCACGATGGAGGCCACCAGGCTCGATGTCTCATCATCACTGCGCACACTGACCAACCGGCAGTGGGTGATGTTCAACCCCGGAACGGCCAACACCGCGGCCAGCAGCGCAGCATCAGAGTCAACTACGCCCCCACCCACCGCCACCCCCGCGTCAAGGGCACGCCACTTTATAAAACTGTTGCCACAGTCCATCTCAAGAATCATGGCGCAACCTCAAGCTAAGCTCACCGCCGCTGTACACTTTCTCTTCGCCATTGACACTCATGCGCAGCGCGCCCTGCTGATCAATACCCATGACAGTACCATCCACCTGATGCACTCCAGCTATCAGAGAGACTTCACGACCCTGCCACAAGTGGTTTTGCTCCCACTGCGCCTGCAATGCCGAAAAGCCCTCGGTAGCATGGCGATTCAGATACACAAGCAGGCTATCGTTGAGTTTCGAAATCAGCGCATTGCGGTTTACCGAATGACCTGACTCGAGAAATACCGAGGTCCAGGCCTGATCTACCTCGCTGGCCACCCGCATATTGACGTTAATGCCGATCCCCAGAACCACATGACACACATCAGCCGGATCGCCGACCAACTCAAGCAAAATGCCGGCAATTTTCTTGTTGCCTACGAGCACATCATTTGGCCATTTGAGGCCGGCGTCAGATATCCCCACCCCGCGAAGCGCACTCAGTACTGCCAGACCAACCACAAGGCTAAGCCCTTCAAGCTGGCGCATCCCGCCATCCATGCGAAGAACAAGGCTGTAGTAGATATTTTCTGCGAAAGGACTGACCCATTTGCGGCCTCTTCGTCCACGACCAGCAGTTTGCCGCTCAGCCGTAACAACAAACGGCGCCGCAGTGCCACTGTCGATCGCGCGCAAGGCCTCGGCATTGGTGGAGTCTAATGAATCATGAATAGAGACAGGCCATGGGCTGGCAGTCAACTGGTCCTGCTCAAGGAGTTCAAGCGGTGCAGCTAACTGATAGCCACGACCACGAACTTTATGAATCGACAGGTTCAGGTTTGATTCCAAAAGCTGGAGCTGCTTCCAGACTGCACTGCGGCTAACGCCAAGTGCAGCACCAAGCGCTTGCCCTGAGTGGAATCGACCATCTTTGAGGAGTTTCAACAACGTCAGCATGCATGTATCGCCTCACAATGAGGCACGCATGATAGCCATGAGCGGCGCCATTGCATAGAAACCCCGCGCACACAGCAAGCTAACAGCTTGGGGCAAGCCGAGAGCACACAGCTTGAAGCTTGCGACCGCTTTTCCGCGCACAAAAACAAACCCCCTGTCTGCGTGAGCAGACAGGGGGTTTGGAATTTAATCTTGACGATGACCTACTCTCACATGGGGAAACCCCA
>NZ_RXHW01000009.1:0-230553 GCF_005930585.1 Pseudomonas sp. FSL W7-0098
GGGCGCAGCCTCGCGCGGCTCGTCAGCGGCTACAAAGTGGAAGTCGTTCCCTTGGCATCAACCGCTGGCGCTTTAGGCGCTACTGGTTTCTTGGCCGCAGGTTTTTTGGCGGCCGGTTTGGCGGCTGCTGGCTTGCTCGCGGCCGCAGGAGCTTTAACAGCAGCGGGCTTGGCTGCAGGTTTGGCCGCAGGCTTGGCAGCCGCTTTGGCAACCGCAGGTTTTGCCGCAGCCTTGGCCGGTGCCGCCTTGCTCGCAACCGGCGCCTTGCTGGCCGCAACTTTGGCAGCCGCCGCAGTCAGCTTCTCGATATGCTTGGTCAGGGTCTCGACCTTGGCATGCAACGCCTTGACCTCATCACGGCTGGGGACACCCAAGCGGGTAATGGCGCTATTAAGGCGCTTGTCGAAAGCCTCTTCGAACTCGCCCCACTTTTCCAGGGCCAGATCCTTGACATCTTCAACCCGCGAGCGCGCGGACGATGTCGACGATTTAACGCCCTCGGCCACTTTGTGCCCGGCATCCTTGGCCAGTTTTTCGGCCTTTTCGCCATCCTTGACCAGGGTATCGAAGAGCTTGCTGCCATCGGTATCAATTTTCGAGTACACACCCAAACCAGCCAGCCAGATTTTTCGTGAGTACTCTTCCACCTTGCCTACCCAGGTGTTGCTGTCTTTAGCAGTCGGTTTTTTCGCAGCCATCGTGTTCCCCTCAATGTCATGTCGCGACGCCGGTGAGCAGGATCGTCGAATCATCAAGATGAACAAAGGTGCTCACCTGCATCAGGTTTAGACGTTAAACCGCCTTGTATCAAGGGCACGGCCGCTATTAGACCGGCAACACGACTACGCCAGCGCCTTATCCAGCGAGCGTTCGATTTCCGACTGGATCATGCCGCTCATCGCCGACATCAACAGGCCCAGTTCCACATCGACCTTGACGTTGTTGTCGCTGATTAGCAGGGTGCCATTCACTCCCGAGCGCTTCAGTTTTACCGTGTCGCCCGCCCAGGTAGGGGTCAGGCCATACTGGCTGGCCAGTTTCTCGACCAAAGGACGGGCTTTCTCACGTGCGGCCTCAAGGCCCAGACTGTGGGTACGTTCAACGCTGATACGCGCCATGGCGTGGCTCCTGATAAATAAAGCCGCCACTATACATTCACCCTCGCCAAGACAAAGCCGGCCACCGGGATTAGAATGGCCAGCATTCTCTTTTGGTGACAGCGATATGACTGATCAGCGCAAAGGCAGCGATGCCGAACCCACCACTCACTTCGGCTTCAAAAACGTACCGGAAAGCCAGAAGGCCGAGAAAGTCGCCGAGGTTTTCCACTCTGTAGCCGGCAAATATGACCTGATGAACGACGTTCTGTCAGGCGGCATGCACCGTCTGTGGAAGCGTTTTACCATCGAGCTGTCCGGCGTACGCCCGGGCAACAAGGTGCTGGACATCGCTGGCGGTACCGGCGATCTGGCCCGCAAGTTCTCCCATCTGGTTGGCCCTACCGGCCAGGTCGTGCTGGCTGATATCAACGCGTCCATGCTTAAAGTCGGCCGTGACCGCCTGCTGGACAAGGGCGTAGCCGGCAATATCGAGTTCGTTCAGGCCGACGCTGAAAAGCTGCCGTTCCCGGACAACTATTTCGATTGCGTGACCATCGCTTTCGGCCTGCGCAACGTGACCCACAAGGAAGACGCCCTGCGCTCCATGCTGCGCGTGCTGAAGCCGGGCGGCCGCCTGTTGGTACTGGAGTTCTCCAAGCCGACCAACGCGCTGATGTCCAAGGTCTACGACACCTACTCGTTCGCTTTCATGCCGATGGTGGGCAAGCTGATCCTCAACGACCCGGAAAGCTATCGCTACCTGGCAGAATCGATCCGCATGCACCCGGACCAGGAAACCCTGAAGTCGATGATGGTCGAGGCCGGTTTTGACCGCGTGACCTATCACAACATGACCTCAGGTATCGTCGCCCTGCATCGCGGCATCAAGCCCTGATGTTGCTGCGCGGCCTTCTCGCCAGCGTCGAACACGGCGTCAACCGCGTATTGCGGCTGGACAGCACGGCCCTGGCGCGTTTGCGCCCCTTGACCGGCAAGTTGATTGCCGTCGATTGCGCCAGCCCTTCGCTGCACCTGTTTATTCTGCCCAGCGAAGAAGGCCTGATGCTGGCGAGCCAATGGGCAGCCGAGCCTGACTGCACCCTGCGCGCGCCTGCCTCCAGCCTGTTGCGCCTTGCTCTGAGCAAGGACAAGAGCGCCATCCTGCACAGCCCTGAAGTCGAACTCGAAGGCGACAGCGCTGTGTTGATGGAATTGGCGGCGGTGCTGCAAGACCTGGAACTGGATTGGGAGTATGAACTTTCGAACTGGATCGGGCCTGTGGCAACGGCATTGATCGGTGGCCATGTACGCAGCCGCGCCAACTGGTATCAACAAGGTTTCGCCAGCATCAACCAGAACCTGGCCGAATACCTGAGCGAAGAAGCCCGCACTTTGGTCGGAGAACGTGAGGCGCAAGCGCGCTTTGACGAGCTGGACCAACTCAAACTCGACCTGGATCGCCTTGAGGCGCGCTTCGAGCGCCTTTGCCGATCCCTCAATTCCAGCGATAACGCATGAAGCTGCTTGCCATACGCCGTTTGTTCCGCATCCAGCGCGTCGTCATTCGCTACCGGCTCGATGACCTGCTGTTCGCCCTGCCCTTGCCGTGGTGGATGTTGTCCCTGCGCTATGCACTGCCGTGGCGCTGGTTCCCGCGCAAAAAACTGGAGCTGAGCCGCGGTGCCGCCCTGCGCCTGGCGTTGCAGGATCTGGGGCCGATTTTCATCAAGTTCGGCCAGATCCTTTCGACCCGCCGCGACCTGCTGCCCGCCGATATCGCCGATGAGCTGATGCTGCTGCAAGACCGCGTACCGCCGTTTGACCCGCAGTTGGCAGTCAAGCTGATCGAAGAACAGCTCGGCGCCCGGATCAGTGAAGTGTTCAGCCGTTTTGATATCGAACCACTGGCCTCGGCCTCGGTGGCCCAGGTTCACTCGGCCAAACTCAAGACCGGCGAAGAAGTGGTGGTCAAGGTTGTACGCCCGGGCCTCAAGCCGATCATCGGCTCCGACCTGGCCTGGCTGTTTATCCTCGCCCGCACTGCCGAGCGTTTGAGCGCAGACGCCCGCCTGCTGCATCCGGTGGATGTGGTCAGTGACTACGAAAAAACCATTTACGACGAACTCGATCTGTTGCGTGAAGCGGCCAATGCCAGCCAGCTCAAGCGCAACTTCGAAGGCTCGCCGCTGATGTATGTGCCGCAAGTCTACTGGGACTGGTGCCGCCCGAAAGTGTTGGTGATGGAGCGCATCTACGGGATCCAGGTCACCGACCTTGCGGCCCTGGCCGATCAGCGCACCGACATGAAAATGCTGGCCGAACGTGGCGTGGAGATTTTCTTCACCCAGGTGTTCCGCGACAGCTTCTTTCATGCCGACATGCACCCCGGCAACATTTTTGTCAGCACCGTGAACCCGTGGGCCCCGCAATACATCGCCATCGACTGCGGCATTGTCGGCAGCCTGACCCCCGAGGACCAGGACTATCTGGCGCGCAACCTGTTCGCCTTTTTCAAGCGCGATTACCGGCGCGTGGCGCAGTTGCACATCGATTCAGGCTGGGTACCGGCGCACACCAAGCTCAACGAGTTTGAAGCGGCGATCCGCACCGTCTGTGAGCCGATCTTCGAAAAGCCGCTGAAGGAGATTTCCTTTGGCCAGGTGCTTATGCGCCTGTTCCAAACTGCGCGACGCTTCAATATGGAAGTTCAGCCACAGTTGGTGCTGCTGCAAAAAACCCTGCTCAATATCGAAGGCCTGGGCCGCCAGCTGTACCCCGACCTGGATTTGTGGAGTACCGCCCAGCCGTTCCTTGAGCGCTGGATGCGTGAGCGCGTCAGCCCCAAGACCCTGCTGCGCAACCTGCACAGCCAGGTCGAGCAGATCCCGCATCTGGCCGGCATGACCCGCGACTTGCTCGAACGCATGTCGCAGCCCCATGCCCATAACAAACAATTGGTCGTGCGCGAACCCCGTGACAGCTGGTTCCTGCGCCTGATCGGTGCCGGGCATCTGGCCGCTGGCGCATTACTGGCCAGTATTGGCCCGCTACACACTGCAGGCTATTGGCCTGCCGGCATAATGCTGGCCGTGGGCTTGTATCTGATCGTGCGCCGATAGCCAGCCCCGGTCGAGGCTGGCAAACTGTTAATTCACCAGGCCTCAGCCACAGGGCTGAGGCAGGTTGTCGGAGTCGAACATGAAAGACTGGCTGGACGAGATCAAATGGGACAACGACGGCCTGGTGCCGGCGATTGCCCAGGACCACAAAACCGGGCGCGTACTGATGATGGCCTGGATGAACCGCGAGGCACTGAGCCTGACGGCAACCGAGAACCGTGCCATCTACTGGTCACGTTCCCGTGGCAAGCTGTGGCGCAAGGGCGAAGAGTCCGGCCATGTGCAAAAGCTGCATGAAATGCGCCTGGACTGCGACGCCGACGTGATCATCCTGATGGTCGAACAAATCGGTGATATCGCCTGCCATACCGGCCGTCAGAGCTGCTTCTACCGCGTGTACGAAAACGCCGAGTGGAAGATCGTCGACCCGGTACTTAAAGATCCGCACGCCATTTACCAAGCAGGGCACTCCCATGACTGACACTCTGAGCCGCGTAGCCCAAGTGCTCGAAGCGCGCAAAGGCGCAACCCCGGACAGCTCCTATGTGGCCAGTCTGTACCACAAGGGCCTGAACAAGATTCTGGAAAAGGTCGGCGAAGAGTCGATCGAGACCATCATCGCCGCCAAGGACGCTGCCATCAGCGGTGATTGCAGCGATGTCATCTACGAAACAGCCGATCTGTGGTTCCATAGCATGATCATGCTGGCCCAGCTGGGGCAGCATCCTCAGGCCGTACTGGATGAACTGGAACGTCGTATCGGCACCTCCGGCCATGTGGAAAAAGCCTCGCGGCCGTCCACCTAACCCTTATTTGCAAAGGAACAGATCATGGGCATTTTTGACTGGAAACACTGGATCGTCATTCTGGTAGTCGTAGTCCTTGTCTTCGGCACCAAAAAACTGAAAAACCTGGGCACGGATGTCGGCGAATCGATCAAGGGCTTTCGCAAGGCCATGAACGACGACGAAAAGCCTGCCGAGCCCGTGGTTCCACCTGCGCAGCCAACCGCCGCGCCGCAGCCGCACACCACTTCGACCCTGAACGAGCCGCACACCATCGACGTGCAGGCGCAAAAAGTCGAAGAGCCGACCCGCAAAGACGTGTGAGCCAAAACTAATGTTCGGTATCAGCTTCAGTGAACTGCTGCTCGTCGGCCTGGTGGCCCTGCTGGTGCTCGGCCCCGAGCGCTTGCCGGGTGCTGCACGCACGGCGGGCCTGTGGATCGGGCGCCTGAAACGCAGCTTTAATGCGATCAAACAGGAAGTTGAACGGGAAATCGGCGCGGACGAAATACGTCGGCAGCTGCACAACGAACATATCCTGTCGATGGAAGAGGAAGCCAAGAAAATTCTGGCTCCGCTGCAGGACGCTGTGAAGCCGTTAACGCCCACCGAGCCACCTGTCAGTACCGCTCCCGTCGCACACCCAGAGTCTGCGAGCGCTGCGCCCGTGACCCTGAGCAAAACCGCGTCCGCCCCTGCGCCGCAACCGGCAGCGCCACATGACCCCACCCTGCCACCGCGAGCCCCTTAAGCGCATGAGCGATAAGCCTGAACACGACCAGCCAATGCCGCTGGTTTCGCACCTGACCGAGTTGCGTACCCGCCTGTTGCGCTGCATCGCGGCGATTTTCATCATTTTTGCCGGGCTGTTTGCCTTTACCCAGCAGATCTACACCCTGGTCTCCACGCCGCTGCGTGAATACCTGCCGGTGGGTGCAACGATGATCGCCACCGACGTGGCCTCGCCGTTCCTGACCCCGCTCAAGCTGACCATGATGGTCTCGCTGTTTATCGCCATTCCGGTGATCCTGCATCAGATCTGGGGGTTTATTGCACCGGGCCTGTACAAGCATGAAAAACGCATCGCCGTGCCCCTGCTGGTGTCGAGCATTTTCCTGTTTTACGCCGGCATGGCCTTTGCCTACTTCCTGGTATTCCCGCTGGTGTTCAAGTTCTTCGCCGCTGCCACCCCGGAAGGGGTTGCGATGATGACCGATATCAGCAGCTACCTTGATTTCGTCATGACCCTGTTCTTTGCTTTTGGCGTGGCCTTTGAAATCCCCGTAGCCGTAGTGCTGCTGGTGTGGATCGGCATCGTCGATGTGCAATACCTGCGCAAGATCCGCCCCTACGTGATTATCGGCTGCTTCGTGGTCGGCATGATCCTGACCCCGCCCGACATTTTCTCGCAAACCTTGCTGGCGATCCCGATGTGGATGCTGTTTGAAATCGGCATCCTGTTTGGCAGCCTGGTCAGCAAAAACAAGCGTGGCGATGACGCAGACGAGCAACCGGCCGATAACGACGCCCAACCGCCAGCACCACAAGCGTGAACCTGCTGCTCCTCGAAGAGGCTGATTTCATTGCCGCCGACCGCGTGATCCTGCGTGACCGGCGCCTGACGCATATGCAGGAAGTTCACCGTGCTGCAGTGGGCGACAGCCTGCGCGTGGGGCGCATTGGCGGGCTGATGGGCAGCGCCGAACTGGTGCGTCTGGAGGCCAAAGAGGCTGAGCTGGTTATCCACAGCCTGGACCTGCCGCCACCCGCCAAACTGCCACTGACCCTGCTGCTGGCGCTGCCGCGCCCGAAAATGCTGCGCCGGGTGCTGCAAACCGTAGCCTCGATGGGTGTGCCCAAGATCATTCTGGTCAACAGCTACCGGGTTGAAAAAAGCTTCTGGCAGACACCGTTTCTGGAGCCCGAAGCCATCCGCGAACAGTTGATCCTGGGGCTGGAGCAGTCCCGTGACAGCGTGTTGCCCGAGGTCATCATCGAAAAACGCTTCAAGCCGTTTGTCGAAGACCGCCTGCCGGCGCTGGTGGAAGGCACCCTGGGCCTGGTGGGCCACCCGGGGGATTACCCGGCCTGCCCGCGCGGGCTGGATGAGGCCGTAACCCTGGCCATCGGTCCTGAGGGTGGCTGGATCCCCTACGAGATCGACTTGCTGGCCAAGGCGGGCTTGCAGCCAGTGCAACTGGGCGCACGCATCCTGCGGGTCGAAACCGCCGTCACGGCGCTGCTCGCCCGCCTGTTCTAGACCGCTCTGCAGGGCGCTGCGGGCGCATTCCAGCCCCGCAGCAGCCCCTGACATTTGTGTAGCCTCTTTTCCTCCTTAAGATTTGCTCGCTCGAGCCGATGCAGTAGCACTTCAATATCACTCAAGAAGCCATGGACGGCTGTTATCGATGCCAATCGATCAAAAAAAGGAACTCGTCCATGAACCATTGGTTGACTGCCACACTAGGCAATATCAGTGTCAATCGTAAGCTCGGCCTGGGCTTCGGCCTTGTGTTGCTGCTGACCCTGCTCATCACCATCACCGGCTGGAAGGGGCTGACCAGCGTGATTGAGCGGGGCGACAAGCTGGCCAATATTTCCCAGGTCATCGCCCTGATCAAGGATTTGCGCATTGCCCGCGTCACCTACGACAAGAACAACGGTGAAAACGGCCCGGGCGAGGTCAATGACCTGCTCAACAAGATCGGTAACCAGCTGGTCGCCGCCAACAAGCTGATGGTCCAGGCCAATGACCTGAGCATGAGCAAGGACGAAATCAGGGCCGTCGAGCAGTACAAGAGCATCTTCGCCACTATCGATGAGGCGACCCGGGCACGCGAAGTCAGCAGGGCCAAGCTCGGTGCAACATCCGTCGCCGCCCTCAGCCAGATTGCCGGGATCGAAAAGGACGTGCTCCAGAGTGAAAACCTGGCCGAGTTCAACAGCGTCAACCAGGTCAACCGGTCGCTGTTGCAGGCCCGCTTCGAGGTGCGCGGCTACACCCACACCGGCGACATCGATGCCGCGGTGCCTGCCGTGGAAGCCATCGATCAAGCGCTGGCAGAACTGGCCAGCCTCAGTAAGCGACTGCCCGCTACCTATGCCCCTCAATTCGAGCAGGCCATCGCTTCACTGAAGAACTACCGCGCTGCCTTTATCGACTTTCGCGATTCCCAAGTGAATAGCGACAAGCAATTATCACAACTGCAAGTACTGGGCGATGCACTGGTCGACCTGAGCAACAAACTGTCCCTGTCACAACTTGACCAACGGGATATCGATACCCGACACGCCAAAACCGCGCTGCTGGTCTGCGCATCATTGGCACTGGTGCTGGGCATTATCGCGGCCTGGATCATCACCTGGCAGATCGTTACGCCCTTGCGCGACACGCTCAATATTGTCCGGGCCGTGGCAGCCGGTGACCTCAGCCAGAGCCGCCCGACAACCCGCCGTGACGAACCCGGCCAGCTGCAGCAGGCCATTGAAGTCATGCGCGGGGGCTTGCACGAACTGATCTGCGGGATCGGCGAAGGCGTTAGCCAAATTGCCAGCGCAGCGGAGCAGCTGTCTGCCGTTACCGGGCAAACCAGCGCAGGGGTCAACAGCCAGCGCATCGAAACCGATCAGGTCGCCACTGCCATGAATGAAATGGCCGCCACCGTGCATGAAGTCGCGCGCAATGCCCAGGAAGCGTCCAAAGCCGCGATCACCGCCGACCTGCAAGCTCAGGAGGGTGACACCGTGGTGGCCCAGGCCATTGAGCAGATTGGCCGCCTGGTGGCGGAAGTGCAGCTATCCACTGATGCAATGGCACATCTGAAGCACGAAAGTGACAAGATCGGTAGCGTACTGGATGTCATCAAGGCTGTTTCGCAACAAACCAACTTGCTGGCCCTCAACGCCGCAATTGAAGCCGCCCGTGCCGGAGAGGCAGGTCGTGGTTTTGCCGTGGTGGCCGACGAGGTACGCAGCCTGGCGCAGCGCACGCAGAAGTCCACGGAAGAGATTGAAGTGCTGATCACGGGCCTGCAAACCGGTACGCAACAAGTATCCAGCAGCATGGACAGCAGCCGGTTGCTGACGGACAGCAGTGTCGAGTTGACCCGGCGGGCGGGTGACTCTTTGAGCACCATTACCCGTACGGTATCGACCATTCAAGGTATGAATCAGCAGATTGCGGCCGCGGCCGAGCAACAAAGCGCGGTGGCCGAAGAGATCAACCGCAGTGTGGTGAATGTGCGCGACGTGTCAGAGCAAACTGCCACCGCCAGCAAGCAGACCGCCGCCTCCAGCATTGAACTCGCACGGCTAGGCACACAGCTGCAAACCCTGGTGGCCCGTTTCAAGGTCTGACCAGGAGCGGTGCGACTTTCGTCACACTAACGGCAACTGTCCTTCAGTTCCGGGCCACGACGCCGATGACCTGATACCCCTCCAAGGAGTATCACCATGTACCGTCAGCTGGCCCAACTGCTGGGCAATATCAGCGTCAACCGCAAACTCTGCCTGGGCTTCGGCCTGGTGCTGGTGCTGACCCTGCTGATTGCCGGCACGGGCTGGAACGGCCTGGTCTCGGTGATCGACCGGGGCGACAAGCTGGCCAACATTTCGAAAATCATCAGCCTGACCAAAGACCTGCGTATTGCCCGCCTCGAATATGAACGCCAGCCCGGGGAAAGCGCACTTGCCGGCGTTACCAACCAACTGAGCGAACTGGACAACGCACTGGCGTTGTCGCGCAAACAACTGACCTCTCCCGACGACCTGGCCCTGGTTGAGCAGCAGCTCAACGCCGTGGCGGAGTACAAACGTGCCTTCGCCGACCTGATCCAGGGTACGCAGGCCAGTGATCAAGCCGTTGAACGCATGCACCAGCAGGGCAATGTCCTGATCGAGCAAAGCCAGAAGCTCTCGACCCTGCAGGCCACCAAACGCAACAACGAAAGCCGCCAGGCTACCAACCTGCTGATCGGCTGCACACTGCTGGCACTGGTACTGGGCATCATTGCTGCCTGGGTTATTACCCGCCAGATAGTCATACCGCTGCAACGCACCCTCAAAACCGTTGAGCGCATTGCAGCAGGCGACCTGACCCACGACCACCCGACCGACCGCCGCGACGAGCTGGGCCAGCTACAGCAAGCCATACAGCGCATGACTGCCGGCCTGCGGGAATTGATTGGCGGTATCAGCGACGGCATAACGCAAATCGCCAGTGCCGCCGAAGAACTCTCGGCGGTCACCGAGCAAACCAGCGCCGGGGTCAACAACCAGAAGGTCGAGACCGATCAGGTCGCTACCGCCATGCACGAAATGGCGGCAACCGTGCAGGAAGTGGCGCGTAATGCCGAAGAAGCTTCCGAGGCTGCGCTCGCGGCCGACCAGCAGGCGCGTGAAGGCGACACAGTGGTCGCGCAGGCCCTGGCCCAGATCGAGAAGCTGGCCATCGAAGTCGGCCATTCCACCGACGCCATGGGCCATCTCAAGCGCGAGAGCGACAAGATCGGCAGTGTGCTTGACGTGATCAAGTCCGTGGCTCAGCAAACCAACCTGCTGGCGCTCAACGCGGCGATTGAAGCGGCACGGGCGGGTGAAGCCGGTCGCGGCTTTGCCGTGGTGGCCGATGAGGTACGCAGCCTGGCGCAGCGCACGCAAAAATCCACGGAGGAGATCGAAGAGCTGATTGCCGGGCTGCAAAGCGGCACCCAGCAGGTCTCCAGCAGCATGGACAGCAGCCGCGCCCTGACTGACAACAGCGTTGAGCTGACCCGTCGAGCAGGCGAATCACTGGGCAATATTACCCGCACGGTGTCTACGATTCAGGGCATGAACCAGCAGATTGCCGCAGCCGCCGAGCAGCAGAGCGCGGTGGCGGAGGAAATCAACCGCAGTGTATTGAATGTGCGTGATGTGTCTGAGCAAACCGCCGCCGCCAGCGAAGAGACAGCAGCCTCCAGCGTTGAACTGGCGCGCCTGGGTACGCATTTGCAGACATTGGTGGGGCGGTTCAAGGTTTAGAAACCTCTGCCCCTGTGGGAGCGGGCAAGCCCGCTCCCACAAAAGCAGGCAGGCCCTGCTCTTAAAGCACCTGACGCAAAAACGCCTGGGCGCGCAGGTCTTTGGGCGAGGTGAAGAAATCTTCCGGGGCGGAATCTTCCAGTAACTTGCCGTGGTCGAAGAACAGCACGCGGTTCGCCACTTCACGGGCAAAGCCCATTTCGTGGGTCACGCAGACCATGGTCATGCCTTCGCGGGCCAGGGTCTTCATCACGTCCAGCACTTCGCCGACCATCTCCGGGTCGAGCGCCGAAGTCGGCTCGTCAAACAACATCACCTTGGGTTCCATCGCCAGCGCACGGGCAATTGCCACACGCTGTTGCTGGCCACCCGAGAGACGTGACGGGTACTCATTGGCTTTTTGCCCGATCCCGACCTTGTCCAGCAATGCCCGGGCCTTGGCTTCGCGCTCGGTCTTGCCGCGCTTGCGCACAACCTTCTGCGCCAAGCACAGGTTTTCCAGCACGGTCATATGCGGAAACAGGTTGAAATGCTGGAACACCATGCCGACTTCACGCCGGTAGGCGTTCACGTCGGTCTTGGGGTTGGCCAGATCCAGGCCGTCGATGCTGACGGATCCCGAGTCGAAGTCTTCCAGGCCGTTGAGGCAGCGCAGGAAAGTCGACTTGCCGGAACCCGACGGGCCAATCACCACCAGCACTTCGCCCTGGGCGACGGTGGTGCTGACGTTGTCCACGGCGCGCACGATATGGCCGCGGGTGTCGAAGACTTTTACCAGTTCGCGAACTTCAATCACTTTGCGCGAGCCTCCGCTCAAGCCGGCTGGCGAAATGCGACAGCGGCAGGTTGATCAACAGGTACAGGCCCGCTACGCAGAACAGGATTTCGAACGGCGAAAACGAGGTAGTGATGACTTCCCGACCGCTTTTGAGCAGTTCGGTAATGGCAATCACCGACACCAGCGAAGTGTCCTTGACCAGGCTGATAAATTGCCCGGCCAATGGCGGCAGCACCCGCTTGAACGCCTGCGGCAACACCACATAGCGCATCGACTGGCTGCCGTTGAGGCCCAGCGAGCGGGCCGCTTCGTTTTGCCCGCGAGCAATGGACTGCACGCCCGAGCGGATGATTTCAGCCACATACGCACCGGTGAACAGCGACAGCGCGGCAATACCGGCAAATTCGCGGGACAGGTTGAGTACGGTGCCGATAAAGAAGTAGAAGATAAAAATCTGCACCAGCAACGGCGTGCCACGGACCAGTTCGACGTACAGTGTCGAGAGGTCGCGCAGGGTCGGGTTGTTCGATAGCCGGCACAGGCCCGTAACCAGCCCGATAATCAAGCCCAGTACGCCAGACACCAGCGACAGCCAGACGGTCGTCCACAGGCCCCACAGCAGCGGCCCCGCAGCCCAGTGGCGGTTGACGCCGATCACATCGCCTTCGTCGACTTCGTCACCTTCGGCCAGTTGCAGGCTATTGCCGGCAACGCTCACCCGTTGTTCATTGCCATCATCACCGCGCAGCAGCACTTCGGCAGTGTCGCCCTTGCGTACCAGTTCGATGATGGTCGAGTGCTCAGCAGCCCGCTGGGCTTCTTCGGCCTGATAAGCGAAATACTGGGGGACGCGGTTCCAGCGCCATTCGTAAGACATCAGCGAGGTGGCGTAATACAAAGCCCCCGCCAGGCCGATGAGCACCAGCACGGTCAATACGTGCCAGGGCCACTGGGCTTTTTTTTGTTTGATCACTTTCAGGTTCCACGTCTTGTATCGCTAGGGAGGCCGTCATCGCGGGCAAGCCCGCGATGATTCAATCAGCCTTATTCCATGTCCTTGAGCCAGGCGGTGTCTTTGAACCACTTGTCATGGATGCGATCGTAAGTGCCGTCTTCGTGGATCTGGTGCAGGAAGTTGTTGATGAAGTTGATGCTGTCGTAGTCACCCTTCTTCAGACCGAAGGCCAGTGGCTCGTAGGTGAATGGCTGGTCAAGGAACACCAGTTTGCCGTTACCGAACTTGTTGACGGCTACAACGTTGTAAGGCGCGTCGTATACAAAGGCATCAGCCTTACCGTTAACCACGTCCAGCACACCTTCAGGCTCGTTGTCGTAGCCGTGGTACTGGGCTTTGGACATCAGCTTGCGGGCGATCATTTCGCCGGTGGTGCCGATTTTCGAGGTCAGGCGGTATTGCGGGTCGTTGAGATCTTTGTAGGACTTGATCTTGTCAGCCAGTTCCTTGCGTACCAGCAGGGTTTGGCCCACAACAATGAAGGGTTCGCTGAAGTTCAGGCGCAAGTTGCGTTCCTGGGTCAGGGTCATGCCGCTGCCGATCATGTCGAACTTGTTGGTCATCAGGGCCGGGATGATGCCGTCGTAACCGGTAGACACCAGCTCCAGCTTGACACCCATGGACTTGGCCATCGCTTTGAGCAGGTCAACTTCGAAGCCAATGATCTGGCCACGCTTGTTGGTCATTTCAAAGGGCATGTAGGTAGGGTCCATGCCCACCTTTAAGGTGCCACGCTTGACCGCATCATCAATTGCGCCTGCATGGGCTGCGCTGATCGCCAGCAGTGCAGTGACACCGCACAGCAGTTTCGAGACAAACTTCTTCATCATCAACTCCCCCTCACCTACTCAATTAAGGTGTTGGCCTGCGGCTGGCTTGAAGCAAAAAGCCAATAAAGCCGGGCGCTCACCCATTCGAAAACGGATGCTAACTCACTGAGGGTTGTGAGACGAGTTTTGAAACAGAAAAGGCCAATGGCCGGGGGATACAGTCACTGTGGGAGCGGGCTTGCTCGCGATACAAGCGACGCGGTGCAACAGGTATTACGAGGTGATGCAATCGCGAGCAAGCCCGCTCCCACTTAAAGCGGAAACGGGTTGCTCACGAAGGATCAAGCTGCAGGCTGCAACGGCAACAGCGGTGCGTGAGGGTCGGCAGCAACCGACTCACGCCAGGCGTTCAGCCAGCCTTCGTGCCCCTCGCTCCACACCAGCGCATGCAGGCGTGCAAGGGCAACCGGGTCGCTCAACAACTGCATGCGCTCGTTGTTGGTAACGCCCTCTGGACCGACTTTGAGTGCATGACGCACACGCTCGGTACGCAACCACTCAATCGGCTCGGCTTCCCGGTGACGCGAGGTCGCCAAAGCACAGGCCAATGCGTTCTGCTGCGGATCAACCACGGCCCGGACAAAACCGTCATGCAGCGCATGGTAGCGATTTTCATGGGTGTATTCGGCGGTAGCCGACAACTCACGGGGCGGCGCATATTCCTCAGGAATCAGGAACAGGCTTTCGTCACGGGTCTTGAGGCCCAGTTTCACCCGACTGGAGATCACGGAAACCGGGATCGACAACATCAGTGAACCGACAATCGGTACCAGCCACCACAAAAAGCTCGGGTTCAACCACAGCACCAATGCAGCCCATGCAGCACCCAGCAGGGTTTGCGGGCCATGACGGCGTACGGCTTCGCTCCACGGCGTGGAGTCGTCGTCACGCTGTGGCGAGTTCCAGGTCGCCGCCCAGCCCAGAAACGCGGCCAGTACAAAGCGGGTGTGGAAGATCATGCGCACCGGTGCCAGCAGCACCGAGAAGAGCATCTCAAGCAGCATCGACAGCGTTACTTTGAACTTGCCACCGAACTCTTTGGCACCCTTGGCCCAGATCAGAATGATGCTCAGCAGCTTGGGCAGGAACAACAAGACGATGGTGGTGGAAAACAGCGCCACGGCTTTTTCCGGGTGCCACTGTGGCCACAACGGGTACAACTGCCGTGGTTCCAGGAAGTACTGTGGCTCCATCAGCGTGTTGACCGCCAGCAGGGCCGTCGACAACAGCAGGAAGAAGAACCACAACGGTGCCGACAGGTACGACATCACCCCGGTCAGAAACACCGCACGGTGCACCGGGTGCATACCCTTGACCAGAAACAGGCGGAAGTTCATCAGGTTACCGTGGCACCAGCGACGGTCACGCTTGAGTTCATCCAGCAGGTTAGGCGGCAATTCTTCATAGCTGCCCGGCAAGTCGTAGGCAATCCACACCCCCCAACCGGCACGTCGCATCAACGCGGCTTCCACGAAGTCGTGGGACAGGATCGCGCCCGCAAAAGCGCCTTTGCCCGGCAGCGGCGCCAGGGCGCAGTGCTCGATAAACGGCTTCATGCGGATAATTGCGTTGTGACCCCAGTAGTGGGATTCACCCAACTGCCAGAAGTGCAAGCCGGCGGTAAACAGCGGGCCGTACACACGGGTGGCGAACTGCTGCATGCGCGCATACAGCGTGTCCATGCCCGAGGCTCGTGGCGCGGTCTGGATGATACCGGCGTCCGGCGTAGCTTCCATCAGGCGTACCAGGCTGGTCAGGCACTCACCGCTCATCACGCTGTCTGCGTCGAGCACCACCATGTACTTGTAATCACCGCCCCAGCGACGGCAGAAGTCGTCGAGGTTGCCGCTTTTACGTTTTACACGGCGGCGGCGACGGCGGTAGAAGATCCGCCCGAAGCCTTCGGTTTCGCGGCATACATCCAGCCACGCCTGTTGCTCGGCAACGCAGATATCGGGGTCGTTGCTGTCACTGAGGACGAAGAAGTCGAAGCGGTCCAGGTCGCCGGTAGCGGCCACCGACTCGTAAGTCGCGCGCAAACCCGCGAATACACGGGTGACGTCTTCGTTGCAGATCGGCATCACCAGCGCGGTACGCGCTTGTTCCGGGATCGGTTCATTACCGGCGCTGGCGCCGGAAATACGGTATTTGTCGTGCCCGGTCAGCAGTTCCAGAAAGCCCATCAGGGCGGTCCAGAAACCCGCCGACACCCAACAGAACAGAATCCCGAACAGGATCAGGATGCTGGTTTGCAGGGCATAGGGCAGCACTTGCTGGGCCGTTTGCATCAACGGCTGGTGCAATACTTCTTCAAGGTCAACGAACGACCAGCCCTGGTACGGCATGATGCCTTTCATGTACCAGCCCGCAACGATGGTCTGGCCGAGCATCAATACCAGCAGGATGTAGCGGCGGATCGAACCCACCGTACGCCAGCGGGCCTTGGGCAGGACGCGTTCGTCGATTTCCGGCTTGGGCGGGTTGCTGCGCCCGGTCAGGCGCCGCCAGCCACGCACCAGGATATTGGTGCGCCATGGCTCTGGCACTACCTTGGTACGGCGAATCGGCGGCGTAGCCTTGAGCATGACCCGGCCGCTGGCGTCGAGGGCGAGCATTTCTGCTTCCTCAAGTTCAGCCGCCGAAGTCAGGTTCAGACGCGTGCCCACCGAAGCCTGAGCGGCCTCGGCAGCATCCACGTCGCTCTGCGCCGACAAGCGCGCATGCAACTCGGCGAACGAGGTGCAGTTCGCCAGTTCCGCGCGCTGCTCATCGCTCAGTGGTAAATGCGCCAGGTACTCGCTGAGCGAGGCCGGGTGGGGCTGAGCATTACTCATCGGCTGGCAACTGGTAGCTCCAGGTCTCGGTCAGCACTTTTTCAGTCTTGACCGGCTCCGGAGTGGCTGGGGTCGCTTCAGGCGCCTTGGCGTCCTTGGCTGCGTGGTCTTTCTTGTCCTGTGCCTTGGCCGCAGCTTTCTCGGCTTTGGTCTCAGGTGCCTTATCCGCTTTGGCGGCCGCAGCCGGCTCAACGTCCTGGACCAGCGCTGCACGCATTTCCGTGGCCTTGCTCGGGTCTTTGATTTTCAACCGCAGGGTCAAACGCCAGCCCTTGGTTTCAGGGTTGTAACGCACGTTGTTTTCAACCAGTTCGGCGTTGTCACCCACACTGACCTGGCTGCGTACAGCAGAATTTTCCGGCAGAGCCTTGAGGGACGGGCCTTCGAAGTCCACCAGATACGCCACACTGCCGTCTGGTTGGCGGATCAGGTTGGATTGCTTGACGTCACCGGTCGAACGCAGGGTCTGTTGTGCCCAGGCGCTGTCGGCCGGGTGCAGAGCTGCTTCATCCATGGTCCAGTGCAGGCGATAAGCGAAATCAAACGGCTTGAGCGGCTCCGGCAGGGTGTCCGGGCTCCAGAAAGCAACAATGTTGTCGTTGGTTTCGTCAGCGGTTGGAATTTCTACCAGGTCAACCGAGCCTTTGCCCCAGTCGCCCTGTGGTTCGATCCAGGCGCTTGGACGCTTATGGTAGTTGTCATCCAGGTCTTCGTAGTGGCTGAAATCACGGCCACGTTGCAGCAAGCCGAAACCACGCGGGTTTTCAACGGCGAAGTTGCTTACCGACAAGTGTTTCGGATTGTTCAGCGGACGCCAGATCCACTCGCCGTTACCGGCGTGAATGGCCAGGCCCGACGAATCGTGCAGTTCGCGACGGTAGTTGAGGACCTTGGACGGCTGGTTGGCGCCAAACAGGTACATGCTGGTCAGCGGAGCGATGCCAAGCTTGCCGACCTTGTCACGCAGGAACATCTGCGCTTTGACGTCCACTACCGTATCCACGCCCGGGCGCAGGGTAAAGCGGTAAGCACCGGTAGCCCGTGGCGAGTCCAGCAGGGCGAAGATCACCAGATGCTTGTCGTTAGGCTTGGGTTTTTCGATCCAGAATTCGGTGAAGCGCGGGAACTCTTCGCCCGACGGCAATGCCGTGTCGATCGCCATACCACGGGCCGACAGACCATAGATCTGGCCCTTGCCCACAACGCGGAAGTAACTCGCGCCGAGCATGGTCATGATCTCGTCCTGTTTGTCCGCCTTGTTGATCGGATACAGCACGCGGAAACCCGCCCAACCGAGGTTTTCGGTGGCTTTAGGATCGAACTTGACGTCACCGAAGTCGAAACGGCTCGGGTCGTACTTGATCTCTTCAACCGTGGTGGCGGTCACTTCGTTGATTTTCACCGGCGTGTCGAAATGCATGCCCTGGTGATAGAAGGACAGTTTGAACGGGGTTTTGTCACCCGCCCACTGGGCCTTGTCACGGTTGAACTGGATTTTCTGGTAGTCCGCGAACTTCATGTCGCGGAATTCCTTTGGCAAATTGCTGCGCGGCGCTTGGTACTTCTGCTCGGCGAGGGTTTTAGCCTCAGCCGCCACGTCATCCAGACTGAATGCCCACAGTTGACCCGCACCGAACAAGCAAAAGAGCGCAGAGCCCGTCACCAGTGCGTTACGCAACCGCTTGGCAGACATTTTTGGTGCATTTAATGGACTAACAATCACGAGCAAACCTCGCCGAAAACAGATGATGAAACCAACGGCCAGCGATCTAAATGCCAGGTTGGCGAGCACTGTTCCGACCGTCAAAGGAATAAATGATTCCCCGGACGTGTCGGATTAGTCTCTGTGTAGCGCAGGATTATCTAGTAGCCCGCGTTACAACGCATCTACTGTCAGCAAGTATTTCTCGCTAAAACCCCCTGTTTTCAGACGAAAACACGGTTTTTCAGGGTTTTAGGTTTGTAACAAAAATGTCACAGGGCCATCATTGATCAAATGCACCTGCATATCAGCGCCAAAACGCCCCGATTCGACGCTGGGGTGAAGTCGTTTTGCCGCTTCAAGCAGCTGATTGAACAACGCCTCGGCCAATGCCGGTGGTGCTGCCGTGGAAAAGCTCGGACGCAGGCCGCTCTTGGTGTCTGCCGCCAGGGTAAATTGCGAAACCAGCAGCAAGCCGCCGCCGATATCGGCCAGTGACAGGTTCATTTTGCCTTCGGCATCGCTGAATACTCGATAGTTGAGCAGCTTATGCAGCAACTTGGCGGCGCTGGCTTCGGTATCCCCGGGCTCGACGGCAACCAGCACCAGCAAGCCCTGATCGATTGAACCGACAATCTCCCCCGCTACCTCTACCCGCGCGCCACTGACGCGCTGCAACAGCCCCTTCATGCTTCGTCAGGCTGCAAGTTGAGCAGACGACGGGCCATTTGCTCGGTGGCGCGCACCAGGGCGTCGGTAATGCCGGGCTCGGAAGCGACGTGCCCGGCTTCACGGATGATTTGCAGCTCACTGCCCGGCCAGGCCTGGTGCAGCTCCCAGGCGTTATCCAGCGGGCAGATCATGTCGTAGCGGCCATGCACGATCACGGCCGGCAGGTGGGCAATCTTGTGCATGTCCCGCAGCAGCTGATTGGGCTCAAGGAACGCATTGTTCATAAAGTAGTGGCATTCGATACGGGCAATGGACAATGCCCGGTGCGGGTCGCAGAAGCGCTCGACCACCTGCGGGTTGGGCCGCAGGGTGGCGGCGCGGCCTTCCCAGGTCGACCATGCCTTGGCCACATGCATCTGGGCAATCTGGTCGTTGCCCGTGAGGCGCTTGTGAAAGGCACTCATCAGGTCGTCACGCTCTTCCTCAGGGATCGGCGCGATATAGTCCTGCCAGTAGTCGGGGAAAATCCGGCTGGCCCCTGCCTGATAGAACCATTCGATTTCCTGCGGCCGCGCCAGAAAGATCCCACGCAAAATCAGGCCATGTACTTGCGCTGGATGGCTTTGCGCGTACGCCAGTGACAGGGTCGAGCCCCACGAACCGCCGAACAACACCCACTTGTCGATGCCCAGGTACAGGCGAATCCGCTCCATATCGGCGACAAGATCCCACGTGGTGTTGCTGTCCAGGCTGGCGTGCGGTGTCGAGCGACCACAGCCGCGCTGATCAAAGGTGATGATGCGATACAGGCCCGGATCGAAATAGCAGCGGCTGTTGGCATCGCAACCCGACCCCGGCCCGCCGTGGACAAACACCACCGGCAGGCCGTCTGGCGAACCGCTCTCGTCAACGTAGAGCACATGCGGGCCATCGACCGCCAGTTCATGCCGGGCGTAGGGTTTGATCTGCGGGAACAAGGTCTGCATTACGCACTCCAGGGAGGGGTCGAAAGAGATTGCCGTCAGGCATCATAAACCCGATTGGAGGTATTGAGCATGCCCTTACTAAAAGGATGGGGTTTGGATCGGTGGCGCGCCTCCAACCCTCTCCTGTAGGGCGAGGAGGGCTGATTGTCGGTGTTCTTGAGGCCGCGCGCACTCTGTCCCCTCTCCCTCCGGGAGAGGGCTAGGGTGAGGGGCTTTTGACTTAACGTTCCCGGCCCCACTCAATAATCCGCGCCAACAATTGCTTGAGTACCACCCGGGTCGGTGCCGCAAGGTCTTCGCGATAGTTGAACGGCTCGAACTCTTCCATATAGGTGCACTGCGCCAGTTCCAGTTGCACAGCATGGATGTTGTCCACCGGACTGCCGTAATGACGGGTGATATGGCCACCCTTGAAGCGTCCGTTCAGTACATGACTGTAGGCTGGATGCTCGGCACAAATGGCTTCAAGATCGCGGGCCAGCGTCGGATCGCAACTGGCACCATTGAAGGTGCCCAGATTGAAGTCCGGCAGACGGCCGTCAAACAGATGAGGGATTTGCGAACGAATGGAATGCGCATCAAACAGCAGCGCATAGCCAAACTCGTCTTTCATGCGTTTGAGTTCCTGTTGCAAGGTCTGGTGATAGGGTTTCCAGATCTGCTCCAGGTACGTCGCACGCTCCTCTTTCGTAGGCACCAGCCCTTCACGAAACAATGGCACGCCATCAAATAGCGTGGCCGGGAACAAACCTGTGGTGGCGCTCACATACATCGGCGCATCGTCCTGCGGGCGATTGAGGTCAATCACAAACCGCGAATACTCGGCTGCCAGGGTGCTGGCACCCAGCTCGCTGGCAAAGTCGTACAGCTGCGGGATATGCCAGTCGGTGTCCGGCAGGCTTTGCGCCTCAGGGATCAGCCCGGCCTTGACTGCCGGAGTCAGTTTCAGACCAGCATGGGGCATGCTGATCAGCAACGGCACGCGGCCTTGTTTGAATGTCAGAACCTTGTCCACAAGCTTTCTCCTAAAGCGTTACGTCAACGCCGCTACGCACGACGCGTTTGTCCAGATCACCGCCCAGCCAATAAGCCAGGTCTGCCGGACGATCAATGTTCCAGGCGACAAAGTCGGCCACCTTGCCGGGCTCAAGCGAGCCGTGGGTCTCGCCCATGCCCAATGCCGTTGCCGCGTGCAGGGTGACCCCGGCCAGGGCTTCTTCGGGGGTCATACGGAACAGGGTGCAGGCCATGTTCAGCATCAGGCGCAACGACAGTCCCGGCGAGGTTCCCGGGTTGAGGTCACTGGCAATGACGATTTTTACCCCGTGCTTGCGCAGGGCCTCCATCGGCGGCAACTGGGTTTCACGCAAGAAGTAAAACGCACCAGGCAAGAGCACGGCCACGGTGCCGGAGGCGGCCATGGCAATGGCGTCTTCTTCGGTCATGAATTCCAGATGATCGGCCGACAGCGCCTGATAGCGCGCCGCCAAGCTGGAGCCATGCAATGAAGACAGCTGCTCGGCGTGCAATTTGACCGGCAGGCCCAATTGCTGCGCTACCTTGAACACCCGCTCGACCTGGGCCGGTGAGAACGCCAGGTATTCGCAGAACGCATCCACAGCGTCCACCAGCCCTTCGGCTGCCAGCGCGGGTAGCATCTCGTTGCAGATATGCTCGATATAGTCATCGGCGCGATCCTTGAACTCCGGCGGCAAGGCATGGGCGGCCAGGCAGGTGCTGCGCACCGTGACCGGCAATGCTTCGCCAAGACGGCGGATCACCCGCAAAATTTTGCGTTCACTCTCCAGGCTCAGGCCATAACCAGACTTGATCTCGACACTGGTCACGCCATCGCGCAGCAAACACCGCAAACGCTGACGGGCACTGTCGAACAACTCGTCCTCGCTGGCCGCGCGGGTCGCACGCACAGTGCTGGCAATACCGCCTCCGGCCGCGGCGATTTCGGCATAGCTCACGCCTTGCAGACGCTGCTCGAACTCACCGCTGCGGTTGCCGCCAAACACCGTGTGCGTATGGCAATCGATAAGCCCCGGCGTTACCCACGCGCCTTCAAGGCCGTGGGTTTGCCCATATTCGCCCGTCGGCAACTGCTGACGCGGGCCAAGCCACTCAATGTAGCCGTCACGGGTGACGAGGGCGGCATCCTCGATGATCGAGTACGTGCCGTTGGCCATTGTTGCGACATTGCAGTGCTGCCAAAGGGTTTTCATCGCGTCACTCCGTCAATGATCAAAAACTCAGGAAAGCTCGGGAGCCACTTCAATTGCCCGACCCGCTGCAGGTTTTACCCACAGCAGATAAGCCACAACCAGCATGAGAATCCAGACCACACCTACCATTAGCGCGGCTTGTGTCTCAGGGAAGTAACCCAGTACGCCGAAGATAAACACCATGAACACAATGGCGGCAATCGGCGCATACGGCCAGAACGGCACCGGGAACTTGAGTTCGGCCACTTGTTCACGGGTCATGGAACGACGCATGGCCACCTGGGTGACCAGAATCATCAGCCATACCCATACCGTGGCAAAGGTCGCAATCGAGGCGATTACCAAAAAGATGTTTTCCGGGATCAGGTAGTTAAGCACCACACCCACCAGCAAGGTGGCGCCCATTACCAGCACGGTCATCCACGGCACGCCGTGTCTGGAAATTTTGGCAAAGCCCTTGGGCGCCTGCCCTTGCTGGGCCAGCCCGTACATCATGCGGCCTGCACCGAAGATGTCGCTGTTGATCGCCGACACTGCCGCCGAGATCACCACAATATTGAGGATGGTGGCCGCCGAGCTGATACCCAGACTGTCAAAGATCTGCACAAACGGGCTGCCCTGGCTGCCGATCTGAGTCCACGGGTAAATGGCCATCAGTACAAACAGAGTCAGTACATAGAACAGCAGAATGCGCAGCGGCACCGCGTTGATCGCTTTAGGGATCACACGCTGCGGGTCTTTGGCTTCGCCAGCGGTGATACCAATGATTTCAATGCCGCCAAAGGCAAACATCACCACGGCAAACGAGGCGATCAAACCGCCCACGCCATTGGGCATGAAGCCGCCGAAGGACCACAGGTTGCTGATGCCGGTCGCCACCGCATCGGAGCTGCCCGAGGTGCCAATACCAAACAGCATGATGCCGAAGCCGGCCAGGATCATCGCCACGATGGCAGCAACCTTGAGCAGCGACAGCCAGAACTCCATTTCACCGAAGACTTTAACGCTGCACAGGTTCAGGCCGCCAATCAGCAGCACGATACCCAGCACCCAGATCCAGCGCGCCACTTCCGGGAACCAGAAGCCCATGTAAATACCGAACGCGGTGACATCGGCCAGACACACGATGATCATCTCGAAGGCATAGGTCCAGCCGAGAATAAAGCCCGACATGGGCCCCAGATAGGTGCTGGCGTAGTGACCGAAGGAACCGGACACCGGATTGTGCACGGCCATTTCGCCCAGTGCGCGCATGACCATGAAGACCGCCGCGCCACCAATCAGGTAAGCCAGCAGCACAGCAGGTCCAGCCATCTGGATGGCAGCAGCTGAACCATAGAAAAGACCCGTCCCGATCGCTGAACCCAGCGCCATGAAACGGATGTGGCGAGCGGAAAGCCCGCGTTTCAAACCTTGAGTCTGGTTTTGCATTTCGCGTCCTTGATTATTTTTGTCGGCGAAAACAGAGACGCAGAGAGCCCGTAGGCCCTCTGCGTTTTTTTGGATTACAGGCTTGGCAGAACGTGTGCAGGCAGCAGTGCGTTCAGGCAACGGGACGCCAGCAGTTGCATGGCGATTTCGATGTCCGGCGCGAAGAAACGGTCTTTTTCATAATGCGCGACTTTGCTGCGCAGGGTGGTGCGAGCGATTTCCAGCTTGGCGGACGTTTTCAGGCCATCACGCAGATCCAGGCCCTGGCACGCGGCCAGCCATTCAATGGCCAGAACACCGCGAACGTTTTCGGCCATTTCCCACAGACGCTTGCCCGCAGAAGGCGCCATCGATACGTGGTCTTCCTGGTTGGCCGAGGTAGGAATGCTGTCCACGCTATGCGGGTGGGACAACGCCTTGTTCTCGCTGGCCAGGGCCGCAGCCGTCACCTGGGCGATCATGAAACCGGAGTTGACGCCGCCATTGGCCACCAGGAACGGCGGCAGTTGCGACATGTGCTTGTCCATCATCAACGAGATGCGACGCTCACTCAGCGAACCGATTTCGGCAATGGCCAGGGCCATGTTGTCGGCTGCCATCGCCACTGGTTCGGCGTGGAAGTTACCGCCAGAGATCACGTCGCCCTGTTCGGCAAATACCAGCGGGTTATCCGACACTGCGTTGGCTTCAATGCCCAGCACTTCGGCGGCCTGACGGAACTGGGTCAGGCAGGCGCCCATGACTTGTGGCTGGCAGCGCAAGGAGTACGGGTCTTGTACCTTGTCGCAGTTTTTGTGCGACTCGGACACTGCGCTGCTGGTGCCCAGCAGATCGCGATAAATCGCCGCCGCGTCGATTTGACCGCGTTGGCCGCGGGCAGCATGAATGCGTGGGTCGAACGGCGAGCGCGAACCCAGAACGGCTTCAACGGTCAGGCCGCCACAGGCCATCGCAGCGGCAAACAGGTCTTCGCCTTCAAACAGACCGCGCAGAGCGTAGGCCGTCGATACTTGAGTACCGTTAAGCAGGGCCAGGCCTTCCTTGGCAGCCAGGGTCAGCGGCTCAAGACCGGCTTGTTTCAAGGCAGTGACGGCATCCAGCCACTCGCCTTTGTAACGGGCCTTGCCTTCACCCAGCAGCACCAGGGACATATGCGCCAGGGGTGCCAGATCGCCCGATGCGCCCACCGAACCTTTGAGCGGAATATGCGGGTAAACCTCGGCATTGATCAGGGCGATCAATGCGTCGATGACCACGCGACGAATCCCGGAGAAACCACGGCTCAGGCTGTTGACCTTGAGCACCATGATCAGGCGCACCAGGTCATCGCTGATCGGTTCGCCGATACCGGCGGCGTGGGACAGCACCAGCGAACGCTGGAGGTTTTCCAGGTCTTCACTGGCGATTTTGGTCGAAGCCAACAAGCCAAAACCTGTATTGATACCGTAGGTGGTGCGGTTATCGGCAAGGATCTGCTCAACGCACGCCACGCTGGCATCGATCTGCGCCGAGGCGCTCGCGTCCAGGCTGAGGGTAACCGGCTGCTGATAAATGTCACGCAGTTGGGCAAGGCTCAGTTGGCCGGGGATCAGGTTTAACTCAAGCACGTTAATACTCCTTCACGCGTGTTACCGAAATTATAGAAATCTTTAACAACCATGTGGGAGCGAGCCTGCTCGCGAAGGCCGTTCGCGAGCAGGCTCGCTCCCACGGGAGACCAGAGGTCAGCCGTTGATCATCGGCAGGTTCAGGCCCTGCTCGTTGGCGCAATCGATGGCGATGTCGTAACCGGCATCGGCGTGACGCATTACACCGGTGGCCGGGTCGTTGTGCAGGACACGGGCGATGCGCTCAGCCGCTTCGTCGGTACCGTCACACACGATCACCATGCCCGAATGCTGGGAGAAGCCCATGCCGACGCCGCCGCCGTGGTGCAGCGACACCCAGGTCGCGCCGCTGGCAGTATTGAGCAAGGCATTGAGCAGTGGCCAGTCGGACACGGCATCCGAACCGTCCTGCATGGCTTCGGTTTCGCGGTTCGGGCTGGATACCGAGCCGGAGTCCAGGTGGTCGCGGCCGATCACGATCGGGGCCTTCAGCTCGCCGCTGCGCACCATTTCGTTGAACGCCAGGCCCAGCTTGGCACGCTGGCCCAGGCCGACCCAGCAGATACGTGCCGGCAGCCCCTGGAAGCTGATGCGCTCGCGCGCCATGTCCAGCCAGTTGTGCAGGTGAGCGTCGTCGGCGATCAGCTCCTTGACCTTGGCATCGGTCTTGTAGATATCTTCGGCATCCCCCGACAGCGCGACCCAGCGGAACGGCCCTACACCACGGCAGAACAGTGGGCGGATATAAGCAGGGACAAAACCCGGGAAGTCGAAGGCGTTTTCTACGCCAACTTCTTTAGCCATCTGACGGATGTTGTTGCCGTAGTCGAAGGTCGGCACGCCAGCTTTCTGGAATGCCAGCATCGCTTCAACGTGCTCACCCATTGACGCTTTGGCAGCTTTGATCACAGCAGCCGGATCGGTCACGGCGCGGTCGCGGTACTGCTCCCAGGTCCAGCCTTTTGGCAGGTAGCCATTCAGCGGGTCGTGGGCGCTGGTCTGGTCGGTGACCATGTCCGGGCGCACACCACGGCGAACCATTTCTGGCAGCAGTTCAGCAGCGTTGCCGCACAGGGCAATGGAAATCGCTTTGCCTTCAGCGGTGTATTTGGCAATACGCGCCAGTGCGTCATCCAGGTCCGCGGCTTGCTCGTCGACATAACGGGTGGCCAGACGGAAATCGATACGGCTTTGCTGGCATTCGATGTTCAGCGAGCAGGCACCGGCCAGAGTTGCTGCCAGTGGTTGGGCGCCGCCCATGCCGCCCAGGCCTGCGGTCAGTACCCACTTGCCGACCAGGCTGCCGTTGTAGTGCTGGCGACCGGCCTCGACGAAGGTTTCGTAGGTGCCCTGGACGATGCCCTGGCTGCCGATGTAGATCCAGCTGCCGGCGGTCATCTGGCCGTACATGGCCAGGCCCTTGGCGTCGAGTTCGTTGAAGTGCTCCCAGGTGGCCCAGTGCGGTACCAGGTTGGAGTTGGCGATCAGTACCCGTGGCGCGTTGCTGTGGGTTTTGAACACGCCGACCGGCTTGCCCGATTGCACCAGCAGGGTTTCGTCATCGTTTAGGTTGGTCAGGCTTTCGACGATTTTGTCGTAGCACTCCCAGTTGCGCGCTGCCCGGCCAATACCGCCATACACCACCAGTTCAGTCGGGTTCTCGGCCACTTGCGGGTCGAGGTTGTTCATCAGCATCCGCAGGGGTGCTTCGGTCATCCAGCTTTTGGCAGTGAGCTGGGTGCCGCGGGCGGCGCGGATCTCACCATCACGGTGACGGGTGAACTCGGCAGGCGATTTTGGGGTAGTTGAAGTCACGGGTAACTCCTCAGCGTTGGGCAGATGCGTCGGGTGTGAGAAGAGGATCGACGCACACTTATGTACTTGTACATACAAGCATATGCAAGTTAGCGGCCAATCTGAAAATTTTCCTGATGAAAAAGCTGCAAGCCACGGAAATAAAGGTGCGCAACCGCAAGAGAAGGTTCTTGGTGAAGAGGGAGAAATTAGCGAGGGGTGTTACTGAAGTAGATGTGTGCGCTGATTTGGGGCGTTTGGTAACGCATGTGTTCTGTGGGAGCGGGCTTGCTCGCGATCGCATCACTGCGACCCGCCAATAAACCGAGTCACCTGCATCGCGAGCAAGCCCGCCCCCACCTGATCAGGACGGTGTCAGACCGCGCTCAACTCAATCACGCAACACAGCCCGGTTAGCGTGATTTCCAGCAACTCGCGATTGCCGCTTAGTTGCAGGCAGTCGTAGCGGCCCAGGTGTTCATGGCAGGTGTTACCCAGGCCAACATGCACCTGCTCGCCCGCACTGAACACCAATACGGTCTGCGCCGAACTGAACAGGCGTTGCGGCACGGTTGCATCCAGCCATTGCAGACGTGCTGCGTAGCGCTGCGGGGCGTAGATCAGGTTGAAGTCACGGATCGGCCCATCAATCAGGGTGCAGGAGACGGTGCTTTCACCCTTGAACGCAAATGCATCAAAGGGTAACAGTGCCCGCGTGCTCGCCCCGTCAACTTGCAAGTTCATGCCCGCGCCTTGCAGCACGCTGATAATCCGCTGATAACCCTCAAAACGCGAAAAGCCGCCTGATTCGCCAATATCGGCAATCGACAGGCGCCAGCCAAAACCGACAAGGCCTTCACCTGCGTCACGGGTGATTTCTTCAGTGCTGCCGCCGCCGTTTTTCCACGGCATGCGTGGATAATCGACGGCACGTAAAACAACGGGCTGGCTCATTTATTGAAGCGTCCTTCAAGACGATGACGGGAACCGGGGTGGATCAGCCGGGCGGCGGTCACAGGCTGACGGCCCGACCAGGTGCGGCGGCGAATCAGCAGGCACGGCTCGCCTGGCTCGATTTGCAGCAACTTGCACTCTTTGGGGTCAGCCAGAATCGCTTCGACCACATGCTCGCCTTCGGTCAGCGGTGCGACCTGAGACAAATAGGCATACGGTGTTTGCAGGGTGAAATCCTGCTTGAGGTAGTCCGGCGCCACCTGTGCATTCACGAAACGGTCTTCAATTTGCACGGCAATCCCGTTTTCGTAATGCACGATCAGGGAATGAAAGACCTTTTGCCCTTCACGCATATCGAGCACGGCGGCGCGTTCCGAGCCGGCCATTTCTTCACCCAGGCTGATGACCTTGCAGGTGTGAGTGTGCCCGCGGGCAGCAATTTCATCAGCGATGTTGTTGACTTCAAACAGCGCGGACTGTGTCTTGGGCTCGGCCACAAAGGTACCGACACCCTGCATGCGCACCAGCAAGCCGTCGGCGGTCATTTCACGCAGCGCACGGTTGATGGTCATGCGGCTGAAACCCAGCTGGGTCACCAGTTCGCTTTCAGATGGCACACGGTAATGCGGCGGCCAGTTTCCACTCTGGATCTGTTGAGTGATCATTTGCTTTACGCGGGCGTAAAGCGGGGCCGGGCTGTCGCCCATGTGGGCGGCCAGCGGGGACACGACAGGCGGAGTCGACACAGGCAATCCTTGTTCATGAGTAAAGGGCGTAGCTTGCCGGAGTTTACCGGGCAGGCAAACGTCTGTATATGTATATACAAATAACAAGCTTTGGGGTACCGAACCGATGTCTGTCTTCTTTGCCGAGCGCGCCCTGCTACCGACTGGCTGGTCTGCCAATGTCCGAATCGAGGTGGGTGCCGATGGTCGCCTGACACAAATTACAGCCAATGCCGACGCGCACGGGGCAGAACGTTTGAGCGGCCCGCTGTTGCCGGGCATGCCGAACCTGCACTCTCACGCGTTCCAGCGGGCCATGGCCGGTTTGGCCGAAGTGGCGGGCAACCCCAATGACAGCTTCTGGACGTGGCGCGACTTGATGTATCGGCTCGTCGGAAAAATCAGGCCTGAACAACTCGGCGTCATTGCCCGTCAGTTGTACATCGAGATGCTCAAGGCCGGTTACACCTCGGTGGCGGAATTCCATTATGTCCATCACGATCTGTCAGGGCAGCCCTATACCAACCCGGCTGAGCTGGCACTGCGAATTAGCGAAGCTGCACGCTCCACCGGCATTGGCCTGACGTTGCTGCCGGTACTTTATAGCCACTCGGGTTTTGGCGGCCAGGCACCCAACGACGGTCAGCGGCGGTTTATCAACAGCACCGAGCAATACCTCAAATTGCAGCAACAGCTCAAGCCGCTACTGGCGCAACAGCCAGCGCAGACCCTGGGGCTGTGTTTTCACTCGTTACGCGCCGTTACTCCCGGGCAAATAAACGCAGTGCTGGGCGCCAGCGACACAACCTGCCCGGTGCATATCCATATTGCCGAGCAACAAAAGGAAGTCGACGACTGCCTGAGCTGGAGCGGCAAGCGTCCGATCCAGTGGCTATATGACAATGTCGAAGTCGATTCGCGCTGGTGCCTGGTGCATGCCACCCACGCCAACGCAGACGAAGTTCAACTGATGGCGCAGAGCAAGGCCGTCGCCGGATTGTGCCTGACCACTGAAGCCAATCTGGGTGACGGTATTTTCCCGGCGGTGGATTACCTCGCTCAAGGCGGGCGCATGGGCATCGGTTCGGACAGCCATGTGTCACTGAGCGTGGTCGAGGAACTGCGCTGGCTGGAGTACGGCCAACGTTTGCGCGACCAACGCCGCAACCGGATGTATCGCAGTGATCAGCCGATGGTCGGGCGTACGCTGTACGACGCCGCCCTGGCGGGTGGTGCACAAGCGATGGGGCAAGCAGTCGCTGGCTTGGCCGTTGGTCAACGCGCCGACTGGCTGGTGCTTGACGGCAACGACCCGTACCTGGCCACCGCACAGGACGACGCCATTCTAAACCGCTGGTTGTTTGCCGGCGGCGACCGCCAGATACGCAACGTGATGGTTAACGGCCAATGGGTAGTTCGCGACGGGCATCATGCCGATGAAGAGGCCAGCTGCCGCAACTTCACCCGTGTGCTACGCGAGTTGTTGGGGTAGGTGCATAACACCTTGTGGGAGCGGGCTTGCTCGCGATGGCTACGACGCGGTCTATCTGTCAAACCACGGCGATCCAATCGCGAGCAAGCCCGCTCCCACAACACCCACAGGTAGTTGGATTACAGACCGTTCAGATGCTTCGCAGCCCAATCGCGAACCTCGGCATAGGGATAATTTTCCAACGCTGCAAACCCCGGAATGGCCCGCGCTTTCATCTTGGTGAACATCGGCACACTGATCCCGCATAAAAACCGGGTCAGGCGTTCTGCCGGGGGATAACTTCCTGCGTATTCCTGATGCCTGTGGATAAATACGCCACACAGTACTTCAACGTTTTTATCCACAAGCGGCGCCAGCGCGGGGGCCTCCGGTAAACGCGCCACCTGCCCTGCGCATACCGAGCAATGCCCGCACTGCCGAGGTGCCTGGTCATCGCCAAAATACCGGGCCAGTCGGTAGCTCAGACAGGTATCACTGGCAAACAGCGCCAGCATTGCGTGAATCCGCTTGATCTCGCCGCTCTCGTGGGCACAGAAGTAAGCATGCAGCTCCTGGCTTAATGCCTCGGCATCAAAATCGCTCACCAGCAGGCTGTAGACCTCGCTCATCTGCTTGCTTTCAAGCTCGATCCAACCCTTCTCCTGAAAATAATCCAGCGCCTTGACCACCCGATTGCGATCGGCCTGATGCTGCCCGTACAGGGTGTCGAAATTTACCGTGGCCCAGGTTCTGGCGCGGGTGGAGGTCTGAATGATGGCCGAGACAAATTGCTGACGTTCACCTTCGAATTTGGCCAGTAATACCTCGGGCTCGATCAGGAATTTGAAACGATACTCGGCAAAGTAGGCATAGCGCGGTGCTATCAAGCCGCGCAACTCCAGCTGCACCAGCAAGGTTTTAAGTGGTAGCTGACGAATATTGCTCTGATCGGACAACGGCAGCAGCATAAATTCCCACTGCCCTTCAGGTATTGCCCCACGCAACTCCTCAAGTACACAGCGAATACCCGCAAGCTCGGGCGTGTCGCCATACACAAAGTTTTCCAGCACGTTAAGGCTGTCGCGGTTGGCCAGCACCAGACAGTCGGAGGGCTGGCCATCACGCCCGGCGCGACCGATTTCCTGGCTATAGTTTTCAATCGATTTGGGCAGGTCGAAATGCACCACATTGCGGATATCGCTTTTATCGATACCCATCCCGAAGGCGATGGTGGCGACGATGCAGTTCAGCTGCCCGCCCATGAACTGGCGCTGAATGCCCTCGCGCTGCTCATGGGGCAAACCGGCGTGATAAGCATTGGCACTGATACCGTGCTGGCTGAGGTGCTCGGCAATCTGCTCGGCGGTCCGTTGCAATGTGACATAGACGATGCTCGGCTGGCCGATGCGCCCGTTCATCCACTGCACCAGGCGCTGGCGCTTTGCCGCGCCGCTGACCGGCTCAACCCACAGGTTGAGGTTGGCGCGATAGAAGCCGGTGGTGATCACATCCGTCTCGGCAATCGCGAACTTGGCCTGCATGTCCGCGATCACATTGGGCGTGGCGGTCGCTGTAAGCAGCAAGGCTTGGGGGATATTGAACTGGCGCTGGTAGTCTGGAAGTTTCAGATAATCAGGGCGAAAGTTATGCCCCCATTCAGAAATACAGTGGGCTTCATCCACCACCAGCAGTGAAATCGGTACTTGCTGCAAAAAGTTACGGAAGCGCTCGTTTTTCAAGCGCTCGACCGAAATCATCAGGATCTTCAATTCGCCCGCTTTGGCCCGGGCCATCACGGCACTGGCGTCCTCACGACTTTGCGCGGAATCAATACTGGCGGCGGCAATGCCGTGGCGCTGCAAAAAAGCCAGTTGGTCCTGCATAAGAGCCAACAGCGGCGAAACCACCAGCGTCAGGTGGGGCAACAGCAGCGCCGGCAGTTGATAACACAACGACTTGCCCGAGCCCGTGGGGAAAATCGCTGCCGCCGAACGCCCGGCCAAAACAGCACTGACCACCGCCTCTTGCCCGGCACGAAATTGTGGATAACCGAAAACCTGTTCCAGGGTGTTGTACATCACTGTCACTCCATTGACCGCCACACGCGCAAAACTTTAACGCCAAGTTTGCAGACGATCGAGAAAAGGTTGGGGGCAAATTGAGAGAGGATGATACAGGTGTGTTTTGAAATTACCCGATATCACTAGTGCAGACGCTTCTTCGCGGCGATATAGACAGCATTGTCATCACGACGACCGACACCAAGCACCAGAACTATCAGACGGTTATCAATCACTTCATACACCAGCCTCACCCCGCTGGCACGCAGCTTTATTTTGTAACAGTTCGGCATATTCCTGAGCCCGGCGGCTGGAACCTTTGGGGACAACAAACGGCACTTGAGCTTCTTTAGTAGCTGGATCTGGAGCACCTTATCCAGCTTTTCCAGCTCCTTTTTTGCTTCAATTTCGAACTCAAGGGTATAAGTCTTGATTGCATCTGCCTGCGACTCAGTTTTTCTCGGCAGTTGCGATGAGCTCATCAATTTCGACCTTGATTGTAGGATTGCCACGCCGCTCTTTGACCAACCTGGCCAATTCAGCGTCGTCGATCATCTCCAGCAACAGCTCGTAGCGCTCAGGGGAAAGAATATAAAACGCAGGTTCGTTACGATTGAGAATGACCATTGGGTCACCACCGCTTTCACGATAAGTACCCATAGGGTCTTTTTTCAGATCTGTTACTGACGCAGCGACTTTAGCGAGCATGGCGAATGTCATGATATGGCCTCATGCCTATGTATACGGAAAGACTCATCTGCTAAATCTGTAAGCTGCTGAGCCAACACAATCAAGCACTAAAAATAGCACTTTTAACAGCGCCATAAAAGACACTCCAACAAACGCTCACACTGAAAATCGGGACAATGAATAATGAACCTCGCCCCAGACCTCCCGGATACCCCAACCCTGCGTGAGCTGCTGCAGCTGCTGCACGAAGAAATCGGCTTGCCGGAACACAAGACCATCAGCCTCAAGACCGCGATCAATGCTGATTTGGGCTGCAATGGCGCGGATGCCCAGCATTTGATAGAAGCCCTGGAAGAACGTTTTGGCCTGGAACTGGCGGACTACGATGCCTATCGCTATTTCCAGCCCGCCGGTAATGACCCGCACCTCAAGCGCAAGGCCAAGGGTCGGGAAAGCAAAGTACCGCTGACCATCGGTATGCTCTACGCGGCGATCTGCAGCGGACAGTGGGATACCCAAGGCCTGGAGGCCTAGGCATGTGGGAGCAGGCTTGCTCGCGATGCAGACGCTGCGGTTTTGTCTGATTCACCGCCGCGATGCCATCGCGAGCAAGCCCGCTCCCACAGGATGTATACCCACAGAAAAATTCAGGCACAAAAAAGCCGCCTTTTCAGGCGGCTTTTTTGTGGATCAACACACTGACCGAATACTTACGCCTTCGGGCCGGCTGCCTTGATCGCGTCGCTGACGTCGAACTTCTTGAAGTTCTCTACGAACAGGCCAGCCAATGCTTTGGCAGCTTCGTCGTAGGCAGTTTTGTCAGCCCAGGTGTTGCGCGGGTTGAGCAGAACAGTCTCAACGCCCGGTACGGCTTTAGGCACGTCCAGGTTGATGATGTCCAGGTGCTCGGTTTCAGCGCCGATCAGAGCACCGCTCTGGATCGCAGCAATCACCGCACGGGTGGTCGGGATGTTGAAGCGCTTGCCAACGCCGTAGCCACCGCCGGTCCAGCCGGTGTTAACCAGGTACACCTTGGAGCCGAAGCCACGGATGCGCTTGATCAGCAGCTCTGCGTATTCACCGGCCGGACGCGGGAAGAACGGTGCGCCAAAGCAGGTGGAAAAAGTCGACTTGATGCCGCTGCCTGAACCCATTTCAGTCGAGCCCACCAGTGCGGTGTAGCCAGACAGGAAGTGGTAGGCCGCTTGCTCTTCGCTGAGGATCGACACAGGTGGCAGTACGCCTGTCAGGTCGCAGGTCAGGAAGATCACAGCGTTTGGTTCGCCGCCCAGGTTCTTCTCGGAACGCTTGGCAACGTGCTCCAGCGGGTAAGCGGCGCGGCTGTTCTGGGTCAGGCTGACATCGGCATAGTCAGGGTGACCGGCAGCGTCGAGCACAACGTTTTCCAGAACAGCGCCGTGCTTGATGGCTTTCCAGATAACCGGCTCGTTCTTCTCCGACAGGTCGATGCACTTGGCATAGCAACCGCCTTCGATGTTGAACACCACACCCTCGCCCCAGCCGTGTTCGTCGTCACCGATCAGGTAACGGCTTTCATCGGCGGACAGGGTGGTTTTACCGGTGCCGGACAGACCGAAGAACAGGGTCACGTCGCCTTCTTCGCCAATGTTGGCAGCGCAGTGCATCGGCAGTACGTCAGCAGCAGGCAGCAGGAAGTTCTGTACCGAGAACATGGCTTTTTTCATTTCACCGGCGTAACGCATGCCGGCGATCAGCACTTTTTTCTGGGCGAAGTTGATGATCACGCAACCGTCAGAGTTGGTGCCATCACGCTCAGGCACGCACTCGAAGTTGGCCACGTTAAGCACTTGCCACTCATCACGACCGGCTGGGTTGTATTTAGCCGGGTTGATGAACAGGCAACGACCGAACAGGTTCTGCCAGGCAGTCTGGGTGGTCATTTTCACGGCCAGGTAGTGGTCTTCGGAAGCACCTACATGCACGTGGGAAACGAAATGCTCTTGCGCGTTGTTGAACGCCTCGACGCGGTCCCACAGGGCATCGAACTTGTCGGCCGGGAACTTGCGGTTGATCGGGCCCCAGGCAATGGCAGCCTGAGTGGACGGTTCTTCAACAATGAAGCGGTCAGCCGGCGAACGGCCTGTACGGTGGCCAGTTTCGACAACCAGTGCGCCATTGTCGGCAAGCACGCCTTCACCACGGTTCAGGGCTTCTTTGACCAGATCGTCGATGCTCAGATCGGTGTACACGGCGTTATTAGCTTGCGTCATGAGGTTCCCCGTCGGCCATTGGCCGAGTGCGCCAAACGTTTTGTAGTAGAAAAGTTTGCACTACTACCGCGAAAAAAGTGGGCCGGATTATGCCAGAAAACCCCAAAAAGAGTAGGCCCCACCTGTCAGAACCGCGCAAGAACGGGCTTTGACAGGTGTTTTACCTGAGCTGAAACGTTTTAGTGATGAGTGCCTGAAGGGGATTCAACACCTGCGCCAGCGAACAATTGATCGACATCTGCTGCATCAAACAGGTAACGCTCGTTGCAGAACTGGCAATCGATTTCGATATGACCGCCATGCTCGGTCACCAGATTGAGCGCATCGGCATGACCCAGGCTGGTCAGGGCATTGCCCGAACGCTCACGGGAGCAACTGCACTTGAATTCAATGGCCTGATTATCAAACAGGCGCACGGTTTCTTCGTGATACAAACGGTGCAGGATGGTCTCGTTATCCAGCCCCAGCAGCTCTTCTGATTTGAGCGTATCGCCCAGCATCAGCAGGCGGTCCCAGCTGTCGACGCGCTCGTCTTCATCCTTGACCACATCGGCAGGCAACTGCTGCAGGAACATGCCCCGCGCACGCTGGCCATCAGCAACCAGCCAGAAGCGGGTCGGCACTTGCTCGGACATCACGAAGTAATTGGTGAAGCAGTCAGCCAGGGTTTCGCCGTTCAGGTCCACGATGCCCTGGTAGCGCTTGCCGACCACCGGATCGATGGTAATGGCCAGTACGCCGTTGGGCAGCAGGTCAGCCAGCGTGGCATCGGCAGCAATTTGGTCGGCGTCAAAACGGGCCAGGCCGCGTATTTCCCGGTCGCTGGTGCATTCGATCATCAGCAGCGGCACCGGGCCTTCGGAACGGGCCTGCAGGCTCAGCAAGCCATCGATTTTCTGGTTGCCCACCAGCAACGCAGCCGCAGCCATCAGCTCGCCCAGCAATTGCTGGACCGGCTGTGGATAAGCGTGCTTGGCCAACACGTCAGCGTAGCTGTGCTCCAACGAGGCCAGTTCGCCGCGGGCGTCGCTGGTATCGAACATAAAGCGTTGTGTGGCATCGGTTTTGTGTAAGTCGGACATAAGAATAGAGTTCTGAATTGGTGACAAAATGTGTAAGCGCCATTAAATATCGTGCAGGTCTGATGACCCTATATGGCGCCATACCTGAATGATTACAAGCTATGCAGCCACGGACTCGACGTACGGCTTGCGGGCCCTGGCCAGCTCACTCGCCCCCACTGGCGTCATGAAACTGATGCAGTTGGCGCCGCTGCTTCTTGGTCGGTTTGCCATCAGTCGTGATGCCCATGGCCCCGGATTTGCGCATGGCAGCCGCGTTTTCGCGCTTGGCGATGCTTTGTTCGGTTTCGGCGTACAGCAATTGGGCTTCAGGGGCGCCACGGCGGACCACAGACAGCGCTTTGACTTCGACAGTGCGCTCTTCAAGGCCAACACGAATTTGCAGTTCATCGCCCAGGCGAGGTTCTTTGCTCGGCTTGCAGCGCTCACCCCGGCAATGCACCTTGCCGCTTTCAATCGCGGCCTTGGCCAGTGCCCGGGTCTTGTAAAAACGCGCCGCCCAGAGCCACTTATCCAGGCGAACCTTGTCGTCCTCTTCCTGCTTTTGCGCCACTGGAATTCCTCTTCACTTGAATAGTCAGAACTGTACTACTACTTGCAATGAACAACTGAAGCATTCGCCCCGATAGAATGCCTGCCTGCCGAGTAGCGGACACGCAGATAACTGTCGCCATTTGCTGAATATTCTGCGTGAATGCTCTTTGTACATTGCCAAATCGGCATCGCCGATTGCTTTACCTGCAGGGTTCCTCCTGCGGCCTGAATACGTTAATCGCTGGTTACTTATATTGAAGACTTTTGATCACTTGACCGTTGTCGGTCTGCGCGAGTGGGTGGCGCTTCCCGATTTGGGAGTCGCCGGCCTGCGCGCGAAAATCGACACCGGTGCCAGTACTTCCAGCCTGCACGCTACCGAAATCGAGCCTTTTGTGCGCGACGGTGTCGAGTGGGTACGTTTCAATGCCCACCTGGGCACCCTGGTACAACTGCGTCACCGTCACTGTGAAGCGCCTTTGGTGGCAATTAAAACCATTAAAAGCTCCAATGGCCACACCCAGGTTCGCTATGTGATCCGCACCGGCCTGGCGCTGGGTGATAGGGTCTGGCCGGTCGAGTTCACCCTCGCCTGCCGCAAATCGATGCGTTATCGCTTGTTGCTGGGCTCAAAAGCGTTGATCGACGGCCAATTGGTCGTCAACCCTGCACTAAAATATGTACAAGACAAGCCGGAATTCCCGGTCACTACTACCTCTGCCACAGGTGTTGCATGAAGATCGCTGTGCTGTCGCGTAACCCGCGTCTGTATTCCACTCGTCGTCTGGTTGAAGCCGGTACCGAACGAGGCCATGAGATGGTAGTGATCGATACCCTGCGCGCCTATATGAACATAGCCAGTCATAAGCCGCAGATTCACTATCGCGGCAAGCCGCTGGAAGGCTTTGATGCTGTGATCCCGCGCATTGGCGCGTCAGTCACGTTCTATGGCTGCGCAGTGCTGCGCCAGTTTGAAATGATGGGCGTGTTTCCGCTCAACGAATCGGTGGCAATTGCTCGCTCGCGGGACAAATTACGTTCGTTGCAGCTGTTGTCCCGGCGTGGCCTGGGTTTGCCGGTAACCGGTTTTGCCCACTCGCCGGATGATATTCCCGACCTCATCGAAATGGTCAACGGCGCCCCGCTGGTCATCAAGGTGCTGGAAGGCACCCAGGGCATCGGCGTGGTGCTGTGTGAAACCGCTACCGCCGCCGAGTCGGTGATTGAGGCCTTTATGGGCCTCAAGCAAAACATCATGGTGCAGGAATACATCAAGGAGGCCGGGGGTGCCGATATTCGCTGCTTCGTGGTCGGTGACAAGGTGATCGCGGCCATGAAACGCCAGGCCAAACCTGGAGAGTTCCGCTCCAACCTTCACCGGGGCGGCAGCGCCAGCCTGATCAAGATCACCCCCGAAGAGCGCATGACCGCCATTCGTGCGGCCAAGGTCATGGGGCTGAGTGTGGCGGGTGTCGATATCCTGCGCTCCAACCACGGCCCGCTGGTGCTGGAGGTCAACTCATCGCCAGGCCTGGAAGGCATTGAAACCACCACCGGCAAGGATGTGGCCGGGATTATCATCCAGCACCTGGAAAAAAACAGCAGCCCGCATATGACCCGGACCAAGGGCAAAGGCTGACAGCGCATCAACCCTTGGGTGAGCAGACTTGTTGTGGGAGCGGGCAAGCCCGCTCCCACAGGGTCAAAGCTATACCGCCCCTCTTGGCAACATAAGCCCCAGCGGCAAACGTACACGGGCTTCAAGCCCTCCGCCGCTGCGGTTACGCAGCTCGACATTGCCACCATGCATGGAGGCAATCCGCTTGACGATCGCCAGCCCCAGCCCCGTACCTTTACCGCCACGGGCACGGTCACCGCGGATAAACGGGTTGAAGATATCTTCCAGCTCCGCAGGATCAATCCCTGCCCCCCGGTCCATCACGCTCAGCACCACATACGGCGCGCTGACATCACCCGATACGTAAGCCGCAACCTCCACGTCTTCGCCAGCATGGTGCAAGGCATTGCCGATCAGGTTGTTGAGCAAACGCTTCATCGATACCCGACGTAGCGCAAACGGCTGAATCGGCTGCAGACGCAGGCGCACCTGCTCTCCGTTCTGGTTATAGGGTGCCACCACTTCACGGATCAATTCACACAGATCAACCTCTTCAACCGGCTCGTCACGGCCGTCACGGATAAAGGCCAGGAACTGGTCGAGAATCGCGTCCATGTCCTCAATATCACGCACCATGTCGTCGGTCAGGTCGTTGTGGTTGCCCATCAGCTCCAGAGACAGACGCAAACGGGTCAGCGGGGTGCGCAGGTCATGGGACACGCCTGCAAGCATCAGTTCTCGCTCGCGGCCCGCCTGTTCGACGTCTTCAGCCATCTGATTGAAGGCGCTGTACACCTCCGTCATTTCGCTGGGCGTGTCGCCGACAGGCAAGCGCACGCTGCGCCCCTGCCCCAACTGGCGAGCTGCATACACCAGACGCTTGAGGGGCTGATTGAGCTGGCTGACGAAGATCCACGCCGAAGCAGTGGACAACAAGCCGATGGCTAAAAACCAGCCCAGTACATTCCAGATTTTTTGCCCACGCAGCGGGTGCGGATACAACGGCACTTTCAACCAGCCATCCCCCAGGCTCGGGGCACGCACCCACAGCGCAGGGGATGTGTGCATACGCAAGCGCACCTCTGTATCGGGGCCAAGCTCGGCCTGCATCTGACGCTGATAAATCTCGCTGTAAGGCCAGTGCTGTTCACCCTCGGGTACACCTCCGCCCACGACGCGAACCAAATCAACGGCATCGATGATCTTATTGCGGTTTTCCTCATCGGCGGCCCAATAGGCACGCAGGGTCAGCGCCACGCCGTGGCTGTACTGGCGGTCAACCAGCACGTCCTCGTTCATAAGCAGATAAACCAGCGTCAGGGCCTTGGAAAACAGCACAACAATCAGGACAAGCCAGAGTGTGCGCGAGAAGAAACTTTGGGGGAACCAGACAGGGGTTTTCATAGACAGCCGCTTTTATACTTTGCAGGAGCGAGCCCCGAGGCCCGAAAAAAAGATAAATCGCGAGCCACACGGTACCAGACAGCACCAGTGCGACTCGCTCCTACAAATGATCTGTCATTTGGTTGCGTTGCCATCCGGCACGAACACATAACCCACGCCCCAGACGGTCTGGATATAGCGGGGCTTGGACGGATCCGGCTCGATCATGCGGCGCAAACGGGAAATCTGGACATCGATTGAACGCTCCAGCGCATCCCACTCACGACCACGGGCCAGGTTCATCAGCTTGTCGCGGGTCAATGGCTCGCGGGCATGCATGACCAGGGCTTTAAGTACCGCAAACTCACCCGTGGTGAGCATGTGAACTTCGTCGCCACGTTTGAGTTCGCGGGTTGCCAGGGACAACTCGTAATCACCGAATGTCACGCTTTCGTCTTCGCTACCCGGCGCACCCGGCACCGGCGGCGCCTGACGACGCAATACCGCACGCACACGGGCCATCAGCTCATCGGGGTTGAAAGGCTTGGCCAGATAATCGTCGGCACCCAGTTCCAGGCCCTTGATACGGCTAAGTTCATCACCTTTGGCTGTCAGCATGATGATCGGCACGCGATTGCCCGCTGCACGCAAACGGCGACAGGCTGACAGGCCGTCTTCGCCGGGCAGCATCAGATCCAGCACCACAAGGTGGTACATTTCGCGGGCCAGCCGACGATCCATGTCCGCTGCATTGGTCACGGAAGTGGCGCGATAACCCTTGCTGGAAAAGAAACGTACCAGCAAGTTGCTCAGCCCAGGATCATCATCAACGATAAGGATTTTTTCGCCTTCAGACGTTTGTGCAGTGCTGCTCATTAGGATGCTCCTGTGATCTCGGCGCGCATTATGGCTCAGCCGCTGCGATACGCATTGTGTGCATTGTTAGCAGATTTTTCTTCCTTAAACATTAGACCAGGTAATGAGACCACCGCGCGCAATCCCCTGAATCCGGGAACGCTGGTTATAATGCGCGGCCTTTTGTGTCGGGCAATCTCGAACTTTCAATGGTTGTGCCAGTATTTATTTTTTCAACATCTGGCGTAATCAGCTGACTTCACGGGTCAACAGGCTGCCCTTTTGGCCCAGGCAGCGGCCCCTTCCGGGCTGCTCAACCAGCCTCGCAAGCCTTCAAGCCCGGGCCTGCGAGCCTGCATCACATTTTGTCAGGTGGTTTTATGGACAGCATCAACAGCCGCATCGCCGAAGAACTCGGCGTGCGCCCGCAGCAGGTCGAAGCGGCCGTCGCTCTTCTGGATGAGGGCTCCACCGTACCCTTCATCTCTCGGTATCGTAAGGAAGTGACCGGCAGCCTGGATGACACCCAGTTGCGTCACCTCGAAGAGCGCCTGCGCTACCTGCGCGAACTCGACGAGCGGCGCGTCAGTATCCTCGCCAGCATCGAAGAACAAGGCAAGTTGACCCCCGAACTGGCCCGCGACATCAAACTCGCCGACACCAAGACCCGCCTTGAAGACTTGTACCTGCCGTACAAGCAAAAGCGCCGCACCAAGGGCCAGATCGCCCTGGAAGCCGGCCTCGGCGAGCTGGCAGACGGCCTGTTCAACGACCCGACACTCACGCCAGATGCCGAAGCTGCCCGTTTTGTCGACACTGAAAAAGGTGTGGCTGACGTCAAGGCAGCCCTTGATGGCGCCAAGTACATCCTCATGGAGCGCTTCGCCGAAGACGCCAGCCTGCTGGACAAGCTGCGCAGCTTCCTCAAACAGGAAGCCATCCTCAGCGCCCGCGTAATTGCCGGCAAGGAAGAGGAAGGCGCCAAGTTCCGCGATTACTTCGAGCACGATGAACCGCTCAAAAGCATGCCATCGCACCGCGCACTGGCGATTTTCCGCGGTCGCAACGAAGGCATTCTGAGCTCGTCGCTCAAAGTCGGTGAAGAATTGCCCGGCACGATGCACCCTGGCGAAATGATGATTGCCCAGCGCTTCGGTCTGGAAAATCAAAACCGCCCGGCTGATAAATGGTTGAGCGAAGTGGTGCGCTGGACCTGGAAGGTCAAGCTCTACACCCACCTCGAAACCGACCTGCTGGGTGAATTGCGCGACGCCGCTGAAACCGAAGCCATCAATGTATTCGCCCACAACCTGCACGACCTGCTGCTGGCCGCGCCGGCTGGCCCGCGCGCCACCCTGGGCCTGGACCCGGGCCTGCGCACCGGTTGCAAGATTGCCGTGGTCGATGCCACCGGCAAGCTGCTGGAGTACGCCACCGTGTACCCGCACGTGCCGCACAACAAGTGGGACCAGACCATTTCGGTCATGGCCGCCCTGTGTGCCAAGCATTCGGTCGATCTGATTGCCATTGGCAACGGCACTGCCAGCCGCGAAAGCGACAAGCTGGTGATCGATCTGATGAAAAAATACCCGGCCCTGAAAGTCACCAAAGTGATGGTGTCCGAGGCCGGTGCTTCGGTGTACTCGGCATCGGAACTGGCAGCCAAGGAATTCCCGGATCTGGACGTTTCGATCCGTGGCGCCGTATCGATCGCCCGCCGCCTGCAAGACCCGCTGGCCGAACTGGTGAAAATCGACCCTAAATCCATCGGTGTCGGCCAGTACCAGCACGACGTGTCCCAGCTCAAGCTGGCACGCGGCCTGGACGCTGTGGTTGAAGACTGCGTGAACGCCGTGGGCGTGGACGTGAACACGGCTTCGGTAGCACTGCTCGCGCGAATTTCGGGCCTCAATGCCACACTGGCGCAAAATATCGTGGCTCACCGCGACGAAAACGGTGCATTCAAAACCCGTGCAGCGCTGAAAAAAGTCAGCCGTCTGGGCGAAAAAACCTTCGAGCAGGCGGCAGGTTTCTTGCGCGTGATGAATGGCGACAATCCGCTGGACAGCTCGGCGGTTCACCCCGAAGCCTACCCGCTGGTCAAACGCATCGCTACGGACACCGAGCGGGACATCCGCTCGCTGATCGGCGACGCCGGGTTCCTCAAGCGTCTTGATCCGAAGAAATTCACCGACGAGACCTTCGGCCTGCCGACGGTGACCGATATTCTCCAGGAGCTGGAGAAACCAGGCCGCGACCCGCGCCCGGAGTTCAAGACCGCCGAGTTTCAGGAAGGTGTCGAAGACCTCAAAGACCTGCAACTGGGAATGATCCTGGAAGGCGTGGTGACCAACGTGACCAACTTCGGGGCTTTCGTCGATATCGGCGTGCACCAGGACGGTCTGGTGCATATCTCGGCCTTGTCCGAGAAATTCATCAAAGACCCGCGCGAAGCCGTTAAAGCCGGTGATGTGGTCAAGGTCAAGGTCATGGAAGTCGACATCCCGCGCAAACGCGTAGGCCTGTCGATGCGCATGAGCGACACCCCGGGCGAGAAAATCGACGGTGCTCGCGGCGCACGTCCGGGCTCGGCCCCGCGCCAGCAAAGCTCGGCACCGCGCAAGGAGAGCGTTGCCGCCGCACCGACCAATAACGCCATGGCCTCGTTGTTCGCCAACGCCAAACAGTTGAAGAAACGCTGATGGCCCTCCCGGACGGCCTGACCCAAAGCGCCTTCAGCCAGTTGCTCGGCTGCCGCGTGCAATCGCTGGAAGACGGTGTGGCGCATGTTGCGCTGAGCCTGGAGCCGCAATTGCGCAACCGGGCAGGCAAGTTGCACGGTGGTGTGTTGTTCAGCCTGGTGGACATCAGCATGGGCCTGGCCTGTTCCAGCACCCATGGCTTCGATCAGCAGAGCGCGACCATTGAGTGCAAAATCAACTACATTCGCGCGGTGGCTGAAGGCGAAGTGCTATGTATCGCCAAGGTCATCCACCCCGGGCGACGCACGCTGGTCGTCGAAGCGGATGTTATGCAGGGCGACAAGCTGGTCGCAAAAGCACAAGGCACGTTCGCTGTCCTGTAGCGGCCAACGGCTGATTTGAGTTAATTTCGGCACTGCCAATGCAGTGCCGAAATGCGCTTGGAGCGCCGCGGCGCCGAATCAGGGACGGAACTGAGCGATGCCAACAAAACCAGGCGACCACGCCAGTTTCAACTTCACCCTTGTAGACCGTCCTGACCACCCCCATATTGGGGCGACTGACGCGTGAAGGAATCCAACTTGAGCCAACTTCTCAACCGCCGCCTGGCTCTGCTCAGCGAGCGCGCCAACCTCTCTCTTCTGGAGCAGTGCCTGCACGGCATCGAGCGCGAATGCCTGCGCGTCACGGCCGATGCTCGCCTGGCGCAAACCCCGCACCCGGAAGAACTGGGCTCGGCCCTGACCAACGATCAAATCACCACCGACTATTCCGAGTCGCTGCTGGAGTTCATCACCCCGGCCCTGCCTGATCCGGCGCAGACGCTGGCCAGCCTCGACAAGATCCACCGCTTTGCCTACAGCAAGCTCGGTAACGAGTTCCTGTGGAGCCCTTCGATGCCGTGCCCGTTGCCGGCCGAAGAAGATATTCCGATTGCCTACTACGGCACGTCCAATATCGGACAGCTCAAGTACGTTTACCGCAAGGGCCTGGCCCTGCGCTACGGCAAGACCATGCAGTGCATTGCCGGCATCCACTACAACTTCTCCCTGCCAGAGGCCCTGTGGCCAGTGCTGATGCAGGCAGAGGGTTTTGTCGGAACCGAGCGCGATTATCAGTCCGACGCCTATATCGCCCTGATTCGTAACTTCCGTCGCTACAGCTGGCTGCTGATGTACCTGTTCGGTGCTTCGCCTGCGCTGGATGCGGGCTTTTTGCGCGGTCGTTCGCACCAGTTGGAGCAACTGGACGCCGACACGCTCTACCTGCCCTATGCCACCAGCCTGCGCATGAGCGACCTGGGCTATCAGAGCAACGCCCAGGCAGGCCTGACGCCGTGCTACAACAACCTCGACAGCTACACCGACAGCCTGCGCAAGGCAGTGGCCACACCTTATCCGCCGTATGTAGAAATCGGTACGCACAAGGATGGCGAGTGGGTGCAGTTGAACACCAACATCCTGCAGATCGAAAACGAGTACTACTCCAACATTCGCCCCAAGCGCGTGACCTACACCGGCGAGCGGCCGATCCAGGCCCTGGTGTCCCGTGGCGTGCAGTACGTTGAAGTGCGCCTGCTGGATATCAACCCGTTTCTGCCGGTGGGCATCGATTTGCCTGAAGCGCGTTTTCTGGACGCCTTCCTGCTGTATTGCGCGCTGCAAGACAGCCCGCAGTTCGACAGCGCAGGCTGTGGCAGCTGCTCTTCCAACTTCCTCAGCGTAGTCAAGGAAGGTCGCCGTCCGGGCCTGCAATTGCAGCGTGATGGCGCAGCCGTTGACATGAAGGAATGGGCTACCGAGCTGCTGGAAAAAATCGCGCCGCTGGCCGCCTTGCTCGACCAGAGCCAGGGTGGCGATAACCACAGCAAGGCAGTCGACGAACAGCTGGCGAAGATCAAGGACGTGTCGCTGACGCCGTCTGCCAAAGTGCTGGCCAGCATGGCCGAGCACAAGGAGAGCTTCGCTCAGTTCTCGATGCGCCAGAGCCTGGCCCATGCCGAGTTCTTCCGCAGTGAACCGTTGAGTGCTGAAGATCAGGCTGCGTTTGAAGAGAAAGCGCGCAAGTCACTGCTCGAGCAGGCCGAGACCGAACAAACGGAAGAAGGCGACTTCGACCTGTTTGTGGCTTCGTACCAGGCGAGTATTTTGGCGATCAGTAACTAGGCAGATCAAAAGCCCCTCACCCTAGCCCTCTCCCGGAGGGAGAGGGGACAGACCGGTGGTGTTCGTGCGAGCGCGGGCGGTCAGTTCCTACGCCCACTGAGGCAAGGGACGGCTTACGGGTTTTACAGCAAAGCGTACTGTGCACCGTCACTGAAAAAACAGTGACCGGGCCTGGAAACCCGGGTAACAATATTCGCCTTAATGCCATCAATCCCTGTTTTTATGTGCTATGGCGGCTGTACGCGGGAGGTCTTCGGACCTGCCGGGTTCCTATTGTCCCGGTTTCCAGCCTGCGTACAGCTGCCACCTTCGCCTGGAAACGAAAGTGACAGCTCTTAAGTACTTTAGGAGCGCGCTAAATGGCTGATCATCCCCCAATCAAAACTCTCGGCACTGTCACCTTCGGCCCCTGCGGCCAGGACAACCACGAGCTGTTCCGCGTCAACCCCGACATACCGCTGCGCCAGGCGCTGGAGCAGGTGTCGGCGTTGCTTTATTGCGCAAAAAAACTGGCGCTGGATGCCGCGCTGGACAAGAACTGCGAGCGCCATGCCTGGGCTTCACATTACTTGTGCGACATGGGCAAGGCGGTAATAGATGATGTGTGTTTGCGGGAGTTTTGACGGGGCTTGTTGAGCACCGCAGTTGCAGTTATCCGTAGCAGCTGACGAGTGGAACGAGGCTGCGTTCGGTTGCGCAGCGACCGTAAAACCAGAGTTCCAAGTTTAACTGGCACACCACGGTGTTTGACTTTACGACGGCTTCGCCGCCGAACGCAGCCTCGTTCCACTCGTCAGCTGCTACGAATCTTCTCCAGCCCAGAGCCTGAACAGCTGGCGCCTTACAGCGCTTTCTCAAAGATCTTCGAGTTACGCTGGTAGTTGTACAGCGACGCCCGCGCCGCCGGCAGGCGCTCTACACCGCTAGGCTCAAACCCGCGCTCACGGAACCAGTGAGCAGTGCGCGTGGTTAACACGAACAAGGTTTTCAGCCCCTGGGCACGGGCGCGGTTTTCAATACGTTCGAGCAACTCATCGCCACGACGGCCATGACGGTACTCCGGGTTCACCGCCAGACACGCCAGCTCCCCCGCATCCGAATCGGCAATCTGGTACAGCGCCGCACAGGCGATGATCATGCCTTCGCGCTCCACCACACTGAACTGTTCGATCTCACGCTCCAGCACTTCACGCGAACGACGCACCAGGATCCCCTGCTCTTCCAGCGGGCTGATCAATTCAAGCAGGCCGCCGACGTCTTCAATCGCCGCCTCCCGCGTAACTTCAAATTGTTCTTGCGCCACCAGCGTACCGCCACCGTTACGGGTGAACAGCTCGGTCAACAGCGCACCGTCTTCGGCATAACTGACGATATGGCTACGAGCCACGCCGCCACTGCAGGCCTCGGCGGCGGCTTCCAGCAATTCGGCCTGGTAGTCACTGCCCAGACGTTTCATATGCGCCGGCACCTGTTGTGGACGCAACTCACGCACCAACCGCCCTTCGGCATCGAGCAAACCCGATTCAGCACCAAACAGCAGCAGTTTGTCCGCCGCCAGGTCGATGGCGGCACGGGTGGCGACGTCTTCACAGGCCAAATTGAAAATCTCACCGGTGGGCGAGTAACCCAAGGGCGACAGCAGCACAATCGAACGCTCATCGAGCAGGCGGTTGATGCCCTTGCGGTCCACCCGGCGCACTTCGCCGGTATGGTGAAAATCCACACCGTCGAGCACGCCGATCGGCCGCGCAGTGACCAGGTTGCCGCTGGCTACGCGCAGACGCGAACCCTGCATTGGCGAAGACGCCATGTCCATCGACAAGCGCGCTTCAATCGCAATGCGCAGTTGCCCGACAGCATCGATCACGCATTCGAGCGTTGATGCATCGGTGACACGCATGCCCTTGTGGTAATACGGCACCAGGCCTCGTGCCTCAAGGCGGCTGTCGATCTGCGGGCGCGAACCGTGGACCAGTACCAGACGCACACCCAGGCTGTGCAACAGCACCAGGTCGTGGACGATATTGCCAAAGTTGGGGTGTGCCACACCGTCGCCAGGGAGCATGACAACAAAGGTGCAATCGCGGTGGGCATTGATGTAGGGAGACGCGTGACGCAGCCAGTTAACGTAATCGTGCATAACCAGAGCCTGTAGAAAATAAATCGCCTAAAAAGGGCTAGAACAGCAAACGCACAACGGGCTGATGGCTATCGTCGAAACATTGTTGGCAACACGCGGCTCTCCTTGTGGATAAATCGTATGGGTATCTTCACTATTTCAGACAATAGTGTTCGATCAATTGAGTCAGTAGACGTACTGTCGGCTGCAAACGTGACATTTCCAGGTATTCCCCTGGTTGATGCGCACAGGCGATGTCACCCGGGCCCAATACCAGCGTTTCGCAACCAAGCTGCTGAAGATAAGGCGCTTCGGTGCCAAACGCTACTGCTTGCGCACGATGCCCGGTGAGGCGCTCAGCCACGCGCACCAACTCGGCATCGGCATCCTGCTCGAAGGGCGGCACTCCGGCGGCAATGGGCGCGAAATCGATCTTCACCTGATGACGCTCGGCCAGGGGTTGCAGCTTGCTGCGGATAATGGCCCGCAGCGCATTCGGGTCCATGCCCGGCAGCGGGCGCAGGTCAAATTCAAGCGAGCACTGGCCGCAAATCCGGTTGGGGTTGTCGCCGCCATGGATACAGCCAAAGTTAAGGGTCGGTTGCGGCACGCTGAACTGCGGATTGCGGTACTCATTGAGCCACTGCTGACGCAACCCCTTAAGTTCGCTGATCGCGTCGTGCATGGCCTCCAGCGCGCTGTGGCCCAGGCTTGGGTCGGATGAGTGACCGCTCTGCCCGAGGATCTCGATGCGCTCCATCATCACGCCCTTGTGCATGCGGATCGGCTTGAGCCCGGTCGGTTCACCAATCACCGCAGCACGGCCCAGCGGGCGACCAGCTTCGACCAGCGCCCTGGCCCCGGCCATCGAAGTTTCTTCGTCACAGGTGGCCAGAATCAGCAGTGGCTGCTTGAAGGGCTGATCGAGCAAAGGCCGCACTGCTTCGATCACCAGCGCAAAAAAGCCCTTCATATCGCAACTGCCAAGGCCAACCCAGCGGTTATCGACCTCTGTCAGCTTGAGCGGATCGGTCTGCCACAGCGCTTCATCGTAGGGCACGGTGTCGCTGTGCCCGGCCAGCACCAGCCCGCCGGGGCCACTGCCAAAACTGGCGAGCAAATTGAATTTGCCGGGGCTGACCTGCTGGATATCGCAGTTGAAACCCAAATCGCCAAGCCAGCTGGCCAGCAAATCGATCACCCCGCGGTTGGACTGATCCAGTGTCGGCTGGGTGCAACTGACCGACGGTGCGGCGATCAAGGCAGCGAACTGCTCTTTCATGGAAGGTAAGGGCATGCGCTGACTTCCTGTAGGCGGGGCGAGGCCCATCATAGAGCTATCTGCGCCGCAGAATAAACCCTCGCGGCCCGCCGGGGCGGCGAGTCCTGTACACTGCACGGCCTTGGCAGCCACACTTTTTCCCGGCTGCGCAACCGTTCCTGGATTTTCCGGCCATGCAAAAAGAAACCGAAATCAAACTGCGCGTCAGCCGCGAAACCCTCGCCGCCTTGCGCGAGCACCCTTTGCTGAAAAAGCGCAACAAAAGTGGCTGGGAAAGCCGTGAGTTGTTGAACCAGTACTTCGATACACCTGAGCGCGACCTGGCCAAGGCCAAGGTTGCCCTGCGCCTGCGCCGTGATGGCGAAGACGTGATCCAGACCCTCAAGACCCGCGGCGAAAGCGTTGCTGGCCTGTCCGTACGCAACGAGTACGACTGGAACCTGCCCAAAGCCAAGCTCGATATCAAGAAGCTCGACGGCGAATGCTGGCCACAAGAGCTGGCCGAGCTGGACAAAAAAACTCTCAAGCCCATTTTCACCACGGATTTCGTACGCGAACGTGCTGAAATTTCCTGGGGCCGTGGCAAAGCCAAAGTGGTCATCGAAGCCGCTCTGGACCTGGGCCATGTGATTGCCGGCAAGCAGAAGGAAGAAATCTGCGAGCTGGAGCTCGAACTGCGCGAAGGCGAGCCGTCTGCCCTGCTGGAACTGGCCGCCGAACTGGCCGAGAAGCTGGCCCTGATGCCGTGTGATATCAGCAAGGCCGAGCGCGGCTATCGCCTGTTCGACGCCAACAGCTACGCCGTCACCCTGCCAGCCCCGGTGCTGGCGCCAGAAACACCCCTGGACGATGCCTTCGCCGCCCTGGCCTGGCACTTGCTGGGCAATAGCCAGCGCCTGGCCGAGCAGTATCGCTTCAATGGCCACTGGCGTTTGCTGCAAGACTGGGTTCAGCAATTGATCGACCTGCGTGCACTGGTCAGCAGCCTGGGTCAAGCCGCACCACGTCAGTCCACCAGCGCCTTGCGCGCTGCGCTGGACGCCCTGCTGGAAGACTGGCGCCCGCTGGTGCAGATCGGTCAGGACGACGAAGATGTGCGCAAAGCCGCACCGGAGCAGTTCCTCGAGGAACTGGAAGACCCGCGCTGGGGCCAGTTCTCCCTGAACACTTCGCGCTGGTTGATGGAGCGCAGCTGGACTGTGGACCGTGGCACCACCCGGGGCAACCGCCAGGGCGCTGCGCAGCTGCAAAGCTGGTTGCCACGGTTGTTGTCGGACGAAGCGATTGCCTTGCGTCTGAACCGCTACCAGCAGCAACCCGAAGACCTGGCCGAGCAACTGCCGCGCATCGAGCGTATTCAGGCCTGGCTGCGTCTGGCGCGTAACGTGCTGGAAATCCCGGAACTGGACCGTCTGTACGGCGAGATGAACAAGCTGCAGGAACTGGCCAACCTGCCGATTTCTGAAGACGCCGAGAGCAACGACGAACTGCTCAACGCCCGCAAGCAGCAAGCCATCGCCGTGTACCAGAACCGCGCCTGGAAGACCCTGCTGCGCGCTTAAGCGCCCGGCCTGTGTCCCTCAGCGCCTGCTGAGGGACATTCCTGCCTTACTTCGTGCCCTTGGGCATGTCCGCATCTGGCGTGCGCCAGATCAAGCGTGTGGTGTCATAGCCCTGCTGCTGGGCCTTGCTGAGCAACTCATCACGGGTTTGCTGATCAACCTGCGGTTTACGCGACAGCAACCACAAGTATTTACGGTCGGGATTGCCTACCAGCGCCGTGCTGTAGTTGTCGCCCAGGTACAACACCCAGTAATCGCCCTTGGTCACACCCGGCAAAAGTGTCGATACCCAATTGTCGAACTCGACCCACAGCTTGTCGGTCTTGCCCTCCACTTGCGGCGTTGCCGTGCCCCTGGCCTCCTCCCACTTGCCCTCTGCGGTGCGGCAACGGTTCAACACCGCCACGTCGCCATCCGGCTTCAAGCTGTAATGGGCTTCGGACTGCGCGCAATTGCGCTGGAAGAACATCGGCAACCGCGCCAATTCATACCAGGTGCCCTGATAGCGCTTGAGGTCGACACTGGAGACGGTGTTGGGCGCCAGCGAATCGCTGCTGGAACTTGCACACCCGCCCAATAACAGCGCAGCCCCGAGACTGACTAAAAGACGTTTCATCGTAAACGCTCCTGATCGGTCTTACTTCAAACCCTGGCCAGAGAAAATCAGCACTTTGTCGCCTGCGTACTGCACGCTGATAAAGCTCTTCTGATCGCCCCAGGTGCAGCTCGACATGCCCAGCGCGCCGGAGCAATCGGTCGGGGTGCCCAGCAACTGCTCGACTTCGGCCTTGGTCATGCCGGTCGACAGTTTCGAGTAGTTTTGCTGATTGATTTTGCTGCACGCGGCCAGCAAGACACAGAACGACAACAACGCCAGAGAACGCAACTTCATGGAAAGCTCCTGAGAAAGAAAGTCGGCAGTGCCGCTTGATCCAAGCTTAGAAGAGAAAAGCGCAGGCTGGTTCCCGCAGGACGCAGGGATTTATTTCAGGAGGGATAACAACAGTGGGAACGGGCTTGCTTGCGATACAGGCAACCCGGTATGCCTGACATACCGGGTCGATGCTATCGCGAGCAAGCCCGCTCCCACAGGGGCTTACGCTTTGTGGTAAGCGGTGATGCGTGCGACTTCTTCTTTCGAGCCCAGGTACACGGCTACACGCTGGTGCAGGCCTTCTGGCTGGATGTCGAGAATGCGCTGATGGCCATCAGTCGATGCGCCGCCAGCCTGTTCCACCAGGAACGACATCGGGTTGGCTTCGTACATCAAACGCAATTTGCCCGGCTTGGACGGCTCACGGCTGTCGCGCGGGTACATGAACAGACCACCGCGGGTCAGGATACGGTGCACGTCGGCAACCATGGCGGCAATCCAGCGCATGTTGAAATTCTTTTTCAACGGACCTTCTTCACCTGCCAGCAGTTCGTCAACGTAGCGCTGTACCGGGGCTTCCCAGTGACGCTGGTTGGACATGTTGATGGCAAATTCCTGGGTAGCGTCAGGAATGGTGATGTCTTCGTGGGTCAGTACGAAGCTGCCCATTTCGCGGTCCAGGGTAAAGCCTTTGACGCCGTCGCCCAAGGTCAGAACCAGCATGGTCTGCGGGCCGTAGATGGCGTAACCGGCAGCGACTTGCTGAGTGCCTGGCTGCAGGAAGGCCTTTTCATTCAAAGGTTCGTTCTGGGTCAAGTATTCGTTCGGGCAACGCAGTACCGAGAAGATAGTGCCAACTGGTGCGTTGATGTCGATGTTCGACGAGCCGTCCAGCGGGTCGAATACCAGCAGGTACGCGCCTTTCGGGTATTTGCCCGGGATCTGGTAGGCATTGTCCATTTCTTCGGACGCCATGCCGGCCAGGTGACCGCCCCATTCGTTGGCTTCAAGCAGGATCTCGTTGGAGATCACATCGAGCTTCTTCTGCACTTCACCTTGCACGTTTTCGGTGCCCATGCTGCCCAGAACACCACCCAGGGCGCCTTTGGATACGGCGTGGCTGATCTCTTTGCAAGCACGCGCCACCACTTCGATGAGGAAACGCAAATCAGCAGGCGTGTTGTTGCTGCGGGTCTGCTCGATCAAATAGCGACTCAGGGTAACGCGGGACATGTAAGGCTCCGAACAAGGGGGAGGGGGCGAAAAACCCGCGCAGTTTAGCGCGTGTTGCCGTGCAAATCTTCTAATCAGACTCAGAACTGGCCGAACGGGTTCCAAAACAGCCACCAGAGACCCTGTGGGAGCGGGCTTGCTCGCGATGCAGGCCACGCGGTTTTCAGCTCAACCGCGTCGCCTGCATCGCGAGCAAGCCCGCTCCCACAGCGCGTGAAACTTCCTACAACGCTTTCCAGATCTCGGTCGCGTATTCGCGAATGGTCCGGTCCGATGAGAACCAGCCCATGCGTGCCGTGTTCAACACGGATTTGCGCCACCACTCTTCCCTGTCGTGCCACAGGTGCTCCACGCGCATCTGGGCATCCCAGTAGGCATCGAAGTCGGCACACACCAGGAACCGGTCATATTCGATCAGCGAATCCACCAGGCCGGTGTAGCGCGCAGGGTCGTCGTGGGAGAACACCCCGCCACGAATCGCCTGCAACACGTCATTGAGCCTGTGTGAGGCCGCGACATCCGGTGCTGCATGGAACTCGCCATTGCGCTTGCGCGCTTCGACCTGCTGCGAGCTCAGACCAAAGATAAACATATTGTCGGCACCCACCCGCTCGCACATTTCGACGTTGGCGCCATCCATTGTGCCAATGGTCAGCGCGCCGTTAAGGCCGAACTTCATGTTGCTGGTGCCCGACGCTTCGTAGCCTGCCGTGGAGATCTGTTCGGACAAGTCAGCCGCCGGAATGATGCTTTCGGCCAGGCTGACGTTGTAGTTGGGGATAAACACCACCTTGAGCAGACCGCGTACGGTGGGATCGTTGTTGACGGTACGGGCGATGTCATTGGCCAGTTTGATGATGAGTTTGGCCTGTTCATAACTGGCCGCCGACTTGCCGGCAAAAATCTTCACCCGTGGCACCCATTGGTTGCCCGGCTCGGCCCGAATGGCCTGATACAGCGCTACGGTGTGCATCAGGTTGAGCAGTTGGCGCTTGTACTCGTGAATCCGTTTGACCTGCACATCGAACAGGGCTTCAGGGTTGACCACGACCCCCAGGCGCTCATAAATCAGCGCCGCCAGGGTGCATTTGCTTTGCAGGCGCTGTTCGGCGAAGCGTTTGCGAAAATCGGAGCGCTCGGCAAAAGGCTCCAGCCTGATCAGTTTGTGTTCGGTTTCATCAAGCACATCCGGGCCCAGCACATCCACCAGCATGGCGGTCAATGGCGGGTTGGCCTGGAACAGCCAGCGGCGGAAGGTCACGCCGTTGGTTTTGTTGTTGATGCGCTCCGGGTAGAGCTTGTGCAACTCGGCGAACACGGTGCTGCGCATCAATTGCGTATGCAGCCCGGAAACGCCATTGACGCTGTGGGAACCGAGAAATGCCAGGTTGCCCATGCGTACCCGGCGGCCGTGGTCTTCCTCGATCAGCGAAACGGCACGCAACACGTCAAAATCATGAATGCCCTTGGCCCGCAGCGCATCGATATGGTGTGCGTTAATCAGGTAGATGATCTGCATATGGCGCGGCAACAGCCGCTCCATCAAGCCCACAGGCCAGGTTTCCAGCGCTTCCGGAAGCAACGTGTGGTTGGTATAGGACAAGGTGTCGACGGTGACCTGCCACGCCGCATGCCATTCAATGCCGTGCTCATCAACCAGGATACGCATCAGCTCGGCCACGGCGATCGAGGGGTGGGTGTCGTTGAGCTGGATCGACACATGCTCGGCCAGGTTCAGCAGCGTCTCATGGACGTGCAGATGGCGGCGCAGCAGGTCTTGCAACGAGGCCGAGACAAAGAAGAATTCCTGGCGCAGACGCAGCTCCTGGCCAGCCTCGTTGCTGTCAGCCGGGTACAGCACGCGGGAGATGCTCTCGGCCCGTACCACTTCGGCCACCGCCCCCAAATGATCGCCTGCGTTGAAGCGGCCCAGGTTCAGATCGTGCAGGGCCCTCGCCCGCCACAGACGCAGGGTGTTGACGCTGGCCCCGCGCCAGCCCACAACAGGCGTGTCATAGGCAATAGCCCGCACCGTCTCGCCCGGCCACCAGATCTGCCGCAGCTGGCCTTGTTCATCCTGTTTGGTTTCAACCGAACCGCCAAAACCCACCGAGTACAGCACTTCAGCACGCTCGAACTCCCACGGGTTGCCGAAATCCAGCCAGTTCTCGGTTTGTTCCTGCTGCCAGCCATCGACAATGCTCTGGCGAAACAGCCCGTGCTCATAGCGGATGCCATAGCCGTGGGCGGCAATGCCCAGGGTCGACATGCTTTCCATAAAGCACGCCGCCAGCCGACCCAGGCCACCATTACCAAGGGCCGCGTCCGGCTCCAGGACACGGATGCGCTCCAGATCCACGCCTAGCTCGCCCAGTGCCTCACGCGCCACCTCCAGCAACCCCAGGTTGCTCAGGCTGTCGTACAGCAGGCGACCGATCAGAAACTCCAGCGACAGGTAGTACACCCGTTTCTGGTCCTTGCGATAAATCTGCCGGGTGCTGTCCATCCAGTGCTCGACCATATGGTCGCGGGCGGCCAGGGCTATGGCCTCAAACCAGTCATGGTCAAACGCGTGTTCCGGGTCCTTACCCACCGCGTAAGTCAGCTTGGCTACTACAGCGGCACGGAAAGCCGCCACCTGTGCGTCACGAACAAGCGGTTCCTGGGGCATCGATACAACCTCAATCGAGATGGGGCGATTTGAAGAGCGAGTGGTGTCAGCCTAGACGCTTCAACAGAAACAAAGTGCTTTGATTCGGGCTTTTTTCGGCGATTATTTAAAAAAAGCTGACAAAGTGAATGCCGCCCCAAAACGAGGCACATTCGCAGTTGAACGCTTTAAAACATGGCTCTGATCGAAAAACCGGCAAATGGTTGTTCACTCCTTCAGCAACCCCGGTATGATCGCGCGCCCTGATGCACGCTGGAATACAAGTCTGATGAAGTCCAACCTGATCGCCGCCGCGGAAATCGACCGTCTCGATACCTGGGCCAAATACTCCGCGCCCATGTGCGGCTCCTGCATTTCCAGCTGCTGCACCTTGCCGGTCGAGGTCAAAATCAAAGACCTGATCCGCATCGGCATCGTTGACGAGTTCGAGATGGGCGACCCGCCGAAGAACATCGCCAAGCGCCTGCAAAAGGAAGGGATCGTTGAGCGCTTCAACCAGAAGTCCGGGATTTTCACCCTGCAGCGCATGAGCAATAACGACTGCCTGTACCTGGACCGCAAATCGCGCATGTGCACGATTTATGAGATTCGCCCGGATACCTGCCGCAACCATCCGCGGATTGGCCCGCGCCCAGGTTACTGCGCGTATGTGCCCAAGGCCGTTGAGCGCAAGAACAGCAGCGTCAAGCTGATGGATTTTTAACCTGCAGCGCAGAATCGACTGACAGATCGTTTCGCGGGCAAGCCCGCTCCCACAATTACCACAGCCCCCTGTGGGAGCCGGGCTTGCCCGCGATGGCCTGTACGCAAATGACCTGACAGACCGCGCTCGCCGCAGCACGGGCAGCGATGAACGAGTCAAATCCCGACCATAAAAAAACGCCCCCGACCGCAAGGTCGGGGGCGTTTTTGTAACCGCTAACTAAGTAACTTAGTTTTTGGCCTTTTTAGCAGCGCGGGTACGCTCGCCTTCGTCCAGGATCTTCTTACGAAGACGGATGGACTTAGGAGTCACTTCGCACAGCTCGTCGTCCTGGATGAATTCCAGAGCCTGTTCCAGAGTGAAGCGAACAGGTGGAACCAGAGCGATGGTTTCGTCTTTACCCGAAGCACGCATGTTGTCGAGCTTCTTGCCCTTGGTAGGGTTAACGCCCATGTCGGTGTCACGGCTGTTCAGACCAACGATCTGACCGTTGTAGATCTCTTGACCGTGCTCAACGAACAGCTTGCCACGCGCCTGCAGGGTTTCCAGGGAGTAGGTCAGCGCCTTGCCAGTTTCAACCGATACCAGAACGCCGTTCTGACGGCCGGACATGTGGCCCGACTTCATCACGTCGTAACGGTCGAAGATCGAGGTCAGGATGCCAGCACCGTTGGTCAGGGTCAGGAACTGGTTACGGAAACCGATCAGACCACGAGCAGGGATGTTGTATTCCAGACGCACACGGCCTTTGCCATCCGGCACCATGTTGGTCAGGTCGCCCTTACGCAGACCCATCTCTTCCATCACCTTGCCCTGAGATTCTTCAGGCAGGTCGATGGTGACGTTTTCGAACGGTTCGTGCTTGACGCCGTCAACCAGGCGGATGATCACTTCTGGACGACCAACGCCCATTTCGAAGCCTTCACGACGCATGGTTTCGATCAGTACGGACAAGTGCAGCTCGCCACGGCCCGATACTTTGAATTTGTCAGCCGAGTCGCCTTCTTCAACGCGCAGAGCAACGTTGTACAGCAGCTCTTTGTCCAGACGTTCCTTGATGTTACGGGAAGTCACGAACTTGCCTTCTTTACCGCAGAAAGGCGAGTCGTTTACCTGGAAGGTCATGGAAACGGTTGGCTCGTCAACGGTCAACGGCTTCATCGCTTCAACGTTCATCGGATCACACAGGGTGTCGGAGATGAACAGCGAATCCATACCGCTGATGCAAACGATGTCGCCTGCCGAAGCTTCTTCAACGTCTACACGGTGCAGACCGTGGTGACCCATCAGCTTCAGGATACGACCGTTGCGGCGCTTGCCGTCAGCGTCGATGGCAACAACCGGGGTGTTCGGCTTGACGCGACCACGAGCGATACGGCCAACACCGATAATGCCCAGGAAGCTGTTGTAGTCCAGTGCCGAGATTTGCATCTGGAACGGACCGTCACGGTCTACGGCTGGTGCTGGTACGTTGTCGACGATCGACTGGTACAGCGGGGTCATGTCTTCAGCCATGTCGGTGTGGTCAAGACCAGCAATACCGTTCAGGGCAGAGGCGTAAACCACTTTGAAGTCCAGCTGTTCTTCGGTAGCACCCAGGTTGTCGAACAGATCGAAGATCTGGTCCAGAACCCAGTCCGGACGTGCGCCCGGACGGTCAACCTTGTTGATGACCACGATTGGACGCAGGCCGGCTTCGAAAGCCTTCTTGGTCACGAAACGGGTTTGCGGCATAGGGCCGTCTTGAGCGTCAACCAGCAGCAGAACGGAGTCAACCATCGACATTACGCGTTCAACTTCGCCGCCGAAGTCGGCGTGGCCCGGGGTATCCACGATGTTGATGTGGTAGCCGTTCCAGTTGATGGCGGTGTTTTTCGCCAGAATGGTAATACCGCGCTCTTTCTCCTGGTCGTTGGAGTCCATTACGCGTTCGTCGTTAAGCTCGTTGCGCTCCAGGGTGCCGGATTGACGCAAGAGTTTGTCTACCAGGGTGGTTTTACCGTGGTCAACGTGAGCAATGATGGCGATGTTACGTAGATTTTCGATCACTTGTGTATCTCGATCAGAGGATTCGGTGTGCTGACTGAGTCCAGGCAGCGATTAACAGTAGAGTCCGTGCAAGCCGTTACAGCTTGACGGCGGCGTCGGGGGGCCGGTGACGCAGGCCACAGGCATACAGCCCCGGGCTCTTAGCTCGGTCGATAAACGCGCACATTGGCATGTCCCTCACTGAGCAAATGGTGAGCATGCAGGCGACTCATCACGCCTTTGTCGCAATACAACAGGTACTGACGGGTGTCATCCAGTTCCTTGAAGCGGCTGTTCAAAGCATAGAACGGCAACGCTTGTACTTCGATGCCAGCCAGTTCCAGCGGTTGATCTTCCTGAGCATCCGGGTGACGGATGTCGATTACGATCTGGCCCGCCAGCACTTCGCTGACTTCTTCGACTTGCAAGTCCTGGCCCAATTCATCGATTACCCGATCAATCGGCACCAGTTTGGCCCGCTCGAGCGCACGCTCAAGCACGGCCATATCAAACTGTTGTTCTTCATACTCCACGCGGTTGCGCTTGGCGTGGGTCTTGGGGTTGACCGAAATCACCCCGCAATATTCAGGCATATGCTTGGCGAAGTCGGCCGTACCGATTTCTTCTGCCAGATCGATGATGTCCTGCTTGTGGCTGGCGATCAGCGGGCGCAACACCAGCTTGTCTGTAGCCGAATCAATCAGCGACAAGTTGGGCAGCGTCTGGCTCGACACCTGGGAAATCGCTTCACCGGTCACCAGCACTTCGATATCGAGGCGTTCGGCAATACGCGTTGCAGCGCGCAACATCATACGCTTCAAAATGACGCCCATATGACTGTTATCGACTTTGCCGAGAATTTCGCCCAAAACTTCTTCGAACGGAACGCTCACAAACAGCACGCGCTGGGAGCTGCCGTACTTCTTCCATATGTAGTGCGCGACTTCCATCACGCCCAGTTCATGGGCACGTCCGCCCAGGTTGAAGAAGCAGAAATGGCTCATGAGGCCGCGACGCATGATCTGGTAGGCCGCCACGGTAGAATCGAAACCACCGGACATCAGCACCAGGGTCTGCTCGAGCGAACCCAACGGGTAGCCACCAATACTGTCGTGCTGGTTGTGAATCACAAACAACCGTTGGTCGCGAATTTCAATGCGAACTTCGATTTCTGGCTTTTTCAGCTCGATTCCGGCCGCACCGCACTCACGACGCAGCTTGCTGCCGACGTATTTCTCGACTTCCATCGAGGTAAACGGGTGCTTGCCGGCGCGCTTGCAACGCACCGAAAAGATCTTGCCCGCCAGCGCATCGCCGAAGTGCAATTTGCACTTTTCAACGATGTCGTCGAAGTCGCCCAACGGGTACTCGTCAACCTGCAGAAAATGCGCGATGCCCGGCATGCAGCTCAGGCGTTCGGTCATTTCTTTCAAGGCTTTAGGGTCACTTACGCGCGTTTGCAGCTCGATGTTGTCCCACACGCCCGTCACCACCACAGCCGGGTCCAGATCGCGGAGCACAGTACGGATGTTTTTGGCCAATTGACGGACGAAACGCATCCGAACCGGACGGCTCTTGATAGTGATTTCGGGGAAGACTTTAACGATTAGTTTCATGAAAACAGCGCGCGAGCAGCCTGCCAAAAAAGGGGGGCGCGGATTATAGCGGAAATTGCTCAAGGTTTAACCAGTTATCGTACAAACGGTTTTCATCGCACCAAAATAGAACATAAACGCCAGATTTCGCTTCATTTGGGTGCGATAAACGCGGCTAATCGGTAGTCTGCCCCGCTTACCTGCTTGAGATTGGCGCATTACGCCCAAGTCGGGGCACTGGCATGCAATTTGCTCCCTTGTGAGGCAGGTTGCCTTGGCAGAGTATTCGCGCCGGCATCAACCACTTATTAAGGGCATTCCACTACCAGCCCTAAGCCACCCCGGAGGACACTATGTCGAAGTCGGTTCAACTCATCAAAGATCATGACGTCAAGTGGATTGATCTGCGCTTCACTGATACCAAAGGCACTCAGCACCACGTGACCATGCCGGCCCGTGATGCGCTGGATGAAAACTTCTTCACCGACGGCAAAATGTTCGACGGCTCCTCCATTGCTGGCTGGAAAGGCATCGAAGCGTCCGACATGATCCTGCTGCCAGACGACAGCACGGCTGTTCTGGACCCGTTCACCGAACAGCCTACGCTGATCCTGGTGTGCGACATCATCGAACCGTCGACCATGCAAGGCTATGACCGCGACCCACGCGCCATCGCTACCCGTGCCGAGGAATACCTGAAGTCCACCGGTATCGGCGACACCGTTTTCGTTGGCCCGGAGCCAGAGTTCTTCATCTTTGACCAGGTGAAGTTCAAGTCCGACATTTCCGGCTCCATGTTCAAGATCTACTCCGAACAGGGTTCGTGGATGTCCGACCAGGACGTGGAAGGCGGCAACAAAGGCCACCGTCCTGGCGTCAAAGGCGGTTATTTCCCGATTCCGCCGTTCGACCATGACCACGAAATCCGTACCTCCATGTGCAACGCCATGGAAGAGATGGGCCTGGTTATCGAAGTTCACCACCACGAAGTGGCAACTGCTGGCCAGAACGAAATCGGCGTGCAGTTCAACACCCTGGTGAAAAAGGCTGACGAAGTTCAGACCCTGAAATACTGCGTACACAACGTGGCAGATGCCTACGGCCGTACCGCTACCTTCATGCCAAAGCCTCTGTACGGCGACAACGGCTCGGGTATGCACGTTCACATGTCCATCTCCAAAGATGGCAAGAACACCTTCGCAGGCGAAGGCTATGCCGGCCTGTCCGACACTGCCCTGTTCTTCATCGGCGGTATCATCAAGCACGGTAAGGCCCTGAACGGCTTCACCAACCCGGCTACCAACTCCTACAAGCGTCTGGTACCAGGCTTCGAAGCACCGGTAATGCTGGCCTACTCGGCTCGTAACCGTTCGGCTTCGATCCGTATTCCTTACGTGTCCAGCCCTAAAGCTCGCCGTATCGAAGCACGCTTCCCGGATCCGGCAGCCAACCCGTACCTGTGCTTCGCGGCACTGATGATGGCTGGTCTGGACGGTATCCAGAACAAGATCCACCCTGGCGACGCAGCGGACAAAAACCTGTATGACCTGCCGCCTGAAGAAGCCAAAGAGATCCCGCAAGTGTGCGGCAGCCTGAAAGAGGCCCTGGAGGAACTGGACAAAGGTCGCGCGTTCCTGACCAAAGGCGGCGTTTTCAGCGACGACTTCATCGACGCGTACATCGCCCTGAAAAGCGAAGAAGAAATCCAGGTTCGTACCTTCGTACACCCACTGGAATACGAGCTGTACTACAGCTGCTAATCCGGTGACGCCTGCGCAAGCGGCGTGATTTGAAAAAGCCTCCTTCGGGAGGCTTTTTTGTGGGCGCCGTCTTACACAAGCATCGGATCAGAGCTTCTGGATTCGTGCCTGCACCTGACAGCCACCCTGCTGAGTGACCGGTAGTTTGTCGCCACTCAACCAATGGAGACTGACATGCACCCCTTACTCGCCCTCAAAACCCTGCTGCTGGCATGCGCCTGCCTGCTCATGCTGGGCTGCAACAGTTCACCCACTGCGGTAACGGTCGAACAACTGCTCAAGACAGGCCAATCCTGGACAGGCACCCCTTACACCTGGCCGGACGGCAAGCCGGAATTCACCGTGGTCAAAATCACGCTCCCGGCCAACACCGCACTGAAATGGCACACGCACCCCATGCCCAATATCGCCTACGTGGTCGCTGGCGAACTGCTGGTCGAAACCGAAGACGGCATGCACAAAACCACGCTCAAACCTGGCCAGGTACTGCCCGAGATGGTCAATACTTCCCATCGAGGCACCAGCGGCAAGGCCCCGGTAGAACTGATCGTGTTCTATGCAGGCACGCCCGGCATGCCGCTGTCCCATTAACCACGCAAGGCCCGTAGCAGGTACCGGAAGCTGCGTTCGAAACTCAAAACGGTGGTCACCTCAGAGTGGGCGCTGCCTATGTCGCATCGCGCACTCGGGGCTTATGACCGGTGTGCGCTCGAACGCGGCACACAACCTCTGGCTGCACCCATAGCAAATATCCCGCGCACATTTTCAGGCAACTGAATCCATTCATCTAAATTGCACTATATTGGTGCGACTATAGTTTGATAGTGCACTTACCAGCCCAATTTGGTTCATAAACACTCGCATGCCGGGCTGCGGCGATATGCGCCCAGCTTGTAAACGTCTATTTCAGGGGAGCGACGCTTCTTTTCGGAGCCTTGGTTTGGTTTTTGCATTTTCCTTGCACCAGCGCTTCACCGCGCACGCAATCCGGGATCGGCCCATGACCATCAGTGACGCCCTGCACCGACTGTTACTCGACAACCTGACCACTGCCACGCTTTTACTCAATGCTGATTTGCGCCTTGAGTACATGAACCCGGCGGCAGAGATGCTGTTGGCGATCAGCGGTCAACGCAGTCACGGCCAGTTCATCAGCGAGCTCTTTACGGAGTCCACCGAGGCTCTGCACTCGCTGCGCCAGGCAGTTGAGCAAGCGCACCCGTTTACCAAACGCGAAGCCATGCTGACCTCGCTGACGGGCCAGAACCTGACGGTGGACTATGCCGTAACGCCCATCTTGAGCAATGGCGGCACCATGCTGTTGCTTGAGGTACACCCCCGCGACCGTCTGCTGCGCATCACCAAAGAAGAAGCCCAGCTGTCCAAGCAAGAAACCAGCAAGATGCTGGTGCGCGGCCTGGCCCACGAGATAAAGAACCCTCTGGGAGGCATTCGCGGTGCGGCCCAGCTGTTGGCCCGGCAATTGCCCGACGAAAACCTGCGCGACTACACCAACGTCATCATCGAAGAAGCAGATCGCCTGCGTAATCTGGTCGACCGGATGCTGGGTTCCAACAAACTGCCGTCGCTGGCCATGACCAACGTCCACGAAGTACTGGAGCGCGTGTGCAACCTGGTCGAGGCCGAGACCCAGGGCAGCATCACTTTGGTGCGTGACTATGACCCCAGCCTGCCTGACCTGCTGATCGACCGTGAACAGATGATCCAGGCAGTACTCAATATCGTGCGCAACGCCATGCAGGCCATCGGCAGCCAGAATGAGCTGCGCCTGGGCCGCATCAGCCTGCGCACCCGCGCCATGCGCCAGTTCACCATTGGCCACATACGCCACCGGCTGGTGACAAAAATCGAAATTATCGACAACGGCCCGGGCATACCGTTCGAGCTGCAAGACACCCTGTTTTTCCCGATGGTCAGCGGCCGCCCGGACGGTACCGGGCTTGGCCTGGCCATCACGCAAAACATCATCAGTCAGCACCAGGGGTTGATCGAGTGTGAAAGCCACCCCGGCCACACACTCTTCTCGATCTTTCTACCACTGGAACAAGGAGCCGCATCGACATGAGCCGAAGTGAAACCGTGTGGATCGTCGACGACGACCGTTCAATCCGCTGGGTACTGGAAAAAGCCTTGCAACAGGAAGGCATGACCACACAAAGTTTCGACAGTGCCGATGGGGTCATGAGCCGACTGGCTCGCCAACAGCCTGACGTGATCATTTCCGATATCCGCATGCCCGGCTCCAGCGGTCTGGACCTGCTCGCCAAAATCCGCGAACAGCACCCGCGCCTGCCGGTCATCATCATGACCGCTCATTCCGATCTGGACAGCGCGGTAGCGTCCTATCAGGGCGGCGCATTCGAATACCTGCCCAAGCCGTTTGATGTCGATGACGCCGTGTCTCTGGTCAAGCGCGCCAACCAGCACGCCCAGGAACAGCAAGGCCTGGCCGTGGCGCCGACGCTGGCCCCGACGCCGGAAATCATCGGCGAAGCCCCGGCGATGCAAGAGGTGTTTCGTGCCATTGGCCGCCTGAGCCACTCCAACATCACGGTGCTGATCAACGGTGAATCAGGTACCGGCAAAGAGCTGGTGGCCCACGCCCTGCACCGCCACAGCCCGCGGGCCGCGTCGCCATTTATCGCATTGAACATGGCTGCGATCCCCAAGGACCTCATGGAATCCGAGCTATTCGGCCATGAAAAAGGCGCTTTCACTGGCGCTGCAAACCTGCGCCGGGGCCGTTTTGAGCAGGCCGATGGCGGCACCCTGTTCCTCGATGAGATCGGCGACATGCCGGCGGACACCCAAACCCGGTTGCTGCGGGTACTGGCCGATGGCGAGTTCTACCGGGTTGGCGGGCACACGCCGGTCAAGGTCGATGTTCGCATCATCGCAGCCACACACCAGAACCTTGAAACCCTGGTGCAGGCCGGCAAGTTTCGTGAAGACCTGTTCCACCGTCTGAACGTAATCCGCATCCATATTCCGCGCCTGTCAGACCGCCGCGAAGACATCCCGACCCTGGCCCGGCACTTTCTCAGCAGCGCCGCGCAAGAACTGTCCGTAGAGCCAAAACTGCTCAAGGCCGAGACCGAGCAGTACCTGAAAAACCTGCCCTGGCCAGGCAACGTGCGCCAGCTGGAGAACACCTGCCGCTGGATCACGGTGATGGCTTCGGGTCGCGAAGTGCATATCGGCGACCTGCCTCCCGAGTTGCTCAACCTGCAACAGGACGCCTCCCCTGTCACCAACTGGGAGCAGGCACTGCGCCAGTGGGCTGACCAGGCGCTGGGGCGTGGCCAGTCCAACCTGCTCGACAGTGCAGTGCCGACCTTTGAGCGGATCATGATCGAGACGGCGCTCAAGCACACCGCAGGCCGCCGTCGCGACGCTGCCGTGCTGTTGGGCTGGGGCCGCAATACCTTGACCCGCAAGATCAAGGAACTGGGCATGAAGATCGATGGCGACGAGGATGAGGGCGACGAGGCTTGAAGCCGTTCAAAAGCGCCCTCACCCAACCCTCTCCCGGAGGGAGAGGGAGCTGATGGGTGGTGTTTCATAAATCTGCTTTTGCCTTTAGTCCCCTTTCCCTGCGGAAGAGGGTTAGGGGCTCTTGATCTGACCGCACCACCCTCAAGCAACCCGCCCCAATATCGTGCACAGCTCTAGCTCAAGGGTTTTCGCCAAACCCGGGAACAAAATCAGCCCCCAAACAAAAGCCCCGGATTCCGGGGCTTTTGCGTACTCAAGGGGCAATTTTTACAAAAAATCAAAAACTGGCACGCGCCCTGCAATACCTATTACACGCAACACCGCTTTAGGGGACCTTGATACAGGCAGGTCAAGACTCCCCACTTTTACACCGCAGCCTTGATGCCTTTTGCATCAACGCGCACAGCGCTTTTGGGGAACCCGGTACAGGCAGGCTGGAATTCCCTCTTTTATTACTCTCGCAGGTTTACCTGCAACCGCCAGCGTCCATCTTGCGACGCCCCGGCCCAGTCGCCCTTCAAGGCACGGGCCGCCACCAGGGTCAGCAGCAACCCGCCATCCGTATCACGCACCCGCCAGTTCACGCTCTTGCCGTTAAACGTCAACTGGCCGCTCTGCACCTTGCCCCTGGCATCAAACAGCAACCCCAGCGTGCCGTCGACCAGCTCACCATGCAGCTTGGGCTCGGCGCTGAACCACACCACCAGGCCGCCGGGCAGCACGTCCACCTGCTGCAGCTCCACAGGGGTTGGCGCGGTCAATCGACCGATCATCATCCCCACCATCACACCGACTATCGCCAAAGAACCTAAAACCCGTGGCCATAGTTTCGGTCGCGGGTCCTCTTCAAGCGTAGAATGCTGTCCATCTTTAAGTTCGGAGCCGTGCATGTTTCACGTCATCCTTTTTCAACCAGAAATTCCGCCGAATACCGGCAACATTATCAGGCTGTGCGCCAACAGCGGCTGCCACCTGCATTTGATCGAGCCTATCGGTTTTGAGCTGGACGACAAGCGCTTGCGCCGTGCCGGGCTCGATTACCACGAGTATGCGCCGCTCAAGCGTCATGCCGACCTGGCCAGTTGCCTGGAAAGCCTGGGCCATCCGCGCCTGTTCGCCTTTACCACCAAAGGCTCCAGGCCGTTCCACGACGTGCAGTTTGCCGAGGGCGATGCTTTTCTCTTCGGCCCTGAAAGCCGTGGCCTGCCGCCCGAAGTGCTCGACAGCCTGGACGGCGAGCACCGCCTGCGCCTGCCTATGCGCGAAGGCTGCCGCAGCCTGAATCTGTCTAACACCGTAGCGGTCGCCGTGTATGAGGCCTGGCGCCAGCTAGGCTTCAAGTAAACACACACCCTGTGGGAGCGGGCTTGCCCGCGATGAAAGCTACGCGATGTACCTGTTGCACCGCAGCGATTCAATCGCGAGCAAGCCCGCTCCCACACACAAAAAAAGCGCCCTCAGGCGCTTTTTTTTGGCAATCGGCTGTTTATTGAACAGTCGGGCTGCCTTCTTCCTGCATGCGCTGCAGTTCTTGCGCGTACAGGGCATCGAAGTTCACCGGAGCCAGCATCAACGCAGGGAACGAGCCACGTGTCACCAGGCTGTCCAGGGTTTCGCGGGCATACGGGAACAGGATGTTCGGGCAGAACGCGCCCAGAGTGTGGTTCATCGACGCTGGATCAAGGTTTTTGATCAGGAAGATGCCAGCCTGTTGCACTTCAGCAATAAAAGCCACTTCGTCGCCGTTTTTAACGGTAACCGACAGGGTCAGAACCACTTCGTGGAAGTCGCCTTCCAGCGGCTTTTGACGGGTGTTCAGGTCCAGGCCAACGCTCGGTTCCCACTGCTGACGGAAGATCGCCGGGCTTTTTGGCGCTTCGAACGACAGGTCACGCACGTAGATGCGCTGCAGGGAGAATTGTGGTGCGGTGTCTTCATCGCTAACAGCGGCGGTGTTCTGTTGGTCAGTCATCACAGATCCTTGTTGATCTTGGGGCTTATAGAGAATGAGAGTCAGACGTTCAGCAGCGCATCCAATTTACCTGCGCGCTCCAGAGCAAACAGGTCATCGCATCCGCCAACATGCTTGTCGCCAATCCAGATTTGCGGAACCGACGTGCGGCCTGCCTTCTGAGCCATCTCGGCACGTACCTGTGGCTTGCCGTCGACTTTGATCTCTTCGAAGGCAATACCCTTGTTCTCAAGCAGAGCCTTGGCACGCATGCAATAAGGGCAATAGTCGCTGGAGTAAACGATGACCTTGGACATAGTTACTTCACCACTGGCAGGTTGTCAGCGCGCCAGCTGGAAATGCCGCCAGACAGCTTGGCAGCATTGTAACCAGCCTTGAGCAGCTCACGGGCATGGCCGCCCGAGTGCTGGCCGGCAGCGTCGACCAGAATGATGGTCTTGCCCTTGTGCTTGTCCAGCTCGGCAATGCGCGCCATCAGTTTGTCTTGCGGGATATTAATAGCACCCACGATGTGGCCGGCGGCAAAATCCTTGGCCGGGCGAATATCAATCACCACACCTTCGTCGCGATTGACCAGGCCGGTCAGTTCGCCCGTGCTGATGCTGCGCCCGCCACGGCTCATCTCGTGGGCGATCAACAGCGCCAGCAGGATGACAAACGCGCCTACAAGCAGGTAGTGGGAAGTCGCAAATGCAATCAGGTGCTCAACCATCAGAAGGTTCCAGGGTCGTAAAATGTGGGCCAGTATACACAGCCACCTTGGTCGGCCAAACCCCGCCCGGCGGTGACGCCACATGAACTTCGCTTTAAACTGCGCGTCCTCTGTATACCTTCTTATAAACCAGCCACGAGTGGGATCTATGACTACCACGCCTAAACCTTTGGTCCTGATCATCCTGGATGGCTTCGGTCACAGTGAAAGTCACGAATACAACGCCGTTTATTCGGCCAAGAAACCGGTGCTGGATCGTCTTTGCGCGAGCATGCCGAACGGCCTGATCTCGGGTTCGGGCATGGATGTCGGGCTGCCTGACGGCCAGATGGGCAACTCCGAGGTCGGCCACATGAACCTGGGCGCCGGCCGCGTGGTGTATCAGGATTTCACCCGTGTCACCAAATCCATCCGCGATGGCGAGTTCTTTGAAAACCCGACCATTTGCGCCGCGGTCGACAAGGCCGTGGCTGCAGGCAAGGCCGTGCACATCCTGGGCCTGCTGTCCGATGGTGGTGTTCACAGCCATCAGGACCACCTGATCGCAATGGCCGAGCTGGCATTCAAGCGCGGCGCAGAAAAAATCTACCTGCACGCCTTCCTTGATGGCCGCGACACCCCGCCAAAAAGTGCCTCATCTTCCATTGAACTGCTGGACGAAGCGTTCAAGGACCTGGGCAAAGGCCGTATCGCCAGCCTGATCGGCCGTTACTTCGCCATGGACCGTGACAATCGCTGGGACCGCGTAGAGCAGGCCTACAACCTGATCGTCGACGGCAAGGGCGAGTTCAACGCCGCTACTGCCCAGGAAGGCCTGGAAGCTGCCTACGCACGTGGCGAAAGCGACGAATTCGTCAAAGCCACGACCATCGGCGAGCCGGTGAAAGTGGAAGACGGCGACGCCGTGGTCTTTATGAACTTCCGCGCCGACCGCGCCCGCGAGCTGACCCGTGTATTCGTTGAAGATGACTTCAACGCCTTCGCCCGCGCCCGCCAGCCAAAACTGGCCGGTTTCGTGATGCTGACCCAATACGCTGCCAGTATCCCGGCACCCAGCGCATTCGCGCCCGGCAGCCTGGAAAACGTACTGGGCGATTACCTGGCCAAAAACGGCAAAACCCAGTTGCGCATTGCAGAAACCGAGAAGTATGCCCATGTGACCTTCTTCTTCTCGGGCGGCCGTGAAGAGCCGTTCCCGGGTGAAGAGCGCATTCTGGTGCCGTCGCCGAAAGTCGCCACCTACGACCTGCAACCGGAAATGAGCGCCCCCGAAGTCACCGACCATATCGTCGATGCCATCGAAAACCAGCGTTATGACGTGATCGTGGTCAACTACGCCAATGGCGACATGGTTGGCCACAGCGGCGTATTCGACGCAGCCGTCAAGGCAGTTGAATGCCTGGATGCCTGCGTGGGCCGTATCGTGGAAGCACTGGACAAGGTCGGCGGCGAAGCCCTGATCACCGCTGACCACGGCAACGTGGAGCAGATGGAAGACGAGTCCACAGGCCAGGCGCATACCGCCCACACCTGTGAGCCCGTGCCGTTTATCTATGTAGGAAAGCGCTCGCTCAAAGTTCGCGAAGGCGGCGTGCTGGCCGACGTGGCACCCACCATGCTCAAACTGCTGGGGCTGCCACAGCCGCAAGAGATGACCGGCAAATCGATTCTGGTCGACGCTTAAAACAACGCAATGCCTGTGGGAGCGGGCTTGCTCGCGATACCGGCGACGCGGTGCATCAGGCATTGCGTGGTGATGCTATCGCGAGCAAGCCCGCTCCCACAGGATCAACGGCTACAATTTCACCTTCATCCATTTCTTATAGGTGACGAGGGCGGGCATACTAGGCCGTCCCGTTCCCCAGGTGTCGCCCGCCCCATGCTTCGCGCCCTTATAGCCTTGACCCTCGCATGCATGCTCCAACCGGCGTTTGCCGACGAGCGCGCGCAAACCCAACAGCAGCTGGATGCCACGCGCCAGGATATCAGCGAGCTGAAAAAGCTCCTGGGCAAGCTGCAGGAAGAAAAGTCCGGCGTGCAGAAAGACCTGCGCGGTACCGAAACCGAAATCGGCAAGCTGGAGAAGCAGGTTGAAACCCTGCAACAAGAACTAAAAAAGAGTGAAGGCGAGCTGCTGCGCCTAGATAGCGAGAAAAAAAAACTCCACAGCGCAAAACTTGAACAGCAACGCCTGATCGCCATTCAGGCCCGCGCCGCCTATCAGGGTGGGCGTCAGGAATACCTGAAGATGCTGCTCAACCAGCAAAACCCCGAGAAGTTCGCCCGAACCCTCACTTATTACGACTACTTGAGCGAAGCCCGTCTGGCCCAGCTCAAAGGCTTCAACGAGACACTGCGCCAACTGGCCAATGTCGAGGCCGATATCAACTTGCAGCAAGCGCAACTGCTGACCCAGAAAAGCAGCCTGGACACCCAGCGCGCCGAGCTCGACAAGGTGCGTGCAGAGCGCCAGCAAGTGCTGGCCAAGCTCAATACCGACGTAAAGGACCGCGACCAGAAGTTGCAGGCCCGCGAGCAGGATCAGGCCGATCTGGCTAAAGTCCTCAAGACCATCGAAGAAACCCTCGCCCGCCAGGCCCGCGAAGCCGAGCAGGCGCGGCAAAAAGCCCTGATTGCGCAGCAGGAAGCCGAGAAAAAACGCCAGCGCGAGGCTGCATCGGTCGTTACCGATGCCCCGCGAAAACCGGTGCAATCCACACCGGGGCCATTGGTCTCCAGCGCAGGTGCGTCTTACGGCGGTGCTTTTTCTCAAGCCCGGGGCAAACTTCCATGGCCAGTTGATGGTCGACTGCTTGCACGTTTCGGTGAAACCCGTGGCGACGACTCGCGCACCAAGTGGGACGGCGTGATGATCAGCGCCGGTGCCGGCACCCAGGTACACGCCGTACACGGCGGGCGCGTGGTGTTTGCCGACTGGCTGCGCGGTGCAGGCCAACTGGTGATTCTGGACCACGGTAATGGTTTCTTAAGCTTGTATGGCCACAATCAGACGTTGCTCAAGTCTGCCGGCGACGTTGTAAAAGCCGGTGAGGTGATTTCCACCGTGGGCAACAGCGGTGGGCAGGCCACGCCAGCACTGTATTTTGCTATTCGTCAGCAGGGACGCCCAAGCGACCCTGCACAATGGTGTCGCACTCAGGGATGAGTCCATCACCTTTAATACGTAGGAGTTCGCTCAACATGCCGCATTTGTCCCGCCTCAACTCGCTGGCCCTGACGATCGCTCTGCTGGTCGGCTCGCCATTGGCATTTGCTGCCGAGCCGAGCATTCCGCCAGCCGGGGCTGCTACCAGCGCCAAGGCACCGCTGCCTCTGGAAGAGCTGCGCACATTTGCCGAGGTCATGGATCGGATCAAGGCCGCCTATGTTGAGCCGGTAGACGACAAAACCCTGCTGGAGAATGCCATCAAGGGCATGCTCAGCAACCTCGACCCGCATTCTGCCTATCTGGGGCCGGAAGATTTCGCCGAGCTGCAGGAAAGCACCAGCGGCGAATTTGGCGGGTTGGGCATTGAAGTCGGCACTGAAGACGGCAACATCAAGATCGTCTCGCCGATCGACGACACCCCTGCCAGCAAAGCCGGCATCCAGGCCGGTGACTTAATCGTCAAGATCAATGGTCAGCCCACCCGTGGCCTGAGCATGACCGAGGCCGTAGACAAAATGCGCGGCAAGATCGGTCAGAAAATCACCCTGACCCTGGTACGCAACGGTGGCGCACCGTTTGACGTAACCCTGACCCGGGCCAATATCCAGGTCAAGAGCGTCAAGGCCCAGCTGCTTGAAGACGGCTACGGCTACATCCGCATAACCCAGTTCCAGGTCAAGACTGGCGAAGAAGTGGCCGCTGCGCTGTCCAAATTGCGCAGGGAAAACGGCAACAAGCGCCTCAAGGGCATCATCCTTGACCTGCGCAACAACCCGGGCGGCGTGCTGCAATCGGCAGTTGAAGTGGTAGACCATTTCATCACCAAAGGTCTGATCGTCTACACCAAGGGCCGTATCGCCAACTCTGAGCTGCGTTTCTCGGCTACCGGCAAGGATCTGAGCGAAGGCGTGCCATTGGTGGTACTGATCAACGGCGGCAGCGCCTCGGCGTCAGAGATCGTCGCCGGTGCCTTGCAGGATCAGAAGCGTGGTGTGGTGATGGGCACCACCAGCTTCGGCAAAGGCTCGGTGCAAACCGTACTGCCGTTGAACAATGACCGCGCGCTGAAGATCACCACAGCGCTGTACTTCACTCCGAACGGGCGCTCGATCCAGGCCCAGGGCATTGTTCCGGACATCGAAGTCAGCCGCGCCAGGATCACCCGCGAGCAAGACACCGAGTACTACAAAGAGGCCGACCTGCAAGGTCACCTCGGCAATGGTAACGGCGGTGCCGACAAGCCGACCGGCTCCGGCCCCAAAGCCAAGCCGATGCCCCAGGACGATGACTTCCAGCTGAGCCAGGCCCTGAGCCTGCTTAAAGGCTTGAGCATCACACGCGGCAACTGAGGTGCGTCTTTCCCTGGCCCTCACCCTGCTCTGCTGCCTGACCGGTACCGCCCACGCGGCACCGGTCAGCGCGCCCGCCACACCGCACAAGGCTTACCTGAGCCTGATTATCGATGACCTTGGGCAAAACCTGCCCCGGGACCGCCGCGTGCTGGCGCTGCCCGGCCCGGTCACCACCGCCGTGATGCCCGACACCCCCCATGCTGCCGAATTTGCCCGCGAAGCCCACAAGGCCGGCAAGATCGTCATTTTGCACATGCCAATGGACCCGGCCACCGGGCCCTTTGCCTGGCACCCGGACCTGCCTGTCGACGAACTTGAAAAGCGCCTCAACGCCGCGTTCAAGGCAGTGCCCTACACCAGCGGTATCAACAACCACATGGGCAGCCGCATGACCTCCCAGCCACAAGCGATGGCCTGGCTGATGGGCAACTTGCAGCAACGTCACAAATTCTTTGTCGACAGCCGCACCAGCGCGCAGACGGTCGCGGCGGCCGAGGCGCAAAAAATCGGCCTGGCCAGTGTTTCGCGGGATGTGTTTCTCGATGACGTACGTACCGAGCAGGCGATCACCACACAACTGCACACCGCGATCAATCTGGCGCGCAAGCAAGGTTCGGCGGTGATGATCGGCCATCCCTACCCGCAAACCCTCGCCGTGCTTGAACGGGAGCTGCCCAAGCTCAAGGCCCAGGGCATTGACTGGATCGATATCAGGCAAATGATCGGCGTGCGCAGCAACAAGGCGATGGCCGGACATGGGAAGGATGGGGTTTATCGCTGAGACCCGTGCCATTTGTAGCCGCTGAGGAGCGCAGCCTTCGTTCCTCGTCAGCGGCTACACGCTCTGTGTGTTACAGGTACTTTGCGCGGATTTTCTCATCCACGCCTTCTGCCTTTAACTCATCCAGCGCCTTCTGCAACTTGCTCACCACCTCGTCCGGCACGTCTTTGTTCAGCGCCAAAAACAGCTCGGCCTGATTGAAACGCAACACCGTCTTGAACCCTGAAATCCCTACCTGACGCGCCAAAAATTGGCCAGCTGGAGCACCTGTGGCCCACAAGTCGATTTGCCCGGCCTGCAACTTGCGGGCGTTGTCCTGATCGCGCAGCACAATCACCGGCGCCAGCCCCTGCTTCTCTAGGGACAAGGCAATGGCGTCGCCCTTGTAAGCGCCCACCCGATACTGGCGGGCCTGTTCGAGGGACGTCAGGGTAATCGGGCTATCCCCTCGGGCCAGCAACACCCAGTCATCAGGACCAATAGGGCCGACCCACTTGAACAGCTTTTCACGCTCGGGCACGCGGGCGGTGACAAACACACCGTATCCGGGTTTTTCGAGGGCAAGGTGGTAGATACGCTCCCAAGGGAAACGCAGGGTCATGCTGTAGGGGATGCCGGCACGTTTAAAGGTTTCACGCAGGATATCGACGGCGATACCTTCAATATTATCGTTCTGCGCAAAATTCTTGCCGTTTTTGGCCATGTTGTACGGCGGGAAGTTTTCAGTCAGTAACACGATCGATGAGTTCGACGTATCAGCCGCAAAAGCGGTACTCGCCAGCCACATGGTGGAACTGACGAGAATAGGCACAAAGCGTTTAAACATGACAGGCGACCTGAATCCATGGCGTGCTCAAGAGTGCCGTGGGCACGCCATGCTGTCCAGTAGCCTTTGGCCTTAGCGAACCACGATTCCGCGCTCTGCCATGTACGCCTTGGCCTCTGGCACCGTGTATTCACCAAAGTGGAAAATACTCGCCGCCAGCACTGCACTGGCGTGACCTTCCAGAATGCCGTCAGCCAGATGCTGGAGGTTACCGACACCGCCCGAGGCAATCACCGGAATGCCCAGTGCATCACTGATTGCGCGGGTAACACCCAGATCGAAGCCGTTTTTCATGCCGTCCTGATCCATGCTGGTCAGCAGGATTTCGCCGGCGCCCAGGCCTTCCATCTTCATGGCCCACTCGACCGCGTCGAGCCCGGTTGGCTTGCGCCCGCCGTGGGTGAAAATTTCCCAGCGCGGGGTTTCGCCCGGCAAGGAGACTTTCTTGGCATCAATGGCGACCACAATGCACTGCGAGCCAAAATGTTGCGCCGCTTCGCCCACAAACTCCGGGTTAAACACCGCTGCGGTATTGATCGAGACTTTGTCGGCACCGGCATTGAGCAGGTTGCGTATGTCCTGGATGCAGCGCACCCCGCCACCTACGGTCAACGGGATAAACACCTGACTGGCCATGCGTTCGACTGTATGCAGCGTGGTGTCGCGCCCATCGACGCTGGCAGTGATATCGAGAAAGGTAATCTCGTCAGCACCCTGCTCATCGTAACGACGGGCGATCTCTACCGGGTCGCCGGCATCGCGAATGTTCTCGAACTTGACGCCCTTTACGACCCGGCCGTTATCCACGTCCAGGCAAGGGATGATGCGTTTGGCCAGCGCCATGGGTCTCTCCTCAGGCCTTGTAGCTGTCGCAGAAGGCTTGCGCCTCGGCCACATCCAGCGTGCCTTCATAGATGGCGCGACCGGTAATGGCGCCCACGATGCCCGGCGCCTTGGCGTCCATCAGGGCCTTGATGTCACCCAGGTTGTGGATGCCGCCCGAAGCGATCACCGGAATGCTGGTGGCAGCGGCCAATGCGGCGGTGTAGCTCACGTTGCAGCCCTGCATCATGCCGTCCTTGGCAATGTCGGTATAAACGATGGCCGACACGCCGTCTGCTTCAAATCGTTTGGCCAGGTCGATGACCTGCACGGTGCTCACTTCAGCCCAGCCGTCAGTGGCCACAAAGCCGTCTTTTGCATCCATGCCGACAATGATCTTGCCCGGGAACGCGCGGCAGGCCTCGGCCACGAACTCAGGGTTTTTCACTGCTTTGGTGCCCAGGATCACATAGCTCACGCCCGCTTTGACGTAATGCTCGATGGTTTCCAGGGAGCGAATCCCGCCACCGATCTGGATCGGCAGGTGCGGGTACAGCTTGGCAATGGCAGTGACCACTTCGCCGTTGACCGGCTGGCCTTCAAAGGCGCCGTTGAGGTCGACCAGGTGCAGACGGCGGCAACCGCCCTCTACCCATTTGGCAGCCATGCTCACCGGGTCATCGGAAAATACCGTGGAGTCTTCCATGCGGCCCTGGCGCAGACGTACACAGGCACCGTCTTTAAGATCGATAGCGGGAATAATCAGCATGTGGCAAACCTTCAAATTCGGGAGTCTGAGACTCGGAAATCAGTTCTTCTCGAGCGCCCACAGGTCGCTTTCGATGCTCTCGAACCTCTCTTTGAGGTGCGCCTGCACATCGAAAATCGCCCGATTGTAGTAATGCGGGGCGATTTCGCGGGTGAACAGCTCAAGGATTTCAGCCGCCTCGAACGAACCCAGGTCCAGTTCGAAGCGGTCTTCCATAAAGCGTTTGATCTTGCTGTTGGCTTCGCTCTCTTGCTCAGGGGTGAGCGTGAGAATCGGCGGCTTTTTGCGCGGCGCCATTACCAGCGGCCATCCCAGGCCGCAAAGTTTTCCAGCAGCTGCAAGCCGTGGGTATGGCTTTTTTCCGGGTGGAACTGCACCGCGAAGCGCGAGCCCTCGGCCAGCGCTGCGGCGAAATCAACACCGTAATGCCCGCCACCGACTACCTGGCGAGGATTGCCCGCCGCAATGTAGTAGCTGTGTACAAAGTAGAAACGCGCCAGGTCGGGGATGCCGTGCCACAGCGGGTGATCCACTTTTTGCTGCACTTCGTTCCAGCCCATGTGCGGCACCTTGAGATGCTCGCCGTCTTCGTGCAGGTCCTTGCCGAAGAACTTCACGGCGCCCGGGAACAGGCCGATGCAATCAACACCGCCGTTCTCTTCGCTGCTGTCGAGCAAGGCTTGCATGCCGACACAAATACCGAGAAACGGACGATCCTGACTGACTTCACGCACCAGCGAGTCAAAACCCAGGCGACGGATTTCGGCCATGCAATCGCGGATCGCACCCACACCAGGGAACACTACGCGGTCGGCTTCGCGAATCACGCTGGCATCGCTGGTAATCAGCACCCGACCGGCGCCAACGTGCTCCAGCGCCTTGGCCACCGAGTGCAGGTTACCCATGCCGTAATCGATTACCGCCACTGTCTGCATCAGAGCACGCCCTTGGTAGAAGGCATTTGCCCGGCCATCCGCTCATCCAGTGCAACGGCCATGCGCAGCGCGCGGCCGAAAGCCTTGAACACGGTTTCGATCTGGTGGTGGGTGTTGGTGCCGCGCAGGTTGTCGATGTGCAGGCTGACATTGGCGTGGTTCACGAAGCCCTGGAAGAACTCCTGAAACAGGTCAACATCGAAGCCGCCGACGGTGGCGCGGGTGTAGGGAACATGCATTTGCAGACCAGGACGACCGGAAAAGTCGATGACTACACGGGACAGCGCTTCGTCCAGCGGGACGTAAGCGTGACCGTAGCGGGTCATGCCTTTTTTATCGCCGACTGCTTCGCTGAAGGCTTTACCCAGGGTAATGCCGACATCTTCGACGGTATGGTGATCGTCGATATGCAGGTCGCCTTTGCACTCGATGTCCAGGTCGATCAACCCATGTCGGGCGATCTGGTCGAGCATGTGCTCAAGAAAAGGAACACCGATATCGAATCGGGCCTTACCGGTACCATCCAAGTTGATCGAGGCTTTAATCTGGGTTTCCAGAGTATCGCGCTCGACTGACGCCTTACGTTCGGCCATCACCAGCTCCGCAAAATCATTGGGCGAAAAAGGTGGCCATTATAGGCACGGGTCAGGCAAACAGAAACATTAAGGGTGCGGTGGCTGACGTAATGCGCGTTGACGCACAGGCCGCGCCGCCTGAATCGCGAGCAAGCCCGCTCCCACAGAGACGCAATCCGTCTGTGGGAGCGGGCTTGCTCGCGATGGCGTCAGCGCTGACTCAACACGTCAATCAGTGAAACAACACCGCCGTCTTCTGCACCGTTACCCACACGCCCCACAACAAGGGAATGCCCACGGCCAGCCAGGCTGCAATCACCAATGGCTGACTGCCCGGTGCGGCTTTCCACTCCAGCGACGTACTGGCGTCCGCGCCCTTGTCGTGCCCCAGTGCCTGTTCGGCGGCCAGCTCGGCGTCGGTCATGAAGTATTTGTCGGCCACCGGGCGTACCAGCAGGTTGCAGATAAAGCCCAACACCAGCAGCCCGGCGAGGATGTACAAGGTGATGTCATACGCCGCCGCACGCTCCACCCCGATGCTCAACTGATACTCGCGCAGGTAGTTGACCAGCACCGGCCCCAGCACACCCGCCGCCGCCCAGGCGGTCAGCAGGCGACCGTGGATCGCGCCGACCATCTGCGTACCGAACAGATCGGCCAGATACGCTGGCACTGTGGCAAACCCGCCGCCGTACATCGACAGAATGATGCAGAACGCCGCCACGAACAGCGATACGTTGCCCAGATGGCCCAGGTTCGGAATCATCGCGTACAGCGCAAAACCCAGGGCGAAGAACACAAAGTAGGTGTTTTTGCGGCCCAGGTAATCCGAGAACGACGCCCAGAAAAACCGCCCGCCAATATTGAACAGACTCAGCAAACCGGTGAACCCTGCTGCAATCGCGGCGATCTGCGCCAGCTGCGCTGCATCCAGCTGGCTGAAGGTCAGATCATTGCCCAGCAACTTGCCCGCGAAGACTTCCTGCAGCAATGGCGAGGCCATGCCCAGAATGCCGATACCGGCCGATACGTTAAGGCATAGAACCAGCCATACCAGCGCAAATTGCGGAGTTTTCCACGCCACACTTACGTGTACATGGCGCTGGGTGATCATCGCGTTGGCCGCTTTTTTTGCCGGCGCCTTCCAGCCCTCAGGCTTCCAGCCGGTCGGTGGTACGCGATAAGACAACGCGCCGCCGATCATGAACACGAAGTAAATCGCCGCCATTGCGACAAAGCTCTGCCACACGCCCACACCGTCCGGCCCGGCAAAATGGTTCATCAATGCGGCAGCCAACGGTGCGCCCACCATTGCCCCGCCACCAAAGCCCATGATCGCCATGCCCGTAGCCATGCCACGCTTGTCCGGGAACCACTTGATCAGTGTCGACACCGGCGAGATATAACCCAGCCCCAGGCCGATACCGCCGATAACCCCAGAACCCAGCCACATCAGCCAGATCTGATGGGTATAAATACCCAATGCAGAAATCAGCAAACCGCCGCACCAGCACAAAGCCGACACCACACCGGCCTTGCGTGGCCCGGCATGCTCAAGCCAGCCGCCCCATACCGCGGCCGAGCAACCGAGGAAGATAAAGAACAGGGTGTAGATCCAGCCGAGCATCGAAATCGGCCAGTCGCATTGCGACGAAAACACTTGCGCGATAAAGCTCATGTCTGGCGCACAAGCCACAGGTGCAGTCACGCCCAGGGCTTTGGACAACGGCAGCCAGAACACCGAAAAGCCATAGGCCATGCCGATGCACAGATGGATGGCCAGAGCAGCTGGCGGCACCAGCCAGCGGTTGAAGCCGGGTTTGGCGATGATGCGCTCCTTGGACAGGAACGCAGGCGGCGAAGCAGAACTGCCCGCAGCAATGCTGATACTCATAGGTGTTTCCCCCAGGTAATGAAGTTATTTCCCCGGCACGCTCGCTCCCTGACTTTGGCGCTCTGTGGCACACAGTCGTTTTTATTGGATCGAGACGCGGCAATGTGCCGCAGAAGGCCCGAAAAACAAGCAAAGATTACCATTTGATCGCCAGCCTGGCCCTAACCTGATGTGGTCTTTGGCCAAGCAACTGATCCGCTACTATCCACCCCCCAGTCGGCATGCGCGTGGCGCTATACTCTGCGGCTGAATTTAAAACTTACTCTCACACAGACTTACAAGGACTCGCCCATGAAAGCGTTCGGCAAAATCCTGGGTCTGGTGCTTCTCGGATTGTTGCTGATCATCGTGGCCCTGGGCTTTGCCCTCAGCCATCTGTTCGATCCCAACGACTATAAAGACGAGATCCGCCAGATAGCCCGTGACAAAGCCCACATTGAGCTGACCCTCAATGGCGACATCGGCTGGAGCCTCTTCCCCTGGCTTGGCCTGGAACTGCACGACGCCAGCGTTGCCACTCTCGCAGCGCCGACCCAGCCTTTCGCCGATCTTCAGATGCTCGGCCTGTCCGTGCGCGTACTGCCGCTGCTGCGCAAAGAAGTGCAGATGAGCGACGTGCGTGTCGAAGGCCTGAACCTGCGCCTGACCCGCGACAAGGACGGCCACGGCAACTGGCAGGACATCGGCAAGCCGGCCACCGCCGCCGCGCCAACCACCGGCACCGAGCCCGCTGCGAGCAACAAGCCTGAAAGCGCTGGCCAGCCCCTCAAGCTCGATATCGACAGCCTGACCGTGAACAACGCCCGGGTTGAATATAACGACGAGCAAAGCGGCAAGCAGTTCAGCGCCGAGAGCATCCAGCTGAGCACCGGCCCGGTTCACGAAGCTACCAGTATCCCGGTCAAGCTGACCGCCTTCCTGGGCACCAACCAGCCGGTGATGCGGGTCAAGACCGAAGTTGACGGCAAGTTGCGCTTTGACCGTGTACTCAAGCGCTATCAGTTTGAAGACATGAAGGTCACCGGCGAAGCCTCCGGTGAGCCGCTGCAGGGCAAGACCATGACGTTCGCCGCACAGGGGCAAATTCTGGTTGATCTGGCTGCGAACGTCGCCGAATGGAGCAGCCTGAAGATTTCAGCCAACCAGTTGCGCGCCCTGGGTGAGTTCAAGGCCAACAGCCTCGATACCACTCCGCAAATCAGTGGCGGCCTGTCGATTGCCCAGCTTGATCTGGCCCGGTTCCTCGACAGCATCGGCCACCCGCTACCTGCCATGGCGCCGAACAGCCTGAGCAAGGTCGAACTGGTCAGTCGCCTTTCGGGCACGCCCAGCAGCGTGACCTTTGACGAGCTGAACCTGAAAGTCGACGACAGCACCTTCACCGGCCTCGTCGCCATTGACGATTTCGCCAAACAAGCCGTACGTATTCAGCTCAAAGGCGACACATTCGACGCTGATCGCTACATGCCGCCCAAGTCGGCCGAAGCCAGCAGCGCCAGCGTTGCGCGCAAGGCTGAAGTGCAGAGCAGCGAAGCCGGCGCCCTGGCCGCATCGGGCGATACGCCGCTGCCGGAGGCACCGACCAAAAGCGGCTGGAGCACCGCCAGGATCATTCCGGTCACCCGCCTCAAGGCGCTCGACCTGAATGCTGATATCAGTTTTGGCCAACTGACCCTGAGCAAACTGCCGATACAAAACGCGGTGCTCAAGGCCAACAGCAAAGCCGGTGTCCTGACCCTGGAAAACCTCAGCGGTAACCTTTACAAAGGCAGCTTTGCCGCCAATGGCAGCCTGGACGTACAACCCATGCTACCGGTGGTCAAACTGCAGACCCGTATTACCAATGTGCCGGTGGAAAAAATCCTGCAAAGCCAGGGGCAAAAACCACCGGTGACCGGTCTGCTGACCCTCAACAGCAACGTCACTGGCAGCGGCAACAGCCAGAGCGAGCTGATTTCCAGCCTCAACGGCACCGCCAGCTTTATGCTTAACGATGGTGTGCTGCTCAACGCCAACCTTGAGCAACAGCTGTGCAAGGGTATTTCGGTACTCAACCGCAAAACCCTGAGCGGCGCGCCCATGGGCAAAGACACGCCATTCAAGGAGCTCAAGGGCACCCTGGTGTTCCGCAACGGTGTGGCCAGCAACCCGGACATGATCGTGCGCATCCCCGGCCTGAGCGTCAAAGGCGATGGCGACATCGACCTGCGCGTACTGGGCATGGATTACCGCATCGGCATCATCATCGAAGGCGACACCCGCGCCATGCCGGACCCGGCCTGCCAGGTCGGCAAGAACTTTGTCGGCATCGAGCTGCCATTACGCTGCCGTGGCCCGCTGGAGCTGGGGGCCAAGGCCTGCCGTCTGGACAAGGAAGGGCTGGGCAAGGTTGCCGCCAAAGTGGCGGGCAACAAGCTCACTGACAAACTCGAAGAAAAGCTCGGTGACAAGGTCAGCCCCGAGCTCAAGAACGCGCTCAAAGGGCTTTTCAACCGATGAGAGATGAGCAGTTTTCAACCGCGGTGCTGGACTGGTATGACCAGCACGGTCGCCACGACCTGCCCTGGCAACAGGGCATCACCCCGTATCGGGTATGGGTCTCGGAAATCATGCTGCAGCAAACCCAGGTCAGTACCGTGCTGAACTACTTCGACCGTTTTATGGCTTCACTGCCGACGGTCGAGGCCCTGGCCGCTGCACCGGAAGACGAAGTACTGCACCTGTGGACCGGCCTGGGCTACTACACCCGTGCGCGCAACCTGCAAAAGACCGCCAAAATCGTTGTCGCCGAATATGACGGCCAATTTCCGCGGGATGTGGAAAAACTGGTCGATTTACCCGGTATCGGTTTATCCACAGCCGGTGCGATTGCCAGCCTGAGCATGGGTCTGCGGGCGCCGATTCTGGACGGCAACGTCAAGCGGGTACTGGCGCGCTACACGGCGCAAGAGGGCTACCCCGGCGAGCCCAAGGTGGCCAAACAGCTGTGGGCCACTGCCGAGCGCTTCACCCCCCACGACCGCGTCAACGCCTACACCCAGGCGATGATGGACATGGGCGCCACGCTCTGCACCCGCAGCAAGCCCAGCTGCCTGTTGTGCCCGCTTGAAAGCGGCTGTGAAGCGCACTTGCTGGGCCTGGAAACCCGCTACCCGATCCCCAAACCGCGCAAGGTCATCCCGCAAAAGCGCACGCTGATGCCAATGCTGGCCAATGCCGGGGGCGAAATCCTGCTTTACCGCCGTCCGTCGACCGGCTTGTGGGGCGGCCTGTGGAGCCTGCCCGAGCTCGATGACCTGCAGGACATCGAGCATCTGGCGCTGCAACACTCGCTGGCCCTGGGCGCGCAACACGAACTGACCGGCCTGACCCATACCTTTAGCCATTTCCAACTGGCCATCGAACCCTGGCTGATCCACGTCAAGGAGTCCGGTCATCACGTGGCCGAGGCCGACTGGCTCTGGTATAACCTCGCCACCCCGCCGCGCCTGGGCCTTGCCGCCCCGGTCAAGAAGCTGCTCAAACGCGCAGCCGACCTATTGAACGCTGGAGAGACGTCATGACCCGCACCATCATTTGCCGCAAGTACAAAGAAGAACTGCCTGCCCTTGAGCGCGCTCCGTTTCCGGGCGCCAAAGGCCAGGACATTTTTGACCACGTTTCGGCCAAAGCCTGGGCTGACTGGCAAAAACACCAGACCCTGCTCATCAACGAAAAGCGCTTGAACATGATGAACGCCGAAGACCGTAAATATTTGCAGGGCGAAATGGACAAGTTCTTCAGCGGCGAGGAATACGCACAAGCCGAAGGCTACGTTCCGCCAACCGAATAAACCCCGGTTTTAAAGGCTTTGATCCGTAAGCGACGGTAATAATTAAATATTTTTCAAAAAAGTGTTTGACGGGTTATCGAAAAAGGCTTCTAATGCGCCCCGTTGCCCAGATAGCTCAGTCGGTAGAGCAGGGGATTGAAAATCCCCGTGTCGGCGGTTCGATTCCGTCTCTGGGCACCACATTCAGTTTTGATGTGGTGTTCACACCACGCCAAAACAAAGAAAACCCGCCTAGTGCGGGTTTTTTTTTGGCCGTTATTTATACCCGGCGGCGCCACCTCTCTTGGCGATTGCAAAGAGATGGGGTTCAATCCTCTCATCAGCCTGCAAAGGACACACCTTCATGTCATCGCCAAAAAAGCAGCAAAAAAACGCGCAGCGGGCCAAAACCAAGGCCAAGCAGAATCGCGTGGGCAAACCGGCCAAAGCCTCGGCTGGCGCCCTGATCGACAACCCGTTCGATGACGTGAAAATCGACCTCAGCACCTTCAACTTCCAGGACATCCTAGACAACGGTTTTGACCCCGCTGACTACGATGACCTGTTCCAGGCCATGAAAGCCGCCGAAGCCATCAACCTGCAAACCCTGTGTGCGGTATTCCTGCAGTACCCGGTACTGGAACTGGTGATCTCGGAAGAAGAGGAAGAGCCGGCCACCGATTTTCTGATGGGCTTGCTGATCGAATACCGCATTGCCGTACATGGCGATGATGAAGACAGCGCCGTGGCCTGGATCGAAACCCCGGCATTCCAGAAAGCCTACGTCGAAGCTTCACGGCTACTGACAGAACGCAACGCCCGGAGCGCGCACTGACAGCAGCCCTGCCCGAACCTGTCAGCCGGGCGTTCACCGAGCCTGCTGCTGACGGTTACCTGCTGGGCGGTTTCGAATGGCGCCAGCGCATACCGGACAGCACGCGAGCAGTGATCATCATCAACGCCGCCACCTCGGTGCGTTGCCAGTATTACTCGCGGTTTGCCGAATACCTGTTCCGCCAGGGCATGGACGTGATGCTGTTCGACTACCGCGGCATCGGCGCCTCACGCAGCGGATCGTTGCGCGGTTTTACGGCCTCCTGGTCGGACTGGGGCACGCTGGACGCAGAAGCGGTGCTCAAGCGCGCACAGCGCGAGTACCCCGGCCAGCCGATCGACGTGGTGGGCCATAGCTTTGGCGGTTGTGCGGCGGGCCTGGCGGCTTCCGGGCTGGCGATTCGCCATTTGGTCACAGTCGGTGCGCAATATGCCCACTGGCGCGACTACGCACCCGCACAGCGCTGGCAGATGCTCGCCAAATGGCACGGGGTCATGCCGTTGCTGACCCGCATGTGCGGCTACTTCCCGGGCAAGCGCCTGGGCTGGCTCGAAGATACCCCGGCGGGGGTGGTCAAGGACTGGGGCGCCTTCAGTACCCGCTACGAAAAACTCCCCAGCGCCCGAAGCTTCACTGCCCTGCCCTTTTGCTCGGTTACGGCCAAAACCCTCGCCATCAGCTTCACTGACGATCCTTTCGGTACTGTCGCGGCCATCGAACGCCTGCTGAACTACTTCAGTGCCAGCTCGCGTACGCATCTGCGTATCCAGCCGCAAGACATTGGCGAAACAGCCATAGGTCATTTCGCGTTTTTCCATAGCCGCTTTCAGGACAGCCTATGGCCGATTGCCTTGCAGTGGTTGCAACGCGGGGAATTGAACGGGGATGTCCCGGGGCAGACAGTCTCTATAAAAGCACCCTCTCCCTCGGGAGAGAGCCAGGGTGAGGGGCTTTAAAATCAACGCGCAGCACAGCCTTCAGGTTTGTACACCCGCTCACTGGACGGCGGATTGCTCGCCAACTTGCTCACCGGTCTACGCGGCCGGACCAACAGCTCGCCCCCGCAATTGGGGCAAAGACCACCTAGATGCTGCTCCGTACATGTCGCACAAAAGGTGCACTCGAATGAGCAAATCCGCGCTTGTGCTGAATCTGGCGGCAAATCGCAATCACAGCATTCGCAATTGGGGCGTAATTCGAGCATAAGCACCTCACATTGAACCGGTAATTTTCATCTTTACATTTAAGACGCTTCCTACGAAAAACCAACCCCGATCTAAGCCAAGAGAGCTGAATTCGGGAATGGCCTAAATGTATCCAACCTGCGATACACATCCTCGCCATTGCAAACCTTCGAAGCTGTGACGCAGCGCGTCACGAATTGAGCCTACCCAATAAGCATCCTGCTAAGGGGAGAAGTCGAGCCTGTGCGCACTCAAACAACCACTGTTCTGCCCGGTTTTGTAGCAAAATAATTGCACTTTTTTATTACCATGACCTCCTACAGTTATGAGCGCCTAATTCACGCGCCACACAGAGAGCCGTCCTACAAGGCATGTCAGAAGACCAACCTTTATCAGCGGTATCGCCCGTTCTGCACGAGCTACGCGCTGGCACTCATACACGCCATGTAGCCCTTGAAAAACGCCTGCCGTTCTTCAGCAATACACTCGACCTTGAACGCTACACGCGCCTGTTGAGCGCTTACTACGGCTTCTATCACGAGCTGGAGGAGCGACTGCAACACAGCCCCTGGATGACCCACGATTTCGACCTGCAGGCACGACTCAAAACACCCGCGCTGCGTCGGGATCTGCAGGCCCTGGGGGTCAGCATCCAGTCGCTTGCACTGTGCGAAACCCTTCCGGCATTGCACAGCCCCGCCTGCGTACTGGGTGTGTTGTATGTGCTGGAAGGCGCCACTCTGGGCGGCAACGTGCTGCGCAAGCAGATGTCGCAACGACTGGGCCTGGAGGGACACAACGGCTGCGCTTTCCTTTACGTGTACGGCGAGGCCACCGGGCGGCAATGGAAGGCATTCCTGGAGTTTCTGGGCAGCGTGCCCCTGGACGCCCAAGCGCGAGACCAGGCCGTACAGGCTGCCAGCTCAACATTTAGCTGTTTCGAGCACTGGCTCGAACGTCAGGAGGTTTTATTATGACCCCACAGGACCCTCAAGCCTTTGAACGCTTGCTGGCCAATTGTGCTGATGAACCCATTCGCTTTCCCGGGGCGATCCAGCCCCACGGCCTGCTCGTGACACTGACGGAGCCGGGGCTGCAGATCCAGCAGGTCAGTGCCAATGTGCTGACCCTGTTCGGCGTCAGTGCCGAATCACTGCTGGGCCTGCCACTGGCCGCCCTCAGCGGCTCCGAAGCCGCCAACGCAGTGCAGCAGGCCGCCGTCTACACCACGCTGGCCGATGCTCCGCCTTTGGCCCTGAACCTGCTGGGGCGTGAATACGAAGGCCTGCTGCACCGTGACCAGGGCATTCTGGTTCTGGAGCTGGAACTCAAACCCGATGACTCAGAAATTCACAGCACCATGGGCAAGGTGCGCAACCTGAGCCGTATGCTGCAACGCCTGCAAGGGGCCAAGACCCTCACCGCACTGTATGAAATCTGCGTGCGCGAGATCCAGGCACTGACGGGCTACGACCGGGTTCTGATCTACCGTTTTCAGGATGAAGGCCACGGCCAGGTCATCGCGGAAGCCTCCTCGCCAGCGATGGAATTGTTCAACGGCATGTTTTTCCCTGCCTCCGACATCCCTGAACAAGCCCGCGAGCTGTACCGCACCCACTGGCTGCGCATTATTCCGAACGCCGATTACCAACCTGTGCCGCTGATTCCCACATTGCGCCCGGACACCGGCGAGGCACTGGATCTGAGCGGGGCCGTATTGCGCAGCGTGTCTCCGATTCACTGCCAGTACATGAAGAACATGGGCGTGCTGTCGTCCATGAGCATCTCGCTGATGGATGGCGAGCGCCTGTGGGGACTCATCAGTTGCGGGCATCGCCAGACGCTGCATGTCCCCCATGAACTGCGCATGGCCTGCCAGACCATCGGTCAGGTGCTGTCCCTGCAGATCAGCGCCCTGCAAACCCTGGAAATCAGCCGTCAGCGCGAAGCCAAGATGGATGCCCTGGTGCGCCTCAACGCCGCCATGGTGCAAAGCACCGCAGCCGTGTTTGAAGGCCTGGCACAAATGCCCGAAGCCTTGATGGATCTGACTGGCGCCAGCGGCGTGGCGATTCTGGAAGACAAGGTGCTGCACCGTTATGGTCAGTGCCCCTCCCCGGAAGACACTCGCGCGCTGTACCAATGGTTCAAGGACAGCGGCCAGCCAGTCTTCTCCAGCCACAACCTCAGCACCCTGCACGCCCCGGCAGCACAGTACAAGGACATCGCCAGCGGCCTGCTGGCCATGACCCTGCCCAAGCCCGTGGACAACGCCGTGCTGTGGTTTCGCCGCGAAGTCAAAGAAAGCATCCAGTGGAGCGGCGACCCCAATAAACCGCTGAACCTGGAAGCCGGCAGCAACGGCCTGCGCCTGAGCCCGCGCACCTCGTTCGAAATCTGGAAAGTCGAGATGGACGGCATCTCCAGCAAATGGAGCCACGGCGATCTGTTTGCTGCCAATGACCTGCGCCGCTCGGCCCTGGAAAACGACCTGTCGCGCCAGGTGCTGCGCGAGCAACAGGCCGTGCGCGCACGCGACGAGCTGGTGGCGGTGGTCTCCCACGACCTGCGCAACCCCATGACCATCATCTCGATGCTCTGCGGCATGATGCAAAAGGCCTTCAGTAGCGACGGCCCGCACACATCGCGACGCATCACCTCGGCCATCGACACCATGCAGCAGGCCAGCAGCCGCATGAACGTGCTGCTCGACGATTTGCTCGACACCTCGAAAATCGAAGCCGGTCGCTACACCATCAGCCCGCAGCCACTGGAAGTCAGCCAGATTTTTGAAGAGGCACTGTCGTTGCTCGCGCCGCTGGCGCTGGACAAAGCCGTGGAACTGACTTTCCACGCCGAGCCCGACCTGAAAATCAGCGCCGACCCCGAACGCCTGTTCCAGGTGCTTTCCAACCTGATCGGCAATGCGATCAAGTTCACCCCCGCACAGGGCAAGATCGGCGTAGCAGCCATGTCCAACGGGGACGATATCGTGTTCAGCGTGCGAGATTCGGGCAAGGGCATAGCCCCCGAACAGCTGCCACATATCTTCGACCGCTACTGGACGGCTAAAGAAGGCAACGCGCTGGGCACGGGCCTGGGGCTGTACATTTCCCAGGGCATCATCAAGGCCCATGGCGGCCAGCTACTGGCCGAAAGTACACCGGGAGAAGGCAGCGAGTTTCGCTTCACGGTCCCAAGAATGGTCTGATGGTTAACAGCACAATGCCCTGCAGCTATCACACCTGAATGCTGCATAAAAACGGCCGCCTCCTTGACGGGAGAGCGGCCGTTTTACATTCAACCCGTCAGCTGAAGGCGTTGATAAACCAGGTGATCATCGGGATCGCCACGATATCGATCAGCACCGCCCCACACAGCGGCACGATGATAAAGGCCTTGTACGAGAAGACTTTGTAGTGATCGCAGATGGCCCCCATATTGGCCACGGCATTGGGCGTCGCGCCCAGCCCGTGCCCCATGAAACCAGCGCACAAGACCGCGGCGTCGTAGTTGCGGCCAAACAGGCGGAACAGGACGAACACGCACAGCAGGATCATGATCACCACCTGCACCACCAGAATCACCAGCAACGGCAAGCCGAGCTTCTCCAGCTCCCAGAACTTCAAGCTCATCATGGCCATGGTCAGGAACATGCCCAGGCACACATCACCGATAGTGCTGACGGCATGGTCGGGCACCTCGATCAGCTGGGCCCGGTCATTGAGGTTGCGCAGGATGATCGCGACGAACATGGCCCCCACATAGCTCGGCAAGACGATACCCAGTTGCTGCTGCAAGCTGGAGCCCAGCCAGAACCCCAGCACCATAATCACCACAATGCAGGTCAGCAAACGCAGCAGGGTTGCGGCATCCAGCGCGGCCACAGGGGTGTGGACCACGTCTTCGAACGCCTTGAGACTGCCCGCGGCTTCGGCCTTGACCACCAGTTTGTTGCGCTCGATCAACCAGCGCGCCAGCGGGCTGCCGAGCAAACCGCCGGCCACCATGCCAAAGGTTGCAGCGGCGAGCGCGGCAGTCGTAGCCCCGACCGCCCCCAGGTTTTCAGCAATCGGCCCAAAGGCTGCCGCCGCACCAAAGCCGCCCTCCAGTGACACCGCCCCGGCCATGATCCCCAGCAGCGGGTCGATGCCCAGCAGCTTGGCCACACTCACTCCCACCACGTTTTGCACCAGCGCCAGGCCCCAGCACGCGCCCAGGTAGATAAACAGCAGCTTGCCGCCCTTGCGCAACAACCCCAGGCTGCCACCCAAACCCACGGTGGTGAAGAACGCCACCATCAGCGGGGTTTGCAGGCTGGTGTCGAGGCTCAGGTTGAGCAGTTGCTGATCCCGTAATAACCAGATCACCAAGGCAAACCCAAAACCACCGATGACCGGTGCAGGAACACACAATTGACGCAGCCAGTAGCTGCGCTTTTTCAGTTGGGCACCCAGGCCCAGCAGGAGCAACGCGAGAGCAAGGGTGCTCAGCGCATCCAGTTCGAATGTCAGCATGGCGAATTTCTCTTTTTCTTATGATTCAACAAGCGGTTTCAGGGATTTGCGCAAAACTTAATCAATCAGGCTGGCGAGCAGACGCGCGCCAATGCGGGCGGTTCGGTTGTCGATGTCCAGGCTCGGGTTGAGCTCGGCGATGTCGGCCATGCGCAATTTGCCGCTGGCTTTGGCGTGGCGTACCAGGTGCTCGACGATCTGCATGTCCACCCCATGGGCAGACGGCGCACTGACGCCGGGGGCCTGGCTGGCGGGCAGGACATCAAGGCAAAGGGTCATGTAGAGGTGATCGACGTCTTGCAGAAAATCATCGATCAACGCTTCGCAGGCGGGGATGTCCCAGCTGTTCATTTGCCGGTCGAGGCGGTAACGCACATTCAGGCGCCCGGCCTGTTCAAACAGGGCCTGGGTATTGTTCAACTGGCTGACACCCAGGCAGCAATAGGTGAACGGCATATCGAAACGCTGGCAAGCCTCGGCAATCTGCCGGAAGGGTGTGCCTGAGCTGCTTTGTTCGGCGTGGCGCAAATCGAAATGCGCATCGAAATTGAGAATGCCAATGCGTGGCTGCGGGTGCTTGCGGCGCAAGTGATCAACCAGACCACTGAAACTGGCAAAGGCGATTTCGTGCCCGCCACCCAGGCCCAGCGGTAAATGCCCCTGGTCGAGCAAATGGCTGACCTGTTGGCCATAGCCTTGCTGCGCGCCCTCCAGATCATCGCCCGCGCAGCTCACATCACCGGCGTCGTACAGCGGCGCGTGACCGTGCCATGCCAGATTGGCCAAGGCCTTGCGCAAGGCCACCGGCCCCTTGCGGGCACCGGTACGGCCCTGATTGCGCCTGACCCCTTCATCGCTGGCCAAACCAATCAATGCAGCCCCCGCTGGCAGGCCATCGGCCACAGGCTTGACCCATTGATGCCAGCGCAACGCGCCCTGCCCTTCAGCGGCATCAATACGGCCTGTCCACAAGGACATGTCGGGTACAACCGTCATGTTTGAAACTCCAGTCAAATTCAGTCGAGCCGGGCGCTCAGGCGCAGGGCAACGTCCTGGGTCCAGCGGATCAGGCGTTCACTGCGGGTGTGTGCCCTGGTAGCCGGGGCCATAAGGCTGATGGCGCCTTGCAGGCGATTGCGGCTGTCGAGCAACGGCGCGCTGATGCCCCAAATACCGTCGTCGATCTCACTCACACTCACGGCATAACCGGCAGCACGGATCTGGGCAAAGCTGCGCTGATAGGTGGCAACTTCTTCAGGCTCGACGCCTTGCGCCAGAAGCGCCGACACACTGTGCGCTTCATCCATATACGCCAGCAGCACCCGCGCAGAAGCGCCGACCAGCAGCGGCTGGGCCAGCCCCTTCTGGTAACAGCAGCGCAGCGGCTGCGGGCTGTCGACCAGCTCAATGCAAATCGCCTGACCGTTGCTCGGCACCATCAAGGCCACGCTCTCCTGGCTTTGCTCGGCCAGACGCTTGAGTTCAGGTTTGGCCAGCGTTACCAGCACCGCTTCGCGGTCAAATTTTTTCGCCAGCTGCAAACAGGCTGGCCCTGGCAGATAGCGGCCCTGGCCGTTCTCTTCGGCCAGGCCCCAACGCAACAGGGTGTTGAGGTGGCGATAGGTGCTGCTCAGCGGTTGCCCCAGTTGCTCGGAAAGCGCCTTGGCGGAGATCGCCTCGGCGGATTGCCCCAGGCTGACGAGGATTTGCAGCAAGCGATCAGTTGGCGTGTTGTAGTTCATTATCGGCCCCATGCTCTTGCCTGCATGGTGCACGGTGTTTCCCATTAGCTGAAATTCGATTCCCACTGAATGGGAAAAAACCGCCAGATAGTGATCAGCGGTCGCAAATTGCCCCCCTTACAGGCACAAAAAAACCGCCATCCCGAAGGATGACGGCTTTTCTGGGTATTCAACCGCGAGAACCGTCCTGGCCTCAGTTGAGTACCGGTGCCCCCAACTTCTCAATGCGACGACGGCGTGCCACCAGCAGGCCTGCCACCACCACCAGAATGCTCAGCATACCGGTCGCCATGATTTCAACGCGATGCGCTTCCTGGAACAGCATGACCGTCAGAATAGCCACGATAAAGACGATTACCGCATAGGTCAGGCCCGGGAACAGCCACATCTTGAACGAGATGTTCTCGCCCAGGGCCGTACGCTTCTGGCGCATGCGCAGTTGCGACACGGCAATCACCAGATACACCAGCAGCGCGATCGCGCCAGAGCTGGCCAGCAGGAACTCGAACACGGCAGCCGGCGCCACATAGTTGGCAAATACCGCTACAAAAGCTGCACCCGTGGACATCATCACCGCCCAGTAAGGCGTGCCCGCAGCATTGGTGCGCTTGGCCGCAGCCGGTGCATCACCACGCTTGCTCAGGGAGTAGAGCATGCGCGAAGAGGTGTAGAGCGCCGAGTTCAGGCAGCTGGTTACGGCGATCAGTACCACGATATCAACGATCAGCTTGGCATTCGGGATGCCCATGCGATCAAGTACGGTCTGGTAGGAACCCAACTGCGCCAGGCTCGGGTCGTTCCACGGCACCAGGGCCACAACGATGAAAATCGATACCAGATAGAACAGGCCAATACGCCAGATCACCGAATTGGTGGCCTTGGTGATCTGCTTGCTCGGATCTTTGGATTCCGCCGCCGCGATGGTGACAATTTCAGTGCCCATGAACGAGAACATGGTGGTCAGCATGGCAGCCAGAACAGCGCCCATGCCATTGGGCATAAAGCCGATGGTATCGGACAGATGCGCGACACCGCTGACCTGGCTGGTAGGCAGATAGCCGAAAATGGCCAGCAGACCCAAAATGATAAAGCCAATAATCGCCAGCACCTTGACCAGCGCAAACCAGAACTCGAACTCACCGTAGTTCTTGACGCTGAACAGGTTGGTGGCGGTCAGCAACAGGGTGATGACCAGGGTAAACACCCAGATCGCCGTACCCGGGAACCAGGCATGCAGGATGGTACCTGCGGCGACAGCTTCCAGCGGGATCACCAGGACCCAGAACCACCAGTACAGCCAGCCAATGGTAAAACCAGCCCAATGCCCGATGGCACGGTCGGCGTAAGTGGAGAACGAACCGGTATCAGGCGAGGCAACGGCCATTTCGGCCAGCATGCGCATCACCAGCACGACCAAGGTGCCTGCTGCGGCATAAGCCAGCAACACGGCAGGGCCCGCTTGGGCAATCGCGTGTCCGGAACCGACAAACAAACCGGCGCCGATAACACCGGCAATCGACAGCATGGTCACATGCCGTGGTTTGAGCCCTTGTTCCAGGCCGCTAGAGGATTGCGTATTGCTCATTGGGACTACCTTTCATTGAAGCCATTCCGAGCACCCGCGTTGACTTTCGTAAAAAGTAACCAACGGGACGTTTAGAATCCTTGACGCAATAACTGAGCCAGAATGTGACACATGCACGGTTTCCGCGGGCTGCAACGATTTGCAACAGACATTGCAAGCCATTGAGCGCAATGGCATTTCGCCAAGTCGTTACCGAAACACTCAGCTACAAGGGTCTCGACGCACCAAAAATACCCAAAACACCCCATATGGCCCAAAAGCAGTGCACATCTTTAACCTTTAGTAGGTTCGCGCTTCCAACACCGGGCCAAAGCTGGCAACATCGCGACCTTTTTTAAGCGACACCTGTCTGGCCGAACGGCGAATTACAGGGTCGGTTGTTGTCGGCGCGACACTCTGCTGTAGCGATGCGACAAACTGCCACCCTCGCGCCTTTTGTGTCTTCAGGGCGGCTGGTTGCCTCTGCAACCCTATGCTAGCTTGGCCTGCGCCAGGAAGGCCGCCCAACAGCAGGATCGCACCCGAACACAAAGAGGAACGCACATGGCTTTGGCCACGCCCGCGCTTGAAATCCGCAACTTGCACAAACGCTACGGCGAGCTTGAGGTACTCAAGGGTATCTCGCTGACCGCACGCGACGGCGACGTGATCTCGATCCTGGGTTCTTCCGGTTCCGGCAAGTCCACTCTGCTGCGCTGCATCAACCTTCTGGAAAACCCCCACGAAGGCCAGATCGTGGTCGCCGGGGAAGAGCTCAAACTCAAGAAAGCCAAAAATGGCGAACTGATCGCGGCCGACGGCAAGCAGATCAACCGCATGCGCAGCGAACTGGGTTTTGTGTTTCAAAACTTTAACCTGTGGCCGCACATGACCATCCTCGACAACATTATCGAGGCGCCACGTCGCGTACTGGGGCAAAGCAAGGCCGAGGCCATCGAAGTGGCAGAAGCATTGCTGGCCAAAGTCGGCATTGCGGAAAAACGCCATGCCTATCCGTCCGAATTGTCCGGTGGCCAGCAGCAACGCGCAGCGATTGCCCGCACCCTGGCCATGCAGCCCAAAGTGATTCTGTTCGATGAACCGACATCGGCACTTGACCCGGAAATGGTTCAAGAAGTACTTAGTGTGATCCGCGCACTCGCCGAAGAAGGTCGCACTATGCTGTTGGTCACCCACGAAATGGGCTTTGCCCGTCAGGTGTCCACCGAAGTAGTGTTTTTGCACCAGGGCCTGATCGAAGAGCAAGGGTCGCCAGAACAGGTGTTCGACAACCCGGTTTCGGCGCGCTGTAAACAATTCATGTCCAGCAACCGCTAACGGAGCAACACGAATGCAGAACTATAAAAAGCTTCTCATGGCCGCTGCCGCCACACTGGTTTTCAGCGCCAACGCCTTGGCTGCAGACAAGTACAAAGTCGGCATTGAGGGCGCTTACCCACCGTTCAACAACAAGAACGCCAGTGGTGAAGTCGTGGGCTTCGACCCGGATATCGCCATGGCCCTGTGCGCCAAGATGAAAGCCGAGTGTGAAATCGTCACCTCCGACTGGGACGGCATCATCCCGGCACTGAACGCCAAAAAGTACGATTTCATCGTGTCGTCGCTGTCGATCACTGACGAACGCAAGCAGGCGGTGGACTTCACCGACCCGTACTACTCCAACAAGCAGCAGTTCATCGCGCCGAAAAAAGTCGACTTCAAAACCGATCTCGCGTCCCTCAAGGGCAAGGCCCTGGGCACTCAGCGTTCAACCCAGGCTGCGACCTGGCTGGATGACAACCTGGGTACCGACGCCACCATCTCCCTGTACGACACTCAGGAAAACGCCTACCTCGACCTGACTTCGGGCCGTGTAGACGCGCTGCTGGCTGACAAGTACGCCAACTACGACTGGCTGAAAAGCCCGGCTGGCCAGGCATACGAGTTCAAGGGTGAACCGGTCAACGAAGACGACAAGGTCGGCATCGCCCTGCGCAAAGGCGACAACGAACTGCGTGCCAAGCTGAACCTGGCCCTCAAGCAAATCGTTGAAGACGGCACGTACAAGAAGATCAACGACAAGTACTTCCCGTTCAGCATCTACTGACCTGCCTGACCGGTGCGCCTGTAGGCGCGCCGGTCCCTAGCAAAGCCTGCCTACCCCATGACTATCGATTTATACGGATTCGGCCCGGCGCTTGCCGCTGGCGCGCTGATGACCGTCAAACTGGCACTTACCGCGCTGTGTCTGGGCCTGGTGCTCGGATTGCTCGGTGCCTTGGCCAAGACCTCCCCCTTCAAACCGCTTAGATGGTTGGGCGGCGCCTATTCGACCCTGGTTCGCGGCGTGCCCGAACTGCTCTGGGTGTTGCTGATCTACTTTGGCAGCGTGAACCTGGTGCGCACCATTGGCGAATACATCGGCATGCCCGACCTCACCCTCAGCGCCTTTGCGGCGGGTGTACTCGCGCTGGGCCTGTGCTTTGGTGCCTATGCCACCGAAGTGTTCCGCGGTGCCATCCTGGCCATTCCCAAGGGCCACCGCGAAGCGGGCATGGCACTGGGCCTGTCCAAACCGCGGATTTTCACCAAGCTGGTGCTGCCGCAAATGTGGCGCATTGCCCTGCCCGGCCTGGGTAACCTGTTCATGATCCTGATGAAGGACACCGCGCTGGTGTCGGTCATCGGCCTTGAAGAAATCATGCGTCAGGCGCAAAACGCCGTGACCTTCGCCAAACACCCGTTCACCTTCTACATGGTGGCAGCCGTGATGTACCTGGGCCTTACCGTACTGGCCATGGGCACCATGCACGTGCTTGAAAAACGCGCAGCGCGCGGCTTCGTGAGGAGGACGTAATGGAGTGGGAAGTAATCCTCAAGTGGCTGCCCAAGCTGATGCAGGGTGCGACCCTGACCCTGGAGCTGACCGCCATCTCGGTGATCGCCGGTCTGATCGTGGCCATCCCGTTGGGCATCGCCCGCTCATCCAAGCTCTGGTATGTGCGCTCACTGCCCTACGCCTACATCTTTTTCTTCCGCGGCACGCCGTTGCTGATCCAGCTGTTTCTGGTCTATTACGGCCTGGCGCAGTTCGATGTGGTGCGTGACAGCGCGTTGTGGCCGTACCTGCGCAGCCCGTTCTGGTGCGCGATCATCACCATGACCCTGCACACCGCTGCCTACATTGCCGAGATCCTGCGCGGCGCGATCCAGGCCATCCCGCCAGGTGAAATCGAGGCAGCACGGGCCCTGGGCATGTCGCGTTTCAAGACCCTGGTGCATATCGTCCTGCCACGCGCTGCACGCATCGGTCTGCCGGCCTACAGCAACGAAGTGATCCTGATGCTCAAAGCCAGCTCGCTGGCGAGTACCGTGACCCTGCTGGAACTGACCGGAATGACCCGCACCATCATTGCCCGCAACTACCAGACCGTGGACATGTTCCTGGCTGCCGGGGCAATTTACCTGGTCATGTCGTTTGTGCTGATCCAGGGCTTCAAACTGCTGGAGCGCTGGTTGCGCGTCGATGCCTGCCAAGGGCGCTGACCTGCTTGCCCGCTTCGAGGCGCTGGACGGGTTTCTGCAAAACCACCAGCACCTCTGGCGCCCACGGCCCTTCACTCAGTTGAACGTGCCGTGGGAAGCGCAAAACCCGAAACTGGCGCAGTGGTTGCGCCAGCGTTCGCTGCAAGACGCCGAAGCCAGCCACAACCACCCCCAACACCTGCCCGCCCCTGCGCCGTTCCCTGAACTGGCGGCGACTTCCCTTGCCCTGAGCGCAGTGCCACGACTAGCGGCCCAAGCCCTTGCGCCCGTAAACCCGCGCTTACAAGTGGATGTACCCGGGCGCAAATGGCAACAGATCGAGGCCTTCGCCCAGAGCCTGACCTTTGCACAAGCGCCAACCCACTGGCTGGACTGGTGTGCGGGCAAGGGGCATTTGGGGCGCCGGCTGTTAAGTGCCGGGCAACAACTGACGTGCCTGGAATATGATCCGGCATTGATCGAATCCGGCCAACACCTGAGCCAGCGTCATCAACTGGCGGCCCGTCATGTTCAGCAAGATGTGCTCGCTGAAGCAGCAGCCCGGCAGCTCACACCCCAAATGACACCCGTGGCGCTGCACGCCTGCGGCGATTTGCATGTGCGCCTGCTGCAACTGGCCAGCGCGGCGGGTTGTGCACAACTTGCCGTATCCCCCTGCTGCTACAACCGCATCGGCGGGTCGCACTATCAAGCGTTATCCACAGCCGCCAAGGCATCTTCCCTGCAACTGTCGCTGGAAGACCTGAGCCTGCCCATGAGCGAAACCGTGACCGCCGGCACCCGCGTGCGCCTTCAGCGTGACCAGTCGATGGCACGGCGCTTGGGTTTTGATCTGTGGCAGCGCCAGCGCCGTCAGTGTGATGAGTACTTATCCACACCCTCGCTGCCCAGCAGTTGGCTGAACAAGCCGTTTGCCGAGTACTGCTCGGACTTGGCGGCGCTGAAGAACTTATCCACAAGTGGCGAAGAAGACTGGCCGGCGCTGGAAGCCGCAGGCTGGGAGAGGTTGGCGCAGGTGCGCAACCTGGAATTGGTGCGCGGGCTGTTTCGCCGCCCGCTGGAACTGTGGTTGGTGCTCGATCGGGCGCTCTACCTGGAGGAGAACGGCTATGCAGTGCAGGTTGGCGAGTTCTGCGACAGCCAGCTGACGCCGCGCAATTTGATGGTGCTTGCGCAGCGCTGTGGATAACCCTGTGGGAGCGGGCTTGCTCGCGATTCAGGCGCTGCGGTCTGACAGTTAAACCACAGCGATCTCATCGCGAGCAAGCCCGCTCCCACAAAGGGTTTCGCAGGACTACGACCCGCGATATGTCGAAAAACCATAAGGGCTGAGCAACAACGGAATGTGGTAATGCTGATCCACATTCTTCACTTCAAAAATCACCGGGATTTCCGGGAAGAACGTGTCACGCCCTGCCTTCTTGAAATAATCGCCGGTCTTGAATACCACCCGGTACTCCCCCGCCTCGAACGCCTGTTTGCCCGGGAACAACTCGCCAATACGTCCCTGCTCATTGGTCACGCCTTGCGCCAGCGGCTGCCAATCCTTGCCCACATGCTTTTCCAGGGTCACATTGACCCCCGGGGACGGCAGACCGTTTTCAAGATTCAGCACATGCACGCTCAACGGATTGCCGGCAGCCAGCGCCAGGCTCGACACAGCGCTCAGGCTTAAAGCCGCCAGGGTGATTCGCAACGATTTCATGGTAAGTCCTCAGTGGTTAAAATCTGATCAACGTTGAATGGTCAGGCCAACTTGCCCGGCAGCCTTGATCGCGCAGGCTTCGTCCTGCTCAGCACCGCCCGCCCCGGCCACGCCCAGCGCGCCCACCAGTTCACCTTCGGCGAACAACGGCACACCGCCGCCCAGCAGCAACAGCTCGGCAATGGAGTTGAGATTGGCGGCCTCGGGGTTGTTACGCGCACGCTCGGCAAACAGCCGGGTCGGGGTTTTGGTCGACAGCGCGGTATACGCCTTGCGCTGGCTCGCCAGCAGGTTGTGCGGGCCAACGCCTTCCGGACGCTGCGCCATCAGCACGTTGCCACCCCGGTCGAGCACGCTCAGCGCCCCGGTGCAGTGCTTGAGGGTCGCGTCGGCCAACTGGCGGGCGGTGGCCAGGTCCAGATCGGCATGGCGCGCCAGATTCGGCGCCGCCTGGGCCACGCCGGCAACGCCAACGGCAGTCCACAACAACAAGGTTTTCAACATCATGGGCAAGCTCCTGTACGAATGGGCCCACCTTAACCAGCGCTCCTCGTCAGAACCCCGTCAGTTGCATTACAAGTTTGTAATAGGCAACACCGACGAAGGCGCCTAGCCTGTGCAGACGATTGATCGAGGTGTGCGATGCGTTTGCTAGTGGTTGAAGATGAAGCCAAGACCGCCGACTTCCTGGCCAAGGGCCTCAAGGAGTCCGGCTTTGCCGTGGATGTGGCACTCAACGGCCTGGACGGGCGCTATTTTGTCGAACAGCAGGAATACGACCTGATCATCCTTGACGTGATGCTGCCGGGGCTCAATGGCTGGCAACTGCTGCAACTGATTCGCCAGCGCGGCGCCACACCGGTGCTGTTTTTGACCGCCAGGGATGCTATCGAAGACCGCGTGCGCGGCCTGGAGCTAGGCGCCGACGATTACCTGCTCAAACCTTTCGCCTTTGCCGAGTTGCTCGCCCGGGTGCGCACGCTGCTGCGTCGCGGCCCGCTACGCGAGGCCGAGTCGTATGCCATCGCCGATCTTGAAATCGACGTGCTGCGCCGTCGCGTCAGCCGGGGTGGCCAGCGCATCAGCCTGACCAACAAGGAATTCGCCCTGCTGCAACTGCTGGCCAGCCGCCCGGGCGAGGTGCTGTCCCGCACCCTGATCGCCTCCCAAGTGTGGAACCTAAATTTCGACAGCGACACCAATATGGTCGAAGTCGCCGTGCGTCGCCTGCGGGCCAAGGTCGACGATCCCTACATGCCCAAGTTGATCCACACCGTGCGCGGCGTTGGTTATCAACTGGAAGCACCCGATGAGTAAATCCATCGCCTGGCGTCTGGCGCTGGCGATCGCCATGACCTGCGCGTTGGTACTGAGTGTGATCGGGGTGTTTCTGTATCGATCGCTGGCCTCGGAACTGGCGTTTCGTGATGACCAGGCGCTGCTCGGGCGCTTTGAACAAGTGCGCGCCCTGCTGCATGACAGCGATAGCCTCGAAGCCCTGCAGGAGCGCCCGCGCCTGTACCAGAACATGCTGGGCAACCTGGACAGTGTGCTACTGGTCAAGCGCGCCGATGGCAGCCCTCTGATCGCCATCAACCCTCATCAGCAAACCTTGCCGGATATGCAGCCCATTGCCCAGGGACGCGCACCGCAGCGTGCAGATATCAGAACGCTGGACCAGACAGTATTGCTGGTCGGGATGGCCCAGGGGCCCGCCGGTGAAACTCTGAGCGTGACCGTAGGCAAGCGTCTTGACGAGCGTGAGCAAATGCTCGCCAGTTATCGCCTGCGCTTGTATGGCGCTGTGGGTCTGGGCGCGCTGCTGGCTTTCGGCCTTGGCCTGTTGCTGTTGCGTCGCGGCCTTGAGCCTTTGCGTGAGCTGGCCCACGCCATGGCTGGCATCGATCCGCGCAGCCTTGACCAGCGCATGGCCACACATGACGTGCCTGCCGAACTCAAGGAGCCGGTACAGGCTCTCAACGCCATGCTGACACGCCTGGAAGACAGCTTTGCGCGGCTGTCACAGTTCTCCGCCGACCTGGCCCATGAAATCCGCACGCCGTTGCACAACCTGCTGGGCAGCAACAGCCTGGCACTGAACCAGTCACGCAGCCCGACTGAGTACCAGGAAGTACTTGCGTCGAATATCGAAGAGTACGAGCGGCTCAACCGTATGGCCGAAAACCTGATGTTTCTCGCCCGCGCCGAACACGGCCAGCGCCCGTTGCAGTTGCAAGTGCTGGACCTTGGTGAGGTGGGCGACGAGCTGTGCGATTACTTCGAAGCACTCGCTGAGGACCGGCAGCTGCAGTTGGACAATCAGCTCAGCGGCTCGCTGATGGCCGATCAACAGCTGCTGCAGCGGGCACTGGGCAATTTACTGGCCAATGCCGTGCGCCATGCTCAACCGGGCTCTACCGTACGCTTGCAGCGCCATGACGATGCCGGGTTTTGCTGGATCGGTGTGCACAACCCTGGCCCGCCGATTGAGGCGCAGCATCTGGGCAAGTTGTTTGACCGTTTTTACCGGGTCGATCCTTCACGGGCCCAACCGGGGGACTCGGGCGGGCTCGGGTTGGCGATTGTGCATTCGATCATGCAATTGCATGGCGGCCAGGTGCGGGTGGTCAGTGATACCAGCGGCACGCTGTTTGAACTGGGGTTTGCTCAATAACCTTTTTAGTTTTCCTGTGGGCGCGGCGGTGCGACGAAGTGTCGGCGCTGACCAATTCGGCGAAAAATCGGGTCACGACGGAGCGCTTGCCCCCCTCCTTCACCGAGCGCCGGTCAGAAACGTGAAAATAGTCTGTTATCAGGGGTTTACAAGCCCAAACATCCGGGTATACTCGTCGCCCATAACGCCGGTATAGCTCAGTTGGTAGAGCAACTGACTTGTAATCAGTAGGTCCCGAGTTCGACTCTTGGTGCCGGCACCATACGCAACACCAGAAGAGGCTCACCGAAAGGTGGGCCTTTTTTGTTTTCAGGGTTTGGAGAAGACTCAAGAGCACCACATGGTGATGGTCTTGAGCCGATTAAAAATTCTGAACGCTCAGCTCGCGCAATGCAGCTGTTGCTAGAAACCCCGAACGGGATGCATAGCGGTGGTCCCTGCTCACTCGTTCATCAATGCGCTGCAACAGGTTTTCTGGCAAAGAAGCGTTGAACCGAACCGACTTGCCAAGGTAAGGCGTCAAATCGAAGTCAACGATTGCCCATATTCCACCGACAAAATCCGGGTTCTCCAGGTGGGCATCCACGTCCTTGCCCTGCGGCAGCTCGCCGCCGTCCGCAACAATGCCTTCCAGATGCAAAGCCAATGCTTCCTGCACGTTATCCAGCGCTTGCGAAAAAGTGCTCCCGGCAGAAAAACAGCCTGGCACATCAGGCACCGTTACGCTGAATTCGGAATCTGCGTCTTTATGTATGACCACTGGAAATTTCATGACCGTAACTCTCCCTTGAGACCTGCGGATTTGAGAATGTTGTGCAGCGTCCCTATGGCAATTTCTGACTTGGGATGTGGAACCGTTACCCGACCCGCTTTGGCTGGATGCTTGAACTGATGGTGACTTCCCTTGATTGCGATCTCAAACCATCCATCTGCCACCAATAATTCAATAAGCTCACGACTTCGCACTTGATCACCACGCATTGTGTGTACGCTACACACCATTGAAAAATGGTGCAATCGTAAAATACACACACTACACACCAAAAAACGCGATCGGCTTAGAGTTGTGTTACACCCTGTGCACCCGAACGACTCTATCTCCAGCAGTATTATCGCTGTCCGCCCCCCCCCCCCCAATGAACCTCCCCCTTGCATAAATACTGTCCCATCACAATAATGCGATCGATTACCAATTACATTTTGGTTGCATCATTATGTCGGCGCTCGACCCTTCAGCTCTTCATCGGTTGTACAGCGATCACAACAGTTGGCTAAAGGGCTGGTTGCGCGTGCGCCTGGGCAATACGGCGGATGCCTGCGACCTGGCCCAGGACACGTTCCTGCGGGTCATGACTGCACGCCATGACACACCCATTCGGGAGCCCCGTGGTTATCTGAGCGCCATTGCCCGCTCGCTGTTGATCGACAAAGTGCGCCGCCGCACCATCGAGCAAGCCTATCTGCAGGCGCTGGCACTCAAGCCCGAGCCTGTGGATATTTCGCCAGAAATACGCCTGTCGATTATCGAAACGCTGATTTCGATCGACAGCCTGCTCGATGAGCTGGGCCCCAGAACGCGGGAAATTTTCCTCGCCGTGCAGCTCGAAGGCTTGAGTTATGTTGCCGTCGCCGAGCGTTTCGAGGTGTCGGTTACCACGGTGAAAAATCATTTGATTCGCGCCATGACCCGCTGCCTGTTGCTGGTCGACAATTGATGTCCCCTGCCCCGGATCTCAAGGCGCTGGAGGCTGCTGCCACCTGGTATGTACAACTTAATGACGGCACCACCGACGAGGCTCGCACCCGGGACTGGCAGGCCTGGTTGAGAGCCTGCCCACAACATGAAGCGGCCTGGGCACGGCTTGAGAGGTTCCAGCGCCAATGGGCATTGATGCCCCAGGAGGCCGCTCTCTCCAGCCTCGACGCCGCAAAAACCCAACGCCGTGATGTGCTGAAAATCCTTGGCATGCTGCTGGCCGTTGGCAGCGGTACCTGGCTGGCGGCCGAGCAGGTGCCCTATCGCTCGATGCTTGCGGGGCAGCGTACCGCCGTCGGTGAGCGGCGTTCGCTGCGCCTTGAGGATGGCTCACAACTGGAGCTGAACGCCAACACTGCGCTGGATATCCACTTCGACGCCAAACAGCGTGTGATTCGTCTGCACCAGGGTGAAATCTTGATTCAGACCGCCAAGGATCCTGAGCAGCGTCCCTTTATCGTGCAGACCGAGGACGGCAGCGTGCGCGCCCTTGGCACCCGTTTCAGCGTGCGCCAATTGCCCGAGCACACACGAGTCGGGGTGCTGCAATCCGCCGTGGAAATTCGCCCGCTTGAGCTGATCCATCAGCCCCTGCGTCTGGAGACCGGACAACAAGTCACTTTCGATAGCAATGCAATCGGCAGGGTTCAGCCTTTGCCTGCGGCCTCAACCGCCTGGGTACAGGGCATGTTGAGCGTGGACGACTGGCGCCTGGGCGATTTTATCGAGGAGTTGGGCCGTTATCGTCCGGGCGTGCTGCGTTGTGCAACAGCCGTTCAGCATTTACGCATCTCGGGGGCCTTTCGTATCGATGACACCGATACGGTGCTGGAGAATCTGGGTAAAACCCTGCCAGTCAACGTTCGCTTCTTCACCCGCTACTGGGCCAGCATCGAACCGGCATAAGCTCAGGTGCAAATGGTTTGAACTTTAACCTTGCTGATTTAGATTCTCATCCGTCAATGACATAAGCCGCGACTACAGCGCGTTTGTGCCATGACCACGCAAGGATCATCGAATGCCCCCGCTCCCCCTCAATACCACCACCAAAATAGCCCGCGCTGTGCGCCTGGCGGTATTTGGCGCGTCCCTCGCCAGCCTGTCCGGTCTGGCGCTGCTACCGGCCCAGGCCGCAGCGCAAAGCCAGGCGCAGTACCAGATTGCCCCTGGCCCTCTGGGCAGCGCCCTGACCCGGTTTGGTGTGCAGGCTGGGGTTACGATTTCGTTTGATACCGAACAGGCCCGTCACCTCAAGACCGGCGGGCTTGAAGGTTCATACAGCGTCGAGGAAGGCCTGGAGCGCTTGCTTGCCAATAGCGGGTTGCAAGCCGAGCGCCAGAGCAACGGGGGTTATGTACTGGTCGCTAGCAACAGTGAAGCCGCGCTGGAGCTGGGGGCCACTCAAGTTGTCACCAACCAGTTGGGTACCGTTACCGAAGGCACCGGTTCCTACACGCCGGGCGCTATCGCCACGGCCACTCGCCTGGTGCTCACACCGCGGGAAACGCCGCAATCGATCAGCGTAATCACCCGCCAGCATATGGATGACTTCGCCCTCGACAATGTTGACGACGTGATGCGCCATACACCGGGCATTACCGTCTCGGCCTACGACACGGACCGCACCAACTACTACTCGCGTGGTTTTTCGATCAACAACTTCCAGTACGACGGCATCCCCTCCGCCGTACGCAACGTTGCCTATTCAGCGGGTAATACCCTGAGCGACATGGCTATTTATGACCGTATCGAGGTACTCAAGGGCGCTTCAGGTTTGCTCAGCGGGGCGGGGTCCCTGGGCGGCACCATCAACCTGGTGCGTAAAAAACCCACCCATGATTTTCACGGCCATATCACCGCAGGCGCAGGCTCGTGGGACAACTACCGGACTGAAGTAGACCTCAGCGGCCCATTGACCGAAACCGGTAATGTGCGCGGTCGTGCGGTAGCGGCCTATCAGGACCGGCAATCGTATATCGACCGCTACTCCAACCAGAGTTCGGTGTTCTACGGCATCCTCGAAGTCGACCTGACGCCAGACACCTTGCTGACCGTGGGCGCCGATTATCAGGACAACAAACCCCAGGGCTCCACCTGGTCGGGGAGCTTCCCGCTGTACAACTACGCGGGCGAGATCAACAGCGCCAAACGCTCATTCAGCAACGCCACCGACTGGAGCAGCTGGCAGCAATACACCCGCACGGTGTTCGCGACCCTGGAACAGGACCTGGGCAGAGGTTGGGTGGGCAAGCTGCAACTGGACCACAAGATCAATGGCTACGATGCCCAGCTGGGAGCGATTCAGTTCAACCAGCCTGCGGCTGATGGCACCGCCAATATCAATGCTCAACGTTACAAGGGCGAAACCACCAGCGACGCGGCCGACCTCTATGTCAGCGGCCCCTACGAGTTTCTCGGCCGTGAACACGATTTGGTGTTGGGCGGCTCCATCAGTACCGCCAACTGGAAAGGCAAAGGCTATTGGGACGTGACCTTCTCCACCCCCAATCTGGTGGATTACTTCAACTGGGACGGCCATCTGGCCAAACCTGACTGGGGCAACGCATCTCAAATCAGCGATGACACCGTGCGCCAGACCGGCATGTATGCAACCACGCGCCTGAATGTCACAGATGAGCTGAAAGTGTTTCTGGGCGGGCGGGTGGTCGACTACACCCTTACGGGTACCACCAATACCTATCGCGAAACAGGACGCTTGATTCCCTATGCGGGCATTACTTATGACCTGACCGATTACCTGACGGCCTATGCCAGCTACACCGATGTATTCATGCCCCAGGAGTTCTACAACCTGGATCGCAACAGCAAAATGCTTGACCCAGACGAGGGTGAAAACTACGAGATCGGCCTCAAGAGCGAGTTCTTCGATGGCCGCCTGAACGCCAGCCTGGCGTACTTTGAGGTCAAGGAAAGCAACCGTCCCATCCCCGACGATGCCTGGAACAACCTGCAACCCACCCCGCCCAACTATGCCTTCAAGGGCACTGCGGCTAAAACCAAGGGCTACGAGCTGGAGATATCCGGCGAGCTGAGCCCGGGCTGGAGCCTGCAGGCCGGTTACACGCACAAGGTGGTACGCGATGACAACGGTAAAAAGATCTCGACCTTCGAACCCGAAGACCAACTGAGCTTCTACACCATCTACAAACTGAAGGGCGACCTCAACAAAGTCTCCGTGGGCGGTGGCGCACGCTGGCAGAGCACGGCCTGGCAAGAGATGTTCAACGGCCCCAAGGACAGGTACGAAGACTTCTCGCAAAAGCCCTACTGGGTGGTGGACCTGATGACCCGTTATCAATTCACGGAAAACCTGTCGACCACGCTTAACGTCAACAACGTGTTCGACAAGTATTACTACACCAATATCGGGTTCTATAACTCGGCGATTTATGGCGAGCCGCGCAACTTTATGCTGACCACTCGCTGGGATTTCTGACACGCATATCCAATTGTGGGAGCGAGCCCGCTCGCGAAGGCCTGCAGAGCTTCGCAAGCAGGGTAGCCCCCACGATTTTGGGGCTTCGCGAGGTGGCCTTTACTCCGGCCTACGCTTGTTGCAGAACCTTTAATGCTGCCGAAGCCAGAAATCCTGAACGGCTCTTTTGCTCAGGATGATGCTTCACATAATCATCGATCCGATTCAGCAAGATTGCGGGCAAGGTGATATTCAGCTTTTCCGCCTTTCCGAGGTATCTGGTGATATCGATATCGACCAATGCCCAGATGCAGCCCTCATACTCGGGGTTGGAAACATGAGCGCTTACAGGGGTTGCAACAGGAATTCTGGCGCAATCCTCTGCCAAAATCTCCAGATGCCCTTCAATGGCTTCGCGTGCCATGACCATCGCGTCGTCAAGATCCTCCCCCGCAGAGAAGCACCCAGGGATATCCGGCACGTCTACACCCCAGGCATGTTGTTCATCGCCAGGGCGAATCGCTATTGGGTAAAGCATGTTCAAAACCTCCACAGGGCGGGTTAAAGCAGCCTGCTAGTCAAAGCTGAGCTTGCTTCAAAATACTGTTGATCGTTTTGGTCAGTAAATCTTTCTTCGGATGAGGAATCGTTACCAGCCCCGGCTTCGTCGGGTGCTTGAAGTGGTGATGACTTCCCTTGCTCCGTACCAGATACCAACCGTCAGCTTCTATTGCGGTTATCAGCTGTCGGCTATTCAAATTCGCCATCTCCAATAGTGGTTACTATAACCACCGCATTCATAAAATGTCATCCCCAATCATGGCTCCGGTAGCCTTTGCGCATGGATACCTCCTGACAGATGACCCCACATCATCTGTACCGTGAAAAACCATCCTTTGTCAGCCTACGGAGATGTAACCTCTAATTGCCGGAAGCAAAGTGACGACGATCACTTATTTCAACAATAAAAGCGCTTCCCGGAGCACCTCCCATGCACAGCGGTCCCACTCTTTTGCTGGTGTTGTTTTGCGCCATCGCGCTGATCATTTTCCTTATCGTCAAAGTCCGCGTTCATGCCTTTCTGGCCTTGACCGCTGCGAGCTTTGTGGTGGGAATCGGGTCAGGCATGCCGTTGGTAAAAATTGCTTCGTCGTATGAAGCCGGTGTCGGCGGAACCCTCGGGTTTCTGGCAACGATCATTGGCCTGGGCGGGATTCTGGGCAAGATGCTGGAGGAGTCCGGCGGTGCGGAGCGCATCGCTCAGACGCTGTTGAACACCCTGGGCAAGGACCGCGCTTCGTGGGCGATGATGCTCGTCGGATTTATCGCAGGCATCCCGGTGTTTTTCGAGGTGGGGTTCGTGCTTCTGATTCCGCTGATTTATGTAGTGGCCAAAGAGACTCGCATCAACCTGCTGTACTTGGGCGTACCTCTGGCGGTGTCGCTGATGACGGTGCATTGCATGTTGCCGCCACACCCTGCTGCGATGGCGATCACCGGGATGCTGGGCGCCGATGTCGGCAAAGTAATCATGTACGGTCTGATTGTCGCGCTGCCGACCGCCATGATTGCCGGGCCGCTGTGGGTCAAACTGGTGTGCAAGACCGAAGCACCAGCCACTCAGGAAGCTTTTTTGAACGAGCATTGCGATGACAGCAAAACCCGCGACCTGCCAGGCCTAGGCGTCACCCTGCTGACCATCGCCCTGCCGTTGCTGCTGATGGTCGGTAAAAGTTTCGCTGCCGGCCTTCCCCATGAATCCACCGCATTCAGCGTGATTTCGTTTATGGGCACCCCGCTGATCGCACTGTCGATTGCCGTGGTATTCGCTTATTGGGCACTGGGCTTGCGCCGCGGTTTGACCATGGCCGACCTGCTGGCTTACACGCAAAAGAGTTTTCCGCCGCTGGCCAGTATCCTGCTGATCATCGGTGCCGGCGGGGCATTCAATGGCATTCTGATCGACAGTGGCGTGGGTAGCGCGCTGTCCGCCTCGTTGACCCAATTGAATATGAACCCCATCGTGCTGGCCTGGCTGGTGGCCGGTTTGATGCACTTCGCGGTCGGCTCGGCAACAGTGGCCATGATCAGCGCCGCAGGCATGGTATTGCCTATGCTGGGAGCTCACCCGACCGTGAGCAAGGAGATCATCTGCATCGCCATCGGCGCCGGAGCCATGGGCTGGACCCATGTCACGGATTCGGCCTTCTGGGTGGTCAAGGAGTACCTGGGTGTATCCCTGACCGACGCCCTGAAAACCTTTACCACCGCCACCGTACTGGCTTCATCGATCGCGCTGGGGCTGACCCTGCTGCTGTCGCGCTTTGTTTGATTCAAACCGTATATTCAGACTTATCGTTTAAAGGACCCCGCCATGATTTTGGGCAGAACACTTGAAAACTGGTGCGCCAGCTTCCCGCTGATCCGCGAACTGGTCGCGTTGCAAGAAACCACCTGGTTCAACCCCGGGGTGGCACCGGTAGCGCAGGCGCTTGGCGATACAGGCCTGACCAGTGCCGACGTGGCCGATGCCAGCGCACGCCTTGGGCGGTTTGCTGCCTACCTGCGGGTTGCCTTCCCTGAGACAGAGGACAGTGCTGGCATTATCGAGTCGGACATCCTGCCCCTGACGCATTTGCAGCCGTTGCTCGGCGAGCGTTACGGGCAAAGCCTCAATGGCGCGCTGTGGCTCAAGCGCGACAGCCATCTGCCCATCTCCGGCTCGATCAAGGCCCGCGGCGGGATCTATGAAGTGCTCAAGCATGCCGAAGACCTGGCCCTGGCCGGTGGCCTGATTAAGCTCGACGACGACTACGCGCTGCTGCACAGCGACAAGGCCCGGGCCTTTTTTGGCCAGTACAAAATCGCCGTCGGCTCCACCGGCAATCTCGGCATGTCGATCGGCATCATGGGTGCTGCGCTGGGCTTTCAAGTGACCGTGCATATGTCAGCCGATGCCCGGCAATGGAAGAAAGACAAGCTGCGCTCCCACGGCGTTACTGTGGTGGAGTACGAAAGCGATTACAGCGTGGCCGTGGCCCAGGGTCGCCAGCAGGCTGAGTCCGACTCGAGTTGCCATTTTGTCGACGATGAAAACTCGGTCAATCTGTTCCTCGGCTACGCAGTGGCCGGCGAGCGTTTGAAACAGCAGTTCGCGGCGGCGCAAATCACCGTGGATGCCCAGCATCCCCTGTTTGTGTACCTGCCCTGCGGTGTGGGGGGCGCTCCCGGCGGCGTGGCTTTCGGCCTCAAGCTGGCCTTTGGTGATGCAGTGCATTGCATCTTCGCCGAACCGACCCACTCGCCCTGCATGCTGCTGGGTGTGTACACCGGGATGCACGACGAAGTCAGCGTGCAGGATTTCGGCATCGATAACGTCACCGCCGCAGACGGCCTCGCCGTGGGCCGCGCTTCCGGCTTTGTCGGCAAGGCCATGCAGCGCATGCTCGACGGCTTCTACACCGTCAGCGACGAGGAAATGTACAGCCTGCTGGCCCTGATGGAACGCAGTGAAGGCTTGCGCCTTGAGCCTTCCGCACTGGCAGGTGTGCCAGGTATTGCCCGGGTACTGGGCGAGCAGCAAGGCTATCTGGCCCGCGCTGGCCTGAGCCCGCAGGCCATGGCCAACGCCACCCACCTGGTGTGGGCAACGGGAGGAAATATGGTGCCTGCGGCCGAGATGGACGCCTATCTGGCCAAGGGTCGTGAGTTACTGGGCTGACTCAGGCGTAAAGCGGATGTGGCAAGATGGACTCATTGCCACATTCTGCAAGAAGTCGGCCTTTGGCTTGAGGGCAAACTACCGTGCTTAATCTTCCTCCCCGCATCAGCTCACGGCTCAACAGCAGCCAGTTCGCCAACCTTCATACCTTTCTGGTGGCCGCCCGACACCTGAGTTTTGCCCGCGCTGCGCAGGAACTTTGCCTGACCGCCAGCGCCGTCAGCCACCGCATCAGCCGGCTGGAAACGGCGTTGAATATGAAGCTGTTCCAGCGCCTTACCCGCCAGGTCAGCCTGACTGACGAAGGCGAGCGAATTTTCGAAATTCTGCAAAGTGCGATGGGGGAATTGTCCGAAGCCCTTGAACGCTCGTCACAGCCAGAAATTGCCGGAGCCATTGCGCTCTATGCCAGGCCATCGGTGGCCCAATGCTGGCTGGTGCCCCGGCTGGCCGACTTTATCGAGCGCTATCCGCTGGTCTCACTGGACCTGCGGGTGGGCAATGACAATGTCGACTTTCGCACACGCAAAATAGATCTGGCCTTGTACTACGCCAACGGCGAATTCCCCGGCCTCACCAGCCAGCGGCTGATGCGCGAATGCATGGCGCCGGTGTGCAGCCCGGAATATGCGCAGCGTCACCGTCTGCACGAAAACCCGCAAAATCTGAGCAACTGCACCACCCTGCACGACTCCCTGGCCTGGGACCATGCCGCCTATGATGCCGAGTGGACCCTGTGGGCCGAACAACACAACCTGCTCGCGGAACTGCCCAAACGTACCCTGACCTTCGACCGTTCGGACCTGTGCGTCACGGCCGCTATGAGCCACGCGGGGATCGCCATCGGGCGCCAGCAACTGGTGCAAAAACGTGTTGATCGCGGCGAACTGGTGCTGCCTTTTGGCGGTTTCAGGCAGTACGGTCACTATGATTATTATCTGGTGCACCCACCGCTCAATGTGGTGCCCAAGCGCTTGCAGGTGTTTATGAACTGGTTGCACATGTGCGCTCAGGAACAGACGATTGAGCAACGGCCAAACTGACCCTGATGGTGGTGTTCGGCGCCTGTACGAACGCTACATGACCACCTGCGTTTTGCACGATCTGACGCACAATCGCCAGCCCCAACCCGGTACCTTCGCTGCTTTGCCGGCCCTTGCGAAAGCGCAGGAACATGGCTTCGCGCTCCTCTGGCGCAATACCCTGCCCCTGGTCGCTGACCTCCAACTGCAAGTGCCCGGCCACCTTGCGCAGGGTCACCTGAACAGTGCCCATGCCGTGGACCAGCGCGTTTTCCAGCAGGTTGCCCAAAGCTTCACGCAACTGATCGGGATTGCCCCGGCATTCGCAACCTGCGGTGATATCCACCTCGATTACCCGACCACTGGCCTCAAAGAGCGGTAACAGCGCGGCACAGACTTCGCGAGTGAGACGCGAGAGATGGGTGCGCTGCTGCCCGTTATGGCCTTGGGCGGCCTCGCCTTCCTGACGCGCCAGTTCCAGTAGCTGAGTCACCAAACGGCGCATCTGGCGCATTTCCATGTCCAGCGCAGGCCACTCGACCTGCCCTGTGCGCCGGGCTGCTTGCAAGCGCAAATCCAGCACGGTCAACGGCGTGCGCAGTTCATGGGCTGCGTCGGCCACGAAACGCCGTTCGGCAGTGTAGGCCGCAGCCAAACGATCAAGCGCCGTATTGGCCGCAGCCGCCAGGGGCTGGATTTCACTCGGCAGGTTGTCCAGCGGGATACGTTGTTCTGGGTTTGCCGGCCCGATACTGCGCGCCAACTTGGCCGCCACCCGCACCGGACGCAAGGTCCAGTGCAGCAATAAAAGGATCAGACCCAATGACAGCAAACCGATAGGTACCATCATCACCAGGCTCTGGCGCAAGCGGGCCGCCAGCAGGTTGCCAATCACTTCGCGCTCAAGATTGTCCTGCTTGGCCACCATCAATATGGCACCGTCGGGCAACTCCACCGGCACGCTGACCACCCGCCCGCTGAAAGCGCTCCAGCGCATCCAGCCCGGGTTCGCACCTGGCTGCTTGAGCCGACGGGGATGTTTGAGGTTTTCGGACTTCCACAACAATCGACCATCGGCCGAGTACAACGAATAAGACAGTTCGCCACCGGCATAGTGGCGCGGCAGGCTGGCAGGGTCGCTGTCCACCCGAAAACCATCGGCAATCACCTGCGCTTCAATAGTCATTACCCCGCGGCGCAATTCGTCGCGGGTGCCATACAGGTAAATCGCCAGGTTGCCAAAACCCAGGGCGAACACCAGCAGCATGGCGGTCAACAGCCGCCAGCGCAGGCTGCGCAGGCTGCGCAGGCTGCGCTTAATCATGGGCGGGATCGAGGTTAAGCAAGCGATAGCCCAGCCCGCGTACGGTCTCGATCCGGCTATGAGCACCCGCCTCAGCGAGTTTGCGCCGTAGTCGTGAGACCAGTGCTTCGATGGCATTCAGGGTCACAGGCTCATTGAAGGCATACAGCCGCTCTTCGAGTTGCTCCTTGATCACGATACGCGGTGCGATGCGCAGCATTTCTTCCAGCAGCATGGCTTCGCGTCGGGCCAGCACCAGCACCTCGGGGTGGCCATCCACGCTCAAGTGCCGGGTTTCAGGCTCGAATGTCAGATTGGCGCAGCGCAACGAGGTACTGACACGGCTTCCGGGACGGCGCAAGACTGCGCGCAATCGCGCCTCCAGTTCCTGCATGTCGAAGGGTTTGAGAATGTAGTCGTCCGCGCCTGCATTCAGCCCGTTGACCCGGCTTTGCAGGGCATCCCGCGCAGTCAGGATGATGCACGGCAAATCGGCATTGGCGCTGTGCTGACGCATGGCCAGCAGCGACATGCCGTCCATGTCCGGCAAGCCAAGATCCAGGATCATCGCGTCATAGCTGCCGACTTCCAGCAAAGCCTGGGCCGTGCGCCCATCTTCGGCGCCATCCACGGCAAATCCGGCTTGCAGCAGATGCTCGATCAGCAAACCGCGCAGTGCCCGGTGATCCTCAACAACCAGCACTTTCATTTACTTCAATCCACAAAAAGGTCAGCCACGACGATAAAAAACGGCGCAGCGGGAAATCAACGAGGGCTCGTCAGGTTCCGGTCAGGTTGAGCTGGCAACATTCGCAAACAAGAAACGCAACTGAGACAGCTTATTATTTTCATTTGCGCAATAGCAAGAATCCCAGGAACGCTGTTTATGAACTGCCACCGCTGCAGCACCGTTGCCCCCTCTCCTTTTGCCCGCAAGCCTCTGGCTATTTTTACCGCACTGGTCAGCCTTGGCCTGCCCCTGACGGCAGTTTGCGCCGATGAAGAAGAACTACCTTCCGGGGCAACGGCCAATGCCGCGCCACTGGAGGTCGGCTCAACGGTGGTTACGGCTTCGGGCTTCAGCCAGGACGTGCGCGATGCACCCGCCAGCATCTCGGTGATTACCCGCGAAGAGCTGGAAAACAAGCAGTTCCGCTCACTTGCCGATGCCGTTCGCAATGTTGAAGGCGTGAGCATCATCGGCGGTGACAAGGGCGAGATTTCCATTCGCGGCATGGAGTCCAGCCACGTCCTGATCCTGATTGACGGTCGTCGCCAGAACACCAGCCAGGTCACGCTCAAGGGCGGCACCTCCGAAGGCCTGGGCATGAACTGGATACCGCCCGTCGAAGCGATTGATCGTATTGAGGTGGTGCGCGGCCCGATGTCCACGCTCTACGGCTCCGAAGCACTGGGCGGGGTGATCAACGTCATCACTCGCAAAGTGGCGCGGCAATGGTCAGGGTCGGTATCCGCGGACCACACCTTCCAGGACAGCTCCAAAGCAGGTGACAGCACGCAACTGGACGGGTACGTGTCCGGTCCGCTGGTCGAAGACCGTCTCGGCATTCAGCTCTGGGGCTACGACAAGCAACGCGACGAGGACAAAATCCTCAACGGCTTCTCCAAATCGACCCGCCACAGCGGCACCGCACGCCTGTGGCTGACCCCTGATGAGCAACAGGAGTTCATGCTCGAAGCCGGCCGCACCGAGCAGGAGTTCTGGAACAACCCGGGCAAAAGCCTGGCGCCTACAGCCGCGAAAAACAACAACCAGTACACCCGCGATACTTATGTTTTGGCCCACACCGGCAACTGGGATTTCGGTACTACCGATATCAGCCTGTATCGCGAAGAAGCGACCCGCGCCAGCGATGTCCAGACCGGCAATCAGAGCGTCACGCCTGAAGTCACCAACTCGGTATTCGAAAGCAAAATCAGCCTGCCGTTTGACCGCAACGTCTTTGTTGCCGGCGCCCAGTGGAAAAAAGACGAGCTGGAGGCGGACGGTTATTACGCCAGCCCGCAGGGTGCTGGGATTGGCACTTCGATGACAGAAAAATCGCTGTTCGCCGAGAACGAATGGAGCGTGACTGACAGCTTCAGCCTGACCACCGGTATTCGCATGGACGACAACGAGTTCTTCGGTCGCCATTGGACACCACGCTTTTACGGCGTATGGCGCCTCAATCCGGACTGGACGCTAAAAGGCGGCGTGGCCAAGGGCTTCAAGTCGCCGACCATCACCCAGACCAACCCCAATATCGGCCTGCCGCAACGCGGTGGTGCTTACACCTGGGGCAACCCGGATTTGAAACCGGAAGAAAGCGAAAACCGCGAAATCGGCCTTTACTACGACGCCGGTGGAAAATTCAGCGGTAATGTCACGCTGTTCGACACCGACTACGAAAACAAGATCGCCAACACCGGCACCCGCCAGCTGTACTACCCGGACGGCAGCCCGGTACCTGCAGACCCGATCACCGGGCGCATCTACAGCACCTATTTCAATATCACCGGTGCCACGGTGCGCGGCATCGAGACCGCTGCCCGTTATCGCTTCAACGACCGGGTGCAGCTCAAGGGCGAGTACACCTACCTGCACTCCAAAGTGTCCAGCGGCGAGGCAACCATTCTAGGCTTTGGCTACCCACTGGCCGAGGGCCAGCCCCTGGTGGCCACGCCCAAGCACTCTGGCAGCGCGACGCTGGACTGGCAAATCATCGACTCGGTTTCCAGCTTCGCCACCGTCAGCTATCGCGGTGAAGAAACCAGCATTGCCTGGGGTCAGGGCGGCGCCGTGTCACAAAGCGAGCAAGCCATCACTACCGTGGATGTGGGCGCCACCTGGCAAGCTACCCAGGATCTGTCCTTGAGCCTGGTCGGCTATAACCTGACCAATCAGGTCAGGGAGCAGGATGTGGACTCCGATTATTCCTATGCCGAAGACGGCCGACGCTTTTGGGTCAAAGCCAACTATACGTTCTGACCCTGAACCGGGCTGCGCGCCCAAGGTATTCATATGAGCGATGCCCTTAATCCTGCGCCGCAGACGGCCTACCGTCTGGCCATTGCCGCACGCACCGTACTGGCCATTTTTGGCAGTTACCTGTTTGCCGCCTTGGCGGCGGCGAGCCTCAGTCTGTTGCTGCCCGGGCCTCGGGCGCAGGCAGTGCTGAGCGCCACCATGCTGGCCTTTGCGCTGTATTGCGCGATGGCAATCTGGGCATTTAGCGCCGCATCTGCAATCCGGGCCTGGCTTGTTGCCTTGGCTTGCTGCGTGCCGCCGGCCCTCCACCTGCTGCTGCGGGAAGTCATGCCATGAAGGCCCTCGGTTTTCGTCAGGCCAACGCCTGGCTGCACACATGGGTCGGGCTGTTACTCGGCTGGTTGCTGTATGCCGTGTTCCTGACCGGTACCCTGAGTTTTTTTCAGGAAGAAATCACGTTCTGGATGAAACCTGAACTGCACGCCTCTGTGCCCGACAACCAGACCGCGCAGCGCCTTGCGCAAGCCATGCAAAGCCTGGCGCCCAACGCTGCGCAATGGACCCTCACCCTGCCCGGCGAACGCAATGCCGGGGCGCAGGCACAGTGGTTCGACATCGGCCAGCCGGTCGTCAAAAGGGGCGGCCAAAGCGTGGCCCTGGATGCGGGCACGGCCGAACCGGTGACCCCGCGGGAAACCCGTGGCGGCGGTTTTCTTTATCGTTTTCACTTTGAGCTGTACGGCATGCCGCAAGTGCTGGCGCGCTGGATCGTCGGTATTGCGACCATGGTGATGCTGGTGGCGATTGTCAGCGGGGTGATCACCCACAAAAAAATCTTTAAGGAGTTCTTCACTTTTCGTCCACGCAAGGGACAACGCTCATGGCTGGACGCGCACAATGCCACTGCAGTGCTGGCCCTGCCGTTTCACTTGATGATCACTTACAGCGGTTTGTTGCTGCTGATGTTTATGTTGATGCCCTGGGGCGTTGAAAGCGCCTATCGCGGTGATACCCAAAAGTTCTTCAACGAAAGCGGCGGACGCGGTGCCCGTACTGCGCCAGCAATGGGTGCAGGCGATCAGCCATTGGGCGAGCAGGTGCCACTGACGGACGTTGCCCCCCTGCTGGCCCAGGCCGAGCAGCGCTGGCCCCGAGGAGTCAGCAGCATCAGCGTGACCCGGCCCGGCACATCGGATGCCGTCATCGAACTGCGTGAACGCGGTGGCGACAGCCTGATCGACCGGGGCAACAGCGAACGGCTGCGTTTTGACGGTGTGAGTGGTGCTTTGTTGAACAGCCCACCCGCCCCTGCGATCAGCACGCCCAACGCGATCTATAACGTGTTGTCCAGCCTGCACCTGATCCGCTTTGCCGGTGCTCCGCTGCGCTGGTTTTTCTTTATCAGCGGGGTCGTGGGTACGGCAATGATTGCCACCGGGCTGGTGCTATGGGTGGTCAAACGCCTGCCGGAACGGCAGAAACTGGGGCGCACCCCCATCGGCCATCGTCTGGTCGAGGTGCTCAATGTCGGCACGGTTACGGGTCTGCCGCTGGCCATTGCCGCCTATTTTTGGGCTAATCGGTTATTACCCGTGGACATGACCCAGCGCAGCGCCTGGGAAATTCGCAGCTTCTTTATCATCTGGTTGCTGTGCCTGGTTCATCCACTGCTGCGCAGCCACAAACGAGCCTGGCTTGAACAGCTCTGGGTAGCTGCAGGGTTATTTGCAGCCTTGCCGCTGTTCAGTTTCGGCCTTGCACACAGCCATCTGCTGGCCAGCCTTGCACAGGGCCAATGGTTGCTGGCGGGCATGGACCTGACCTTGCTCGCCAGTGCAGCGCTGCTTGGCTACGCGGCCTGGAAACTCAACCGCCATCAACCGCTGCAACGGCCACAGCGCCAACCGCGTACGGTCAACACCCGACAAGAGAGCGCAGCATGATCTGGATATGCCTGGCGTTGAGTTTCAGTGGTTTCAGCGCACTCAGCCTGAGTACCGAGCGCCATCATGGGCAGGTGTTTGCAGACAAAGGCGGCCCGTTCAAGCGCCAGCTATTGCGCCTGCTGGGCTGGCTGCTGCTGGTTGGAGCGGTGATCCCCGGCGTTATCGAACTGGGCCCGTCAGTGGGTATCGCCTTGTGGGCGGCAGTGCTCAGCGTTGCGGCTGGCGGGCTGGTGATATTGCTGACATACCGGCCGCGCCTGATCGTGCCGCTGGCCGTTGCAGGGCCTTCAATGGCATTGGCGGTTTGGGTATTTTAGAACGCGTTATTTGTGCGCGAAGTTTTCTATTTTTACCTGACCATCCGGGAAAGTCGCGATGATTTCCAGCTCGCCACCCATGGCTTGAATGTAATTACGCAACGTACTGATATACATATCAGTGCGCCGCTCCATTTTGGAAACTGCCGCCTGGTTGATATTCAGCGCTTTGGCCAGTGTCTCCTGGCTCAGCGCCTGAGCTTTGCGCAACTCGTGCAAAGGCATTTCCTGCAAATGCTGATGGTATAAAGCCTGGGTTTGCTCACGCGCCTCTGGGGACATGCGCGCTTCAAGCTCGGCAAATTTTTTAGCCATTTTCCTGGCCCTCTTCAATCAGTGTCTGCAAATGGACTTCGTAGAGAATTTCCGCCAAAGGGACATTCTCTTCATACCATCGGTCGTGACCGGTCTTGTGACCGCCCGTTAACAGCAAGGCGCAGCGGCGTGGGTCAAAGGCATAAAGCACCCGGTAGGGGCGACCTCCATGCTGCACGCGTAGTTTGCGAAGGTTACCGTAGCGTGCCCCCTTGATATCGCTGCAATGGGGGAAGCGCAGGGCCGGACCGAGCAGCTCTAGCAATTTGACACTGGCCGCCACGCTGACCTGTTCCTTTTCACTGAGCGTTTCCCACCATAGGCCAAATTCGTCGGTGTACTCAACGTTCCATGTCATGCTCAAAATATTCCACCAAAGGAATATAATCTCAAGGGAATAATCTTAAACACTTCAGATAATGGCCAACTAGTTCTCGGTCCAACCCAAGTGTGAGTGATGGTTTCATCCGGATGCGTTCCTCACGCCGCGGTTAATCGCGGCCAAAAAAAAACGCCCCGAACCAGTCGGGGCGTTTTTATTCAGATGTCCAACCTGTTCAACAGGTCGGTCGCATCAGAAAATGCTGATCGGGTAATCAACAAATACACGTACTTCGTTGCCGCCCACGTTGTAGTCGCTGGCGTTGTTCGATACGCGCAACCACGAGCCACGCAGACGCACGCTCAGGTCTTTGACCGGGCCGCTTTGTACGACGTACTTGGCCTGGTTGAAGATTTCGCGCTCAGTACCACGGCCACGGTCGGAACCGTCGTCGATGTTGGTGCCGCGCACGTAGGCGATGTTGTAGGTCAGACCCGGAATACCAACGGCACCGAAGTCGAAGCCATAACCCAGCTGCCACGAACGTTCGTCCTTGGCATTGAAGTCGGACCAGTAGGAGTTGGCCAGCAGGATGGTGTTGCCACCGTCGCCCACGCCGCCTGCGTTGCGATAGCCGCCGTACGGGTAGCCGATTTCGCCGGTGCTGCTCTGGTACGCCAGGGTCACCGTGTGCGCGCCGAAAGCGTAGGTGCTTGCCAGGCTCCAGATCTTGTTGTCCTGGCCGTCAACCTTCAGCACGTCACGGGCGTAGTCTTCTTTTACGTGAGTACGGTAGCCGTTGAAATCAAACGTCAGGGACTGTTTGTCTTGCAGCGGGATTGCGTAGGTTACGCCCACGTATTGCTTGTTCAGCTCGTCTTCCATCTCGGAGCCGTACAGGGACGCCGACAGGTTGTCGGTGAACTTGTAGCTACCGCCGAACACGTTGATGCTTTTCAAGTCACCGCTGTCGCGTGCTTCAGCACTTTTACGCGACTCTGCAGTGAAACGACCGACGTTGATTTCCAGACCGTTGATCTCCTTGGAGGTCAACAGGGTACCGGTGAAGCTTTCCGGCATCAGACGCGAATTGTCATACATCAACACCGGCAGCGCAGGCATTTGATCGCCGTACTTGAGCACAGTGTTGGACACGCGAACCTTCACCGCAGCGCCAGCCTTGGCGATGTCGTCAGCCGCTTTACCGCTGGCGCCCTGCTTGAAGAAATCGATACCGCCCGCGCCGCTGTTGCCGCGACCGCCATCCAGACGCAGTGCGTAGATGCCGAAAGCATCCACACCCACACCTACGGTGCCCTGGGTGAAGCCCGAAGTGAATGTGCCGAGGAAACCCTGGCCCCATTCAGCTTTGTCTTGTTGGTGGTTTTTGTAGTCACGGCTGATGTAGGCGTTGCGCGCCAGTACATTGAGGTGGCTGTCTTCTACAAAACCTTTTGCGTCAGCTTGATCGTTAGCCATAGCCTGGGTAGCACTGAGTACGCCCAGAGCGAGAAGACCTATCCGTTTGTTCAACATATTATTTTCCTTATTTCTGAATAGAAGCGCGCTGTGGGGTTCAAGCTGAAACATTGAGTGGTGGTTGCTTCACATAAACAAAAAGACCCGCACGAAGACTGTGTGCAGGTCTTTCGAAAAGTTGGTGTATGGCTTATCGCCACAGGCGTTGGCAGGGATCCTAGCTGCCGTGAAGGCGAGGTGTCAATTTCGTGAAAAATTTGTTAATTGCCAAGGCTTTTCAAAGCTTTGACCGAAGTGTCAGAAATTGTTACTGACAACCATCCAGGCCACAGGCTGGCGCTGAAACGATTGTGTCTGTACCGGTGACGCCAGCGCACTGGCGCAACCAGGCAGCAAAAGCTTCAGGCTTGCCCAAATACTCCCCAAGGTCGATCACCTGATACTGGCCGGACTGCTCCAGTACAACAGTCGGAAAGCCCTGCCCAGCAACCCGGGACAACAATGCCCGGCTGGCCTTGAAGTGGGCCTGCGTTACATCGCCGCTCATCGCAGCGTAAGCGGCGCGGAATGCATCGACATCCAGGCCCATTTCGGTCGCCACTGCCAGCAATACGTCTTTATCGGCAATCCGCCGCCCTTCTGCGTAATGCGCCGTTTGCAGGCGCCCCAACAGCTCCAGGCCGCGCCCGGCCAATTGTTCGGCAACCAGCACGGCGGTGGTCGGCGGCGCCGAATCGAATACTGCCGTGGTGTCGCGCAGCAAGCCTTCGAAGTACCCCTCGCCAAATGGTTGCCCGGTGCATTGGGCAATGCGCTGGTCATGGGGCATCACGTAATCGCGCAGTTGCGCCGACACAGCTCGGCGATGTGCGCCTGCCATCATCCCGCCACCGTGGGCCACGACCGGCAAAATATCGCGCGCGGCGTCGATCAGCGGCTTGGCGCCATAGCACCAGCCGCACAGGGGGTCGTAGATGTAATGCAGGACAGGTGTAGCGGTCATGTAGGGCTCCGGGTCATCACTAAAACAGAACGCCAGCCTAGTCTTGCAGGGCCAGGGGAAAAACATCGGTATGCCTTTTAGTGTGTTGCGCGAACCGGGCGAATCAGGTGCTGTAAGGGCTGCAGGGCAGAGAAACAAACAGAAACATATTTGCAGGTCACGTTATTGGTAATTCTTAACATAAGGCAACAAGAACTATTACCATTCACGCCCTAAAAATATAACGACCCTCTCAACCGCCCGGACACCCCTCAACCATGCTCTCCCCCTGCCGTTTAACACCCTTGAATCTGGGGCTGTGTGCCTTGCTGTACGCCGGATTCAGTAACGCCACCACTGTGCTCCCGGAGCTGTCGATCAGCGCCAGCGAAGCTGAGGCCGATGACCCACGGGTCAAGGATGTCACCACCGCTACTCGCACCTCGACTCCGGCGCGTTATGTGCCGCAAGCCATCGACTCGGTAAAAACCAGCAACGTCCTCGATTACGGCATCAACAGCATCGGCGAAGCCCTGAGCGGGATTCCCAACGTCAGCAGCACTGCCGACACCCGTTTTGACAGCCTGCGCATCCGCGGCTTTGACGCCAGCAACGACTTTTATCTGGACGGTATTCGCGACGACAGCCAATACGTACGCGACCTGCACAATATCGAACGTATTGAAGTGCTCAAGGGCCCGGCGGCCGTGCTGTATGGCCGTGGCAGCCAGGGCGGGATCATCAACCGCGTCAGCAAGATGCCCCAGTCCGGCCGCCAGTCGAGCATTCAGGCCCAGGGCGGCAGCGAGGATTTGCGCAGCCTGTATGCCGACCTTAGCGCTGACCCGAGTGACACCGTGAGCCTGCGCCTGAACATGGGCAACGAAGACAAAAACAGCTTTCGCGATCACGTCAGCGGTAACCGTCAGCTGTTCGCGCCATCGATAAGCTGGCAAATTACCCCCGACCTGAACTGGCTGGTGCAATACGAATACAACCGCTACAACCGTACCCCGGATCGCGGCATTCCGAGCATCGACGGGCGCCCGGCGGATGTCAGCCGTGGCACCACCTACGGCGGGCAAAACGATTTTATCGACGATAAAGTCCAGAACCTGCGCTCGCGCCTGAGCTATGAACTGAGCGACAACTGGCAACTGCGCCATACCCTGGGCGTGTTCAAGCTCGACAGCCAGTTCGAAAACACCTACCTGACCGGCTACGACCCGAAAATCAACAAGGTCAACCGCCAGAGCTGGCAGCAGGACATGACCACCCGCAATATTTTCAACAACCTCGAAATCGAAGGCGGCTTTGACACCTTTGGCCTGGAGCACCGCCTGCTGACCGGGCTGGAACTCGGCAGCCAGCGCCGCGACCCCAAACTCTACAAAGCCGGGGGCGTACCGCCAGTAGATGTGTACAACCCCGATCGTAGCCTGCGCCCGACCGGGCCGATGGTAATTTCCAGCGACAACCACACCGAAGTCGAGAGCCAGGGCCTGTATGTCCAGGACCAGCTTCGCCTCAACGATCAATGGCAGGTACTGGCCGGCTTGCGTTACGACCGCTTTAACGTCGAGACCACCAACCATCTCAGGCCCTTGATCCCGACCGAAGAACGCCAAAGCCACAGCACCAGCCCGCGCCTTGGCGTGGTCTGGACGCCGCTGCAAAACCACTCGTTCTACGCCTCGTGGACCAAGACCTTCTCACCGGTGGGCGGCGGCCTGATCGGCATCACCCCCGGTGCTGCAGGCAACACCAACGACCTGAGTCCGGAGCTGACCAAGCAAAAGGAAATCGGCGTCAAAAGCGACTGGCTGGATGACCGTCTGAGCACCACCCTGGCGGTGTATGAGCTGGAACTCTACAACCGCCGCACCAAGGACCCGGACGACCCGACCATCACCCTGCTCTCCGGCCTGCAACGCTCACGCGGCATCGAACTGACCGCCAGCGGCAAGCTGGGCGGCAACTGGTACATGCGCGGCGGCGTGGGTGTGCAGGATGCAACGGTGGTCAAGGACAACAACGGGCTTGAGGGCAAACGCATCAATGGCGTGGCCAAGCACAATGGCAGCCTGTTTATTACCTGGAAGCCGGAGATGGGCTGGTACGCCGAAACGGGCCTGACCCTGGTGGGCCAGCGTTATGCCGATAACCAGAACACCGTGGTATTGCCGGGCTACGGGCGCTGGGATGCGTTGGCGGGGTATCGCGAAAAAGACTGGGATGTGAGCGGTGCTCTGACCAACCTGACCGACCGTTACTACTATGCGTCGGCCACCAGCGCCGCGCAGATCATGCCGGGCGAGCCGCGCAGCCTGGTGATGACGGGGACGTACAAGTTCTGAATAAGTACTGACCCTGTGGGAGCGGGCTTGCTCGCGATTGAATCACTGCGGTATGTCAGACAGACCGCAGCGCATTTATCGCGGGCAAGCCCGCTCCCACATCCCTCAGATTTTGTACGGCGCAGGCTGCTGCTGGGTCAGGCAATGGATATTGCCACCACCCAGCAGCAACTCACGACCCGGCACCATCACCACTTCGTGCTGCGGGAAAATTTTCTGCAGAATGTCTTTTGCCTGCGCATCCATAGGGTCATTAAAGCTCGGTGCGATGATGCCACCGTTGACGATCAGAAAGTTCACATAGGAACCGGCCAGACGCTCAGTCGGATTACGGTCCTGGCTGCCAGCCACTTTATCAACACCGTCACACTCTTCCTGGGTCGCATACATCGGCCCCGGGATCGGCATTTTGTGCACCACAAACGGCCGCCCCTTGGCGTCAGTGCTGGTCGCCAACACATTCATCGCCGCATGGCAGCGCACGTAGTTAGGGTCACGCTCGTCGTCAGTCCAGGCCAGCAATACCTCACCCGGAGCAACGTAGCAGCAGAAGTTATCCACATGGCCGTCGGTTTCGTCGTTGAACAGGCCGTCCGGCAGCCAGATGATCTTGTCCACAGCCAGATGCGAGCGCAGCACGTCTTCGATTTCTTCGCGTGACAGATGCGGGTTGCGGTTGCGGTTCATCAGGCATTCGGCCGTGGTGATCAGCGTGCCTTCACCATCGACGTGGATTGAGCCGCCTTCAAGCACAAAACCTTCGGTGTAGTAACGCGGGCAACGTTCGATTTCCAGTACCTTGCTGCCCACTTGCTGGTCACGGTTCCACGGGAAGTACAAACCACCGTCGAAGCCGCCCCAAGCGTTGAAATCCCAGTTTACGCCGCGCACTTCGCCACTGCGGTTGATCACGAAGGTCGGACCGCTGTCGCGTACCCAGGCATCGTCGCTGGATATTTCGACCACACGAATATTCGGCACATCGAGCTGAGCGCGGGCGTTTTCGTACTGGGCTGCCGACACCCCGACGGTCACCGGTTCAAAACGCGCAATGGCCTTGGCCACAGCCGCGTGCGCCGCCTGTGCCGGCTTGCCGCCCAGGCGCCAGTTGTCCGGACGTTCAGGCCAGATCATCCACGTCTGGGTCTGCGCAGCCCATTCGGCAGGCATGTAAAAGCCGTCAGCGCGCGGCGAACTGTGCAAAGTGGTCATCTGGACTCCTGGAAAACGTCTTGGGTTTTGAGTGCGAAACAAACAGGACAGTGGACGCAGCTCAGCTTTGCGTCAACGGCGAGCACACTTATAGCCGATAAATATCGGCAACAAAAACACTTTATAAGTTTTAACGCGTATTTAAACCGTGAATAAACAGATATTAATCTGCATTTTTATCCCTACCGCTATTTTCCCGACAGCTCCCACTTGCACCCCCCGGCGCATCCCCACAAGCTATACCTCATACGTTTAAGTGCCTTCGGGGAATAAGGGATCACCACATGCGCATTTTAGTCACCGGCGGCGCCGGTTTTATTGGTTCAGCGTTGATCCGTCATCTGATCAAAAATACCGGGCATGAAGTGCTCAACCTCGACAAGCTGACCTACGCCGGTAACCTGGAATCGCTGCAAAGCATTGCCACCGATACCCGCTACGAATTCGTGCAGGCCGATATCGTCGATCAGGCAGCGGTCAGCGCGATCATTGCGCGTTTCCAGCCGCAGGCGATCATGCACCTGGCGGCCGAGTCACACGTTGACCGCTCCATCGATGGCCCGTCGGACTTTATCCAGACCAATATCGTCGGTACCTACAGCCTGCTGGAAGCCACCCGCGCTTACTGGTTGACCTTGCCTGAGCCGGAAAAAAGCGCATTTCGCTTCCACCATATTTCCACCGACGAAGTGTATGGCGACCTGCACGGCGTCGACGATCTGTTCACCGAGACTACCCCCTACGCGCCAAGCTCGCCGTACTCGGCCAGCAAGGCGGCGTCCGACCATCTGGTCCGCGCCTGGAACCGTACCTACGGTTTGCCGGTGTTGCTGACCAACTGCTCGAACAACTACGGGCCGTTCCACTTCCCGGAAAAACTGATCCCGCTGGTGATCCTCAACGCCCTCGCCGGCAAGCCGCTGCCGGTGTATGGCAATGGCCTGCAAGTGCGTGACTGGCTGTTCGTCGAGGATCACGCCCGCGCCCTGCTGAAAGTCGTGACCGAAGGTGTCGTAGGCGAGACCTACAACATCGGCGGGCATAACGAGCAAAAGAACATCGACGTGGTGCGCAGCATCTGCGCCCTGCTCGAAGAACTGGCGCCCGAGCGTCCGGCGGGCGTCGCGCAGTTTGCCGACCTGATCACCTTCGTCCAGGACCGCCCGGGCCACGACCAGCGCTACGCGATCGACGCCGGCAAAATTGAACGCGAGCTGGGCTGGGTGCCCGAAGAAACTTTCGCAACCGGCCTGCGCAAAACCGTGCAGTGGTACCTGGACCATCTGGAGTGGTGCCAGCGCGTGCAAGACGGCAGCTATCAGGGCCAGCGCCTGGGCTTCACCGAGCCCAGGGACCTGATCGCGTGACTGACCTTAAAACCCCGCTGAACATCCTTATCAGCGGCAAAACCGGTCAGGTTGCCGTTGAGTTGCAAAAGCACCTTGCCGGTCTGGGCAACCTGATTGTGCTGGGCCGCGATGTACTCGATCTGAGCCAGCCCGAGCAAATCCGTGCCCAGGTGCGGGCGCACAAGCCGGACTTGATCATCATTGCCGCAGCTCACACTGCCGTGGATCAGGCTGAAAACGAGCAGGAACTGGCCTTTGCCATCAACGCCACCGCACCGGGTGTGTTTGCTGAAGAAGCGGCGGCCCTGGGCATCCCCTTGATTCACTACTCCACCGACTACGTGTTTGATGGCAGCAAACCTGCGCCCTACACCGAAGACGACGCCACCAACCCGCTCGGCGTATACGGCAAAAGCAAGCTGGCGGGAGAACTGGCCATCGCGGCGAGCGGTGCCCGACACTTGATCCTGCGCACCAGTTGGGTGTACTCGACCCATGGTAAAAACTTCCTGCTGACCATGCAGCGCTTGCTGCAAGAACGCCCGGAATTACGCGTAGTGGCTGACCAGATCGGCGCACCGACCTGGGCCGGCACCATAGCCCGAAGCACGCGGGCATTGATCGAGCGCTGGCAAGCCGGTGAAACCGGGGCATGGGGCACCTACCACCTGACTGCTCAGGGTGAAACTTCGTGGTTTGGCTTTACCCAGGCCATCGCCGCGCACCTGAGCGCCCAGGGCAAGGCCTGCGCGACGCTGGAACCCATTCCTGCCAGCGCCTACCCGACACCCGCAGCACGGCCGCAAAACTCGCGCCTGGATTGCAGCAAGCTGGCCCGCGAATGGCAAGTCACCCAACCCGAATGGACCGCCGCGCTGAGCGATTGCGTGGCCGAGCAACCACGCTAACGCCAATCCCCTTGTGGGAGCGGGCTTGCTCGCGATGACATCACTGCGGTCTGCCTGACAAACCGCGCCGTTTGCATCGCGAGCAAGCCCGCTCCCACAGGGTTCGTTGGGTATACTGCAACGTATTCTTGCAGCGCAGCTCAACGATGATCACCTCTTCCTCAGTTCCTCGCAGACCCCGCTGGCGTAGCCTGGCCTTATTGGCGCTGTGCCTGGCGCCTTTGCTGTGGCCGCTGCAACACCTGGCCGAGCGCTATTACCGCAGCGAACTGGCCGGGCAAAACCGCCAGACGCTCGACCTGTACGTGGCCAACCTGCTGGGCACGCTGCATCGCTATGAGGTGCTGCCGCAGATTCTGGGCCAGTTGCCTGACCTGCGCGAGCTGCTGGCTGACCCGGAAAGCCCGCAAGCCCTGAGTAAAGCCAATCAGTTGCTCAGTGAAATCACCAGCCAGACCGGCGCTGAAGTCATGTACCTGGTGGATGCTCATGGTGACACTATTGCGACGTCGAACTGGAATAAAAGCGATAGTTTTATCGGACGTAACTTTGCCTTCCGCCCCTATTTCAGCGAAGCAATGCAAGGCAAGCTCGGGCGCTTCTTCGGCCAGGGCACGACCTCCGGAAAACGCGGCTACTACTTCGCAGCACCGGTTGAGGTAGACAACCAAAAGCTTGGCGTACTGGTGGTCAAGGTCGACCTCGACCACACCGAGCGACTCTGGGGCAAAACACCGGAACAACTGTTGCTGACCGACAGCAATGGGGTGGTCATTCTCACTTCGCGCCCTGAATGGCGCTTCAGGTCCACCCGTGATCTGTCTGAGGAAGAACGTCAGGCCATTTTCGCCATTCTCCCCTACCCCACCAGCGACCCCAAGCCCCTGGCGCTCGACCCCAGTGCCTGGCTGGTACAGACGCAGACCATCGACGAAACCGGCTGGCAGGCGAACATTCTTGCCCCTCGCACATTGATCGACCGCTCGGTGCGCACCGTGCTGGCCATCGGCGGCGCCACCTTGCTGGTGGTCATGCTGTTGATCGGTTTAATGATGCAGCGTCGGCGTCATTACCTGGATCGCATTGCATTTGAAGCCAAGGCCCGCCGCGAGCTGGAAATGCGTGTGGCAGAGCGCACCAGCGACCTTGAAGGGCTAAACCGGCGTCTGCGTGAAGAGGTACTGGAGCGCGAACATGCGCAACAGGAACTGGTGCGCGCCCAGGACGATCTGGTGCAGGCAGGCAAGCTGTCGGCGCTGGGCACCATGTCGGCCAGCATCAGCCACGAACTCAACCAGCCGCTGGCGGCTATCCGCAGTTATGCCGAAAACGCCGAAGTGTTGCTCGACCACCAACGTATCGACGATGCCCGCGGCAACCTCAAGCTGATCAACGAACTGACCGGCCGCATGTCCTCCATCATTGCCCACCTGCGCGCCTTCGCCCGCCGCGATCGCCACGCACCGGAAAGCGTCGCCCTGCAACCGGCGCTGGACGATGCCCTGGCGTTGCTGGCCAAGCGTCGACGCAGCATGGAAGTCGAACTGATCCGTGACTTGCCCGCCGCCACGCTCTGGGTTGAAGCCGGTGAAACACGCCTGCGTCAGGTACTGGGTAACCTGCTGGCCAACGCCCTCGATGCCTTGACCGAAAAAGGCCCGCCCCGGCGCTTGTGGCTAAGTGCCCAATCCACGCCGGAAGGCGTCACTGTGTACATTCGCGACAACGGCCCGGGTTTTTGCATGGAAGCGCTGGGCCGCGCCGGTGAGCCGTTCTATACCACCAAGACCCGTACTCAGGGGCTGGGCCTGGGGCTGGCCATTTGCGACACACTGATCCGCGCCTTTGGTGGCGAATTGTTGTTCGCCAACCACAAAGAAGGCGGCGCCTTAATTACCTTACGCCTGCGCGCAGGTGCGCCAGGTGTGAGCTTGCAAGCTTCAGAGGACTCCAGGTCATGAGCCAGCCCATCGATCCGCACGTTCAGGTCATCCTGATCGATGATGACCCGCATCTGCGCCAGGCTTTGTATCAGACCCTGGACCTGGCCGGGCTCAAGGTGCTGCCACTGGCCGAAGCCAACGGCCTGGCCGAGCGTATCGGCCGGGACTGGCCGGGTGTGGTAGTCAGCGATATCCGCATGCCGGGCATGGACGGCCTTGAGCTGCTGGCGCAACTGCATGGCCAGGACCCGGAACTGCCGGTGCTGCTGATTACCGGTCACGGCGATGTGCCGCTGGCGGTGCAGGCCATGCGTGCAGGTGCCTATGACTTTCTCGAAAAGCCCTTTGCCAGTGACGCCCTGCTCGACAGCGTGCGTCGTGCTCTGGCCTTGCGCGCCCTGGTTATGGACAACCGCAGCCTGCGCCTGGCTCTGAGCGATCGCCAGTTGCTGAGCTCGCGGCTGGTGGGGGTATCACCGGCCATGTTGCGCTTGCGCGAGCAAATCGGCGCTCTGGCCGCCACCAAGGCCGATGTGCTGATCCTCGGCGAGACCGGCTCGGGCAAAGAAGTGGTTGCACGGGCGCTGCATGATTTATCGGCGCGGCGTAACGGCCCGTTTGTGGCGATCAATGCCGGGGCCCTGGCTGAATCCGTGGTTGAGAGCGAACTGTTCGGGCATGAGCCGGGAGCCTTTACCGGCGCGCAGAAGCGGCGCATTGGCAAGTTCGAGTTCGCCAATGGCGGCACCCTGTTCCTCGACGAAATCGAGAGCATGAGCCTGGACGTGCAGGTCAAATTGCTGCGTTTGCTGCAAGAGCGCGTGGTCGAGCGCCTGGGTGGGAACCAGCTGATCCCGCTGGATATACGGGTGATCGCCGCCACCAAGGAAGACCTGCGCCAGGCCGCCGATCAGGGCCGCTTCCGCGCCGACCTGTATTACCGCCTCAACGTAGCGCCCTTGCGCATCGCCCCCCTGCGTGAGCGGGGTGAAGATGTGCTGATGTTGTTCGATTATTTTGCCGGCGAAGCCAGCGTGCGCCATGACCTGACGCCCAACGTGCTGCAACCGGCGCAGCGGGCTTTATTGTTGCGCCACACCTGGCCTGGCAACGTGCGCGAGCTGCAAAACGTCGCCGAGCGCTTTGCCCTGGGCCTTGAATTGGCTCTGGATAACTCCGCTGAAGGCCAGCCAGCAGCGGGCAATGAAGTAGCTGGCGGCTTGAGCGAGCAGGTCGAGCACTTCGAGAAAAGCCTGATCGCCGCCGAGCTTGAACGCACCCACAGCTCCATGCGCAGCCTGGCCGAAGCACTGGGTGTGCCGCGCAAGACCCTGCACGACAAGCTGCGCAAGCACGGGCTGAACTTCGACAGCGCCAGCCATCCACACCCAGATGAACTTGATTAAAGAGGCCGCAGCATGAACCGCGACAGTCGTTATCTGGAGTCAGTTCTTCATCACGACATCCCGCTGACCCGGGAAATGGGTCTCAAGGTACTGGGCTGGCAAGACCGGCAGTTGCGTCTGCAGTTGCCGCTTGAAGCCAATATCAATCACAAGAGCACCATGTTCGGCGGCAGCCTGTACTGCGGCGCAGTGCTGGCGGGCTGGGGCTGGCTGCATTTGAGCCTGCGCGAAGCGGGAATCGAAGACGGGCATATCGTGATTCAGGAAGGTCATATCAGCTACCCGCTGCCCGTGACCGAGGACGCCATTGCGTTATGTGATGCGCCAGATGATGCGCAATGGAACAGGTTTTTGGCCATGTACAAACGCCACGGCCGCGCGCGGCTGACCCTGGAAACGCGGGTAGTCAATGTTCAGGGCGGGGAAGATGCGGTGAGGTTTAGCGGGCAGTACGTGTTGCACCGCTAACTCGATTTTTGTGGGAACGGGTTTGCTCGCGATGGCCGCGGCGCGGTCTGGCTGAAAGACCACAGCGTTTGCATCGCGGGCAAGCCCGCTCCCACAGGGGTGGACTAGCGTTGTGCCAGATCCAGCAATTTTTCACGCCACGGCGCCTGCGCCGGCAACGCCAGAAACGACTGATTGAGCAGCGACTCACGGGCCGGATAACTGAACGGTTCACCATCCAGTTGCAGCACCACACCACCAGCCCCTTCCAGCACACCCTGTGCCGCTGCCGTATCCCACTGCGAAGTCGGCGCCAGGCGTGGATAACAATCAGCCGCTCCTTCAGCCAGCAAACAGAACTTCAAGGAACTGCCCACGCTGACCAACTTCAATTCGCCCAGATGCTCACTCAGCCCGGCCAGCAAGTGCTCCTGCTCAGGGCTGGAATGGCGGCGGCTGGCGACTACGGTCAACGCCTCACCCGCAGGCGGTGTGTTTCGCACGCTGATGGGCACAGGTTCATCACCCTCCGCCCGCCAGGCCCCCAGGCCCGCGCCGCCGTAGTAGCAACGACCGCTGGTGGGCATGGATACCACGCCAAACACCACACGACCCTGCTCGATCAACGCAATGTTGACGGTGAACTCTTCACTGCCGCAAATGAATTCCTTGGTGCCATCCAGCGGGTCAACCAACCACCAGCGCGTCCAACCCGCGCGCACGTCTTGCGCGATATTGGCGTCTTCCTCCGACAGTACCGGAATACTCGGGGCCAGCGCGGTGAGGCCATCAAGCAGGATGTGATGGGCGGCCAGATCAGCGGCCGTGACTGGCGAATCATCGGCCTTGGCACTGACTTCAACGCCCGCTCGCCAGAACGGCAAAATCGCGTCGCCAGCGGCATGGGCCAGTTTGATCACGCCTTCAAGCAAAGGATGGGGCAAGACACTCACGGCTGGAATGCTCCACGCTGGGTCAGCAGATCGCGGGCCAGATACAGCGCGGCCAGGGCACGACCTTCGCTGAACTGCGGGTTAAGCACCAGGCTCGACAGCTCACGCAGGTTGACCCGATCAACGCGCATCGGCTCAGGTTCGTCGCCTTCCAGATGCTCTTCGTAAAGATCGGTAGCCAGGACCACCTGAATTTTTTGACTCATATAGCCGGGGGACAGGGACAGCTCGGTCAAATGCTCGAGCTGGCGAGCACCGAAACCGGCCTCCTCCTTGAGCTCTCGTTCAGCCGCAGCCAACACATCTTCGCCCGGCTCGATCAGGCCCTTGGGCAGCGAAACTTCGTATTCATCAGTGCCGCCGCAATATTCTTCAACCAGAATCGCGTGCTCAGCATCGATCATGGCCACAATCATCACTGCGCCATAACCGTTGCCGCGCCCCACCAACCGTTCGTAAGTGCGCTCTACTCCATTGGAGAAGCGCAGTTGCACTTCTTCAACCCGAAACAATCGGCTACTGGCAACAATTTCACGGGCAAGTACGGTGGGTTTTTGGCGCATAGCGGCTCCTCAATATGAACGGGGTACTATACCCCGGCTTTTCCGATTGTCTGTGTCGGAAATTTTTACCTGTGGGAGAAGTTTTGCATGACCGTTTTACCTTGGCGCGACATTGATACCGTGCTGCTCGACATGGACGGCACGCTGCTCGACCTGCACTACGACAACCATTTCTGGCTGGAGCACCTGCCCCAACGCTATGCCGAGCTGCATGGCATCAGCCGGGCGATGGCGGATCTGGAACTGACGCCGCTATTTGAAGGCAACGCGGGCCAGTTGAAATGGTACTGCCTGGATTTCTGGAGCCGCGAGCTGAAGATCCCGGTGCGCGAACTCAAACTCGAAACCGCTCATCTGATTGCCTTGCGCCCCGATGCCGATACTTTTCTGGCAGCCATCAACAAAGCTGGCAAGCGGGTGATCATGATCACCAACGCGCACCGTGATTCGCTGTCGTTGAAAATGGAGCGCATTGAGCTGGCCCCGTATTTCGAGCGACTTATCAGTTCCCACGACTACGGTTATCCCAAGGAAAGCCCGGCGTTCTGGGATGCCCTGCAAGCAGATATCGGTTTTGACCCAGCCCGCAGCCTGTTTATCGACGATACCCTGCCAATTTTGCGCAGTGCCCGTGATTTTGGGGTGGCTCACTTGCTGGCAGTGAAACAGCCCGACAGCCAAAAAGGCCCGAAAGACACTGCAGAATTTGCTGCGCTGGGGGACTATCGCGAGTTGCTGGAAGGGCTGTGAATCTCTGAACCCGTGGGAGCGAGCCTGCTCGCGAAGTGCATTCGCGAGCAGGCTCGCTCCCACAGGGTAAAACGGTTTACTCGGGAATACGCAGCGTCTGGCCCGGATAGATTTTGTTCGGGTCCTTGAGCAACGGTTTGTTGGCTTCGAAAATCTTGTTGTACAGATTGGCGTTGCCGTACACCTGCAGCGAAATTGCGCTCAGGGTGTCGCCCTTTTTCACCACGACAAAACGCGAAGCCACAACAGCCGGGCCGGTCACGGTGATCTTGTCTTCAACACTGGCCACGCCTGCGATATTACCCGCCGCCAGAATGATTTTTTCTTTCTCTTCCTGGGTGGCCACTTCACCGCTGACTGTCACTTTGTCGCCTTCCACGGTAGCGGTGATGTTCGGATTGCCCAAGCCCACTTCCTGTACGTGCTTCTTGAGCTCCTCGCCCGCATTGGCGTTGCCCGGTGTCAGCAGGTCGATCAATTTTTCGCCGGCTTCTTTCACAAAGCTGAAAATACTCATACATCACGCTCCTAGGTTGGAAGATCCAGACTCAAGAGCGTAGACCATCTACGCCATGTGCAAGCGCGCTAGAATCGCCCGCTGAATTGCACCCGGAGCGACGATGGACATCAAACAGCTGAAATTCCTCATTGCCCTCGACGAAACCCGACATTTCGGTCAGGCCGCCGCGCGTTGCCATATCACGCAGCCCACCCTGTCCATGCGTTTGCGCAGCCTTGAACAGGAACTGGACTTGCAACTGGTCAATCGCGGACAGCGCTTCGAAAGCTTTACCGCACCTGGCGAGCGGGTGCTGGCCTGGGCCCGTACCGTGTTGGCCGCCTACGACGGTTTGCAGGCCGAAGCTGCTGCCTGTCGCGGTAACCTGATCGGTACTCTGCGCCTGGGCGTGGTGCCGCTGTCGAGTTTTGACCCCCTGCCGCTGTTGCAGCGTCTGCATCAGGAACATCCCGATCTGCGCTTCGAATTGTCAGCACTGAGCTCGGAACAAATCCTTGAGCAACTGGCCAGCAACCGGCTGGACGTGGGTGTCTCCTATCTTGAACGCCTTGACCAGGAACGTTTTGACTCCCTGGCCCTGGGCGAAACCCGCATGGGCCTGCTATACGACCAGCGGTATTTCAACTTCGGTGACCAGCCGCTTAGCTGGGAGGCGCTGACCAGCTTGCCGCTGGGCCTGCTCAGCAGCGGCATGCACTTTCGCCAGTCCATCGACCACAACTTCCACAGCCGGGGGCTTACGCCACAACCCCTGTTGCAAACCGATGCCGTTCATCAACTGTTACAAGCTGTCCACGGCGGGCTTTGTTGCGCGGTGATGCCCCTTGAGGGCGGGCTGGAAGCCCTGACCGACCACCTGCGCCTGCACCCCATAGAAGATGCACGCACCTTGGCCCGCCTGGGTTTGATCATGCGTCGTGAGGCACCGCGCTCAGCGCTGGCCGAAGCCTGTTTCGCGCTTTATCAGAAATCACCAAGCTCTTCTTGATCGACGCCATCTATCAATAGATCAGCACTAGCGATTAGACGCGACACTGTGTCGCGCCTAGGCTTAGAGCTCAATTGATTGTCGGTACTGCCTTATGAACGCCAAGCGCCCTCTGTGCGCGGCGCCTGCTTCTGTCACGCCCGCGCCTGCTGCCAGCCAGAGCTATGACTACGTCAACCTGGACCACAGTGGTGGTGCGCAAACTGCACTGGCCGAAGAGGTCGCCCTGGCGATTGCCTATAACAGCATCAGTCAGGCCGTGATGCTGGTCACACCCACTGACCTTGAGGACTTTATCGTCGGCTTCAGCCTGGGCAGCGGCATCATTCAAGACGCCAGCGAAATCTACGACCTCAAACTGACCGGTGCAGGGTCTGCCCAATACGCTCAGGTCGAAATCGCCAGCCGGGCGTTCTGGAACCTCAAGCAGCAACGCCGCCAACTGGCCGGCACCAGTGGGTGCGGGCTGTGTGGGGTGGAAGCGGTGGAACAGGCCTTGCCCGATCTCCAGGTATTGCCCGGCGCGCCTTTGCCACCGGCGCAGTGGCTGGAAGGCCTGCGCCAGCGCATCAGCGACTTTCAACCCTTGGGCCAGCACTGCGGCGCCGTACACGCTGCAGTCTATATGGACGGCCAGGGCCAGCTGCTGCTGGGTCGTGAAGACATCGGCCGGCACAACGCCCTCGATAAATTGATCGGTGCTCTGGTACGCCAGCAAATCGATCTGACGGGTGGCGCAGCAATCGTCACCAGCCGTTGCAGCCTGGAACTGATTCAAAAAGTGCTGCGCGCCGGCATCCAGACCCTGATCAGCCTGTCCTCGCCCACGGGCCTGGCGCTGCAATGGGCGCGGCGGCACAACCTCAACCTTATTCATCTGCCACAAAAAAGCGCGCCCAGGGTCTACAGCCCCGCGCAGGAGAAACAACCGTGAGCACACACCATCAAGCCGACAAAACCCCGACTCCCCGCTACAAGCCCTACAAAGGCCCGGCCGGTGGCTGGGGCGCGCTGATCAGTGTGGCGCAAGCCTGGTTGACCAGCGACAACGCACTGAAAAACCTGCGCATGATGCTCAAAACCAACCAGAACGGCGGCTTCGACTGCCCGGGCTGCGCCTGGGGTGATTCGCCGGAAAGCGGCCTGGTCAAGTTTTGCGAGAACGGCGCCAAGGCAGTGAACTGGGAAGCTACCAAGCGCCGGGTCGATGCGGCGTTTTTCGCCAAGCACAGCGTCAGCGCGCTGCTGGAGCAAAGTGATTACTGGCTCGAATATCAGGGCCGCCTGACCGAGCCCATGAGCTATGACCCGGAAACCGACCGCTACGTCCCCATCAGCTGGGATGCCGCCTTCGCCTTGATCGCCAGGCACTTGCTCAACCTGGCCAGCCCCAACGAAGCCGAGTTCTACACCTCAGGCCGGGCCAGCAACGAAGCGGCGTATTTGTACCAACTGTTTGTGCGCGCGTTTGGCACCAACAACTTCCCGGATTGCTCGAACATGTGCCACGAGGCCAGCGGCGTGGCCCTGGCGCAAAGCATCGGCGTGGGTAAAGGCACCGTGACCTTTGATGATTTCGAGCACGCGGATGCGATTTTTGTATTGGGGCAAAACCCCGGCACCAACCACCCGCGCATGCTCGAACCACTGCGCGAGGCGGTCAAGCGCGGCGCCCAGGTAGTGTGCGTCAACCCGCTCAAGGAGCGCGGGCTGGAACGTTTCCAGCACCCGCAGCATCCGTTGGAAATGCTCACCAACGGCGACCGTCCGACCAACACGGCCTACCTGCGCCCGGCACTGGGCGGCGACATGGCGCTGTTGCGCGGCATGGCCAAGTTCCTCCTGCAGTGGGAGCGTGATGCCCAGGCCGCAGGCGAACCGGCCGTGTTCGATCATGCATTTTTGAATGAGCACACTGCGGGCATTCTCGATTACATCTCCAGCCTCGACGACACCTCGTGGGACCATATCGTGGAGCAATCGGGCCTGACCCTTGTTGATATCGAACGCGCCGCACGCATGTACCTCAAGGGCAAGAACGTAATCATGTGCTGGGCGATGGGCATCACCCAGCATCGTCATTCGGTGCAGACCATCCAGGAAATCGCCAACCTGATGCTATTGCGCGGCAATATCGGCCGCCCCGGCGCCGGCCTGTGCCCGGTACGCGGCCACAGCAACGTACAGGGCGACCGCACGATGGGCATCAACGAACGCCCGCCGGTGGCCTTCCTCGATTCGTTGGAGCGTCGCTTCCAGTTCAAGGTGCCCCGTGAAAACGGCCACAACGTGGTTGAAGCCATCCACGCCATGCTTGAAGGCCGAGCCAAGGTGTTTATCGGCCTGGGCGGCAACTTCGCCCAGGCCACTCCGGACAGCCCGCGCACTGCACAGGCCCTGCGCAATTGCGCCCTGACTGTACAGATCAGCACCAAGCTCAACCGCAGCCACCTGATGCACGGCAAACAAGCGCTGATCCTGCCATGCCTGGGCCGTACCGATATCGACATTCAGGCAGAAGGCCCGCAAGCGGTGACCGTGGAAGACTCCTTCAGCATGGTCCACGCCTCCAATGGCCAGTTGCAGCCACTGTCCAGGCAGATGCGCTCGGAGCCCGCAATCATTGCCGGCATTGCTGCGGCCACACTGGGCACCCACCCGATTGACTGGAACTGGGTCGTCGCTGACTACCGACGCATTCGCGACTTGATTGCCGACACCATTCCCGGTTTCAAGGACTTCAACACGCGCATCGAACACCCGGGCGGCTTCTATTTGGGCAACTCGGCCGGTGCGCGACAATGGAACACGCCGTCCGGGCGCGCCAACTTCCGCCCCAACGCACTGCCTCAAGACCTGGTAGATGCCCGCACCCGCGCTACAGGCCGGCTGCCCGACCTGATCTTGCAGTCCATGCGCTCTCACGATCAGTACAACACCACTATCTATGGCCTCGATGACCGCTATCGCGGGGTCAAGGGCCAGCGTGATGTGCTGTTCGTCAACGAAGCCGACATCATCCGCCTGGGCTTCAAGCCGGGGCAGAAGGTCGATATCGTTTCGATCTGGGATGACCGGCACGAGCGCAGGGTGAAAAATTTCACCCTGCTGGCGTTTGATATTCCTGCCGGGCAAGCTGCGGCGTACTACCCGGAGGTCAACCCGCTGGTGCCTCTGGAAAGCACGGGCGATGGCAGCCATACGCCTACGTCCAAGTTCGTGGCGATTTGCCTGGAGGCAGCCAGCCCGTCAACGCTGATCATGGCCAAAGCGGGATAAGTCAAAAGCGCTCTCTGTAGAGCGCTTAAGGCCGCGTACGATCAAGCCCCTATCCCTCCGTGAGAGGGCTAGGGGCTCTTCAAATTTCAGGCACAAAAAAGGCCGTTTTCCTACGAAAACGACCTAACCGAACTAGCTAACAGACCCTCGAAAACAGATTAAGTTCCCTAGTAAAAACAACAACTTATAGAATTGTGTACAACTCGTGCTACTCGTCGGATTTCGATTGTCACCAACCGCTTGCAGCCTCAGGATCGCGCCGTCATCTCTTTGAGGCTCATCCATGAAGCTCACCTCGATTCTCTTGTTGTCCCTTGGCCTGGTCAGTGGCGTAGCCTCGGCCGGTGGCACCACCGAAGCCGGTGTAGGCGGCGCATTAGGCGGGGTTCTTGGCGCCGTTGTTGGCCAACAGCTCGGCGGCTCGACCGGTTCTGCGATTGGTGCAGGTGTGGGTGGTGCGGCAGGTAGTGCCGTAGGTGCCGACAAACGCAGCCGTGGTGAAGCCGCCATTGGCGGCGCACTGGGTGCTGCAGGCGGTAACGTGCTGGGCCGCAGTGTCGGCGGCAGCACAGGCGCACTGGTGGGCTCGGCCGCTGGCGGTGGTGCCGGTGGCGCGCTGGGCAACTATATGGGCAATAAAAGCGACAGCGACGATCGCCGCTATCGTGACCGCGATAACCGTCGCTACTACCGCGACGATCATCGCGGCCGTGGCCACGCGTATGGCCATCGCAAAAACAAGCATCGTCACGACTGATGCGTACAACGGGAGCCGAAAGGCTCCCGTTTTTTTTACCTGCGCCTGCTCCGGGCAAATTGTTTCAATGCATTACGCCCGCCTGTTTTGCCCCTGATCATGCAATCTGCATGCACCGAAAAAACCAACCATTTGCAAGCCATTGAAAGATATGGAATTACCTGCAACACAGGGTTGGCACATCCCCTGCAATTACCTGAATGAACGCTGCACTTCCTACCATTCAGGAGCACAACAACAATGATCGGGACAACTGAACACTATCCCGCAGCCCTGCAAGATTCCTCCGGTCAATCCGGTGTTTCCTGGGCCGCCATCTTTGCCGGCGCCGCCACTGCTGCCGTCCTCTCCCTGCTGCTGCTGATGCTAGGGGCGGGGCTTGGGTTTTCTGCGGTTTCTCCGTGGGCCAATGAAGGGGTGGGCGCCAAAGGCCTGGGTATTACCGCCATCGTCTGGCTGGCCGTTACCCAGATCATTGCTTCCGGCATGGGCGGTTATCTGGCCGGTCGTTTGCGGGTCAAATGGACCAACCTGCATGGCGATGAAGCCTACTTTCGCGACACCGCCCATGGTTTTCTGGCATGGGCCGTGGCCACGCTGGTAACCGCTACCCTGGTTGCAGGCTCGGTCAGCAGCGTGATCGGCAGCGGCGTTCAAGCCGGGGCCAGCGTAGCTTCAGGCGCCGCAACGGCGATCAGCAGTGCAGCCGGCAGTGCCGCAGCCAACAATGGCGACAAAGGTTCGGACTATTTTATCGACAGCCTGTTTCGCGATGACCGCGGCACCGCTGTCAGCGAAGACGCAGCCCATGGCACCGTGGCCCGCATCTTCGCCCACAGCCTGGCCAATGACGGCCAATTGAGCAGTGAAGACCGTACCTACCTGGCCCAAATCATCGCCCAGCGCACCAACCTCAGCCAACCTGAAGCCGAGCAACGGGTCGACCAGGTCTACGCCAAGGCCCATCAGGCTGTTGAAGAAGCCAAGGTAAAAGCCAAGGAAGCCGCTGATACCGCTGCCAAGGTCGCCGCCTGGTCCACCTTGTGGATGTTTATCACACTGCTGATCGGCGCTTTCTTTGCCAGCCTGTGCGCCACCTTTGGCGGCCGTCGCCGGGATGCCGTGACGTATCTGACCCCCACCACCACAACCCCGCTGGTTTAACCCGGGCTATTCGTTGACTGGAGAATAAAATGCGCTCACTTCTGCTGTTTTTCCTCGGTATTCCAATTCCGATCATTATTCTGATTGCGTTGTTTGTTCACTGATAACAGTGCGCAAACCCAGCCGACGGCCTTCCTTGAGAAGGCCGTTTTGTTTTCCGGGATTCAGACCGGCAGGCAGGTGGTGGACTTGATCTCGGACAACGCCACAATCGAATTCACCTCTTGAATGCCCGGCACCATCGACAGTTTCTCAAAGAAAAACCGCTCGTAGGCTTCGATATCAGCCGTCACGATACGCAGCAGAAAATCTACCGCTCCCATCAGCACATAGCATTCCAGCACTTCGGGGAAACCGCGGATCGCGTCAGTAAACTCGGTGAAGTTTGAGCGACCGTGTGCATTGAGTTTGATCTCGGCAAAAATTTGCGTATTGAGGCCGATTTTCTTGCGATCGAGCAAGGTGACCTGGCCACGAATGATGCCCTCGTCCTTCATCTTCTGGATCCGCCGCCAGCAGGGCGATTGCGAAAGCCCCACCTTCTCCGCGATCTGCGCGCTGGACAGCGAAGCGTCCTCTTGCAGCAGCGCCAATATGCGTCGGTCGTAAGCATCCAGCTCGCTTTGCATAAAAATACCCATTAATGAATAAGCTGAGACTTGTTCGAGTCTATTTATCGTCAATTCAAAACATCTTAGATAAAAAAATTCTCCCGCGACGTGTAAATATTTCTCCAGTCTGAACAGGAGCCATTGCATGCCGCATCTTGAAGTCATTACCCACGCCCCTCGCCCCGACGTATGGGCCAGCAATGCAGCCCCTTGCCAGGTGCTTTTCCGTATCCAGGCCGAAGCCGATGCCGACGTGCTGTGCCGGGTGCTCAATCTGTTTGCCCTGCAGCAACTGATCCCGCAGCAAGTGGATGTGGTACGTGACGGGGACACCTTGAGCATTGACATCCGCAGTCACGAACAGAGCTGGCACCGTGCCCGGATCATCGGCGAAAAACTGCGCAGCCTGATCAGCGTCTTCGACATGCAGCTGCAACCCGTGCAGGCCGCCAAGGACCCGGCAATGCAAGCTTGCGGGTAATAGTTCGCAACCATTGGTGGCAGGCGGGCCAACACGGCGCAACTAGGCTTTATCAGGTACATGGCCAGACAAGGACCTGTCTGCGCCGATGCCTCAAGGAGCCGTTATGCGCATCACCCCGTCCCATGACCGGTGGCTGAACCTCAACAATCTGTTATCCGCGCTGTTGGCGCAAAATCGTATCCAGCAAAGCTGCGCCACGCAGGCAATGGTACGCAGTCGCGAAGCGTCCAGTGCCACCCTCCACCCCCTGGTATTTCTTGCGCAGCAACAATTCTGCGATCCCGATCGGGGAGGCAGGATTCTCGATCTTGAAACCCTCACTGCCTGGCTCGCCAACCATGCAGGGCAACCCTACCTGCGCCTTGATCCGCTCAAGGTCGATGTCGCCACCGTGACCGGAGCAATGTCCTTTGCCTTCGCCCAGCGGCATGGAATCATCGCGGTGGCGGCCGATGCCTCAGCCATCACAGTTGCCAACACCCAGCCCTGGGTCAGCAGTTGGGAGGCCGATTTGCGCCAGTCGCTCAAGCGCCCTATCAGACGTGTCATTGCCAACCCCCTGGAAATCCAGCGCCTCAACGTAGAGTTTTTCCAGCTGGCCAAATCGGTCAATGGGGCTGTACTCAACGATCAGAAGACCAGCCCGCCGGCCAATTTCGAACAACTGCTGACCTTGGGCGCAGGCGAGCGGGAACCGGATGCCAACGATGCGCACATCGTCAATATCGTCGACTGGCTGTTTCAGTACGCCTTTGAACAACGCGCCAGCGATGTCCACCTGGAGCCCCGCCGTGAGCAAGGTTGCGTGCGCTTTCGGATCGACGGCGTGCTGCATGATGTTTACCACTTCCCGCCACAGGTAACGATGGCCGTTGTCAGTCGCCTCAAGAGCCTGGGCCGGATGAATGTTGCCGAAAAACGCAAACCCCAGGACGGCCGGATAAAAACCCGCCTGCCCCAGGGTGCTGAAGTGGAACTGAGGCTCGCCACCCTGCCCACCGCCTTTGGCGAAAAAATGGTGATGCGTATTTTTGACCCGCAGGTCCTGCTCAAAGATTTCGACCAGTTGGGCCTCTCCCCGAACGACTTGCAACGCTGGCAGCACATGACCACCCGGCCCAACGGCATTATTTTGATCACCGGCCCCACCGGCTCGGGTAAAACCAGCACCCTGTATGCAACGCTCAAGCAACTGGCCACCCCCAAAATCAACCTGTGCACCCTCGAAGACCCCATCGAAATGATCGAGCCGGCGTTCAATCAAATGCAGGTTCAGACCAACATTGACCTGACCTTCGCCAACGGTGTGCGGGCGCTGCTGCGCCAGGACCCGGATATCATCATGCTCGGTGAGATACGTGATCTGGAAACCGCCGAAGTGGCTATTCAGGCTGCACTCACCGGGCATCTGGTGCTCTCGACCCTGCATACCAACGACGCTCCCGGCGCCATCAGCCGCCTGCAAGAACTCGGGGTTGCCCCCTATCTGATAAAGGCCACATTGCTGGGTGTCATGGCCCAGCGACTGGTCAGAACCTTGTGCCCGGAGTGCAAGACCGAACATCCGCCGGCTCCCGACGAATGGCAGGATTTTGCCCCGGCCTGGGCCGGGGCAGCACCGGACACAATCTGCCGGGCCGTTGGTTGTGCGCAGTGCCGCGAAACCGGTTACACCGGGAGGGTCGGTGTTTACGAAGTCATGGTCATAAGCGAAAAACTCAGGGGGCTGATTGGCCGCGATACCGACCTCAACGCCATTCGTCGCCAGGCGGGTGCACAAGGAATGCTCAGCCTCAGGCTTGCTGCGGCCCTAAAAGTTGCAGACGGGGTGACCTCACTGCAAGAAGCACTGCGAGTCACCCCGCATGCTTGAGTTGTTTTGACTAAAATCCAGGGAGTTGGACAATTTTCTAGATCGCTACGCTTCACGCTCGTTTGTTTCTTACACCTCAAAAACAAGGAATGGTTATGCAAGTGGGTACTGTGATCCTGTTATTTGTCGCCCTGGCCATTGCCGTGCTCTTTATGGGCTTCAAGGTGGTGCCGCAAGGTTATCAATGGACGGTGGAACGCTTCGGGCGATACACCAATACCCTCAAGCCGGGCCTGAATATCATCATCCCGGTGATGGATCGTATCGGACGCAAGATCAACGTCATGGAAAGCGTGCTGGATATCCCCCCACAAGAAGTGATTACCGCCGATAACGCCACAGTACAAATCGATGCCGTGTGTTTCTTCCAGGTGGTCAACACGGCGCAAGCCGCCTATGAGGTCAACAACCTCGAGCATGCCATTCGCAACCTGCTGCAAACCAACATCCGCACCGTGCTGGGTTCCATGGAGCTGGATGCCATGCTCAGCCAGCGTGACGGCATCAATGAAAAACTGTTGCGCACAGTCGATGAAGCAACGGCACCGTGGGGCATCAAAATCACCCGTATCGAGATCAAGGACATCAGCCCGCCGGCCGACCTGATGGCCGCCATGTCCGGGCAAATGAAAGCCGAACGTATCAAGCGTGCGCAAATTCTTGAAGCTGAAGGGCTAAGGGCCGCAGCAATCCTCACCGCCGAAGGCAAAAAACAGGCACAGATCCTCGAAGCCGAAGGGGGCCGCCAGGCAGCGTTCCTCGAAGCCGAAGCCCGCGAACGCCAGGCCGAAGCCGAAGCCCGCGCCACACAAGTGGTGTCGGAAGCCATTGCCTCAGGCAACGTACAGGCGATCAACTATTTTGTTGCACAAAAATATATCGATGCGCTGGGCAAACTGGCTTCTGCCAACAACAGCAAGGTCATCCTCATGCCGCTGGAAGCCAGCCAGGTGATCGGCGCCGTGGGAGGCATCAGCGAAATCGTCAAAGCCACCTTTGATACCAGGAAGGCCTGATACATGTGGGAGTTTCTGCAAGACCTGAACTTCTGGGACTGGCTGGCTCTTGGCACGGTACTGCTGATTCTGGAGGTATTCGGCGCCGGTGGTTATCTGCTGTGGGTGGGCCTTGCTGCCCTGATTGTGGGCGGCTTGACGTTCCTGGCCCCGGAGCTGCCCTGGACACTGCAATTGCCGCTGTTTGGCGTGCTGGCGATCCTCACGGCGGTATTCTGGTGGCGGCGCCAACGTGGCACTGGGGAGAGTGGCGACCAGCCGAACCTCAACCGCCGCGGTCATGAGCTGATCGGTCGTACTTTTATCGTGCAACAGGCGATTGTCGAAGGGCGGGGCAAAATCAAGGTAGGGGACAGCGTATGGATGGCAGTAGGGCCTGACGCTCCGGTGGGAACATCGGTACGCGTAACCGAACAAAACGGAGCCGTGTTGAGCGTAGAAATTGTGCCGTAAGGTTACGGAACTCCTGCGCACTATTGGCAATCAAATACTATAGCTAATCTATCCGGAGTCACCGTCATGCGTCTCAAATATGCTGTTGCCGCTATCGCCTTGCTGTCCCTGCCTGTTGGTTCGGCCATGGCCGACAGCTTCTGGCGTAATGTGCTGTCTTCCGGCGCAACCACCGGGTCCACTTACCTGACCTTCAAAAAAGACCGCAAAGTCATCGCAGCTCAAGATGACGCCGGCAGTTTTGTCGCCAGTAACGGATCAATTCGTGGCCCGTACCTGGAGTCGGCCATGCAACAAGTGCGCGCCGATAACCCGAACCTGAAAGTCAGCGATATGGACCTGGCTAACGCGATTCTGGTTAAAAACGCCACGGCTGAGTAAACACCTCCATCTGTGGATTCTCTGTTGCAGGTCAAGCCTTATTGTGGGAGCGAACCTGCTCGCGAACGACCTTCGCGAGCAGGCTCGCTCCCACAGTTGCAGTTTTACTGTAGCAGCTGCCGAAAGCAGCTGCTACGCAATACGGCCCTTGCTCATTCAGCCGCCATACAGAATTTTCACCAGCTGTGAGTGATCCTGCGGGTATGATCTTGAGCGCTATGCTGTTGCTCTTTGGTTACTCAAATTCACTCACATCGGACGTCATGCCTCTATGAGCTCGCTGCCTTTCCTGCCGTTTTCCAAACCCACCATTGATGAAGCCACCATTGCTGCCGTGGGCGACGTGTTGCGCTCGGGCTGGATCACCAGCGGGCCCAAGGTGCAGGCATTCGAAGCACAATTGTCCGAGTATTTTGGCGGGCGCCCGGTGCGCACTTTCAACTCCGGCACTTGCACCATGGAAATCGCTCTGCGCATTGCCGGAATCGGAGCCGGCGATGAAGTCATCACCACGCCTATTTCATGGGTCGCTACTGCCAATGTGATTATCGAAGTCGGTGCCACGCCGGTGTTTGCCGATATCGACCCGGTAACCCGCAATATCGATCTTAACAAGCTCGAAGCAGCCATTACCCCGCGCACCAAGGCCATCATTCCGGTGTACCTGTCGGGCCTGCCAGTGGACATGGACGCGCTCTACGCAATTGCCAAAAAGCATAACCTGCGCGTGGTTGAAGATGCGGCCCAGGCCCTGGGCTCCAGCTGGCAAGGTGAGCGCATTGGCGCACGCGGCGATTTCGTTTCTTTCAGTTTTCAGGCCAACAAGAACATCACCTCATCCGAAGGTGGTTGCCTGGTACTGAACAATGAAGAAGAAGCGCGGCTGGCCGAAAAATACCGCCTGCAAGGCGTTACCCGTACCGGTTTCGACGGCCTGGATGTCGACGTGCTGGGTGGCAAGTTCAATATGACCGACATTGCGGCTGCGATTGGTCTGGGCCAGTTCGCCCATATCGAAACCATCACCGCCCATCGTCGGGCGCTGGCCAAGCATTACTTTGAGTGCTTCGGGTCGGATTTTGAAGCGGAATACGGCGCGCAACTGCCGGTGGCGGATTTCAACAACACCAACTGGCATCTGTTCCAGCTCGTGCTGCCTGAGCGCAAGGATGGTCAACCGGCGCGGGCGACCTTTATGAAAGAAATGCAGGCATTGGGCGTGGGCATCGGTTACCACTACCCGCCAATTCACTTGCTCAGCCTGTACCGCGCGCAGGGCTTTAAAGAAGGGATGTTCCCGGTGGCCGAACGTGTCGGGCGCCTGATCGTATCATTGCCGATGTTTACGGCGATGACCAAGGCCGATGTAGAGCGTTCGGTGGCAGCGGTGAAAGCAGTTCTGCAAAACGCCTGACCTCCCTGTGGGAGCGAGCCTGCTCGCGAAGCTTGTTCGCGAGCAGGCTCGCTCCCACAGTTGATATTCTTTTGCTCGTTACTCGCCGATTGCAGCCTTGTAGCCGGCAGCGTCCAGCAGTTTTTCCAGCTCGGCGGTGTTGCTTGGCTTGAGCTTGAAAATCCAGCTGGTGTACGGCTCGCTGTTCAGCGACTCAGGGCTGTCAGCCAGCGCTTCATTGACGGCAATCACTTCGCCCGACACCGGCGAGTAGATGTCGGAAGCGGCTTTTACCGACTCCACAACACCCGCGGTATCGCCAGCAGCGAATACTTTGCCAACTTCAGCCAGCTCAACAAACACCACATCCCCCAAGGCTTCCTGAGCGTGATCGCTGATGCCTACGGTAACCGTGCCATCTGCTTCCAGACGGGCCCACTCGTGACTTTCAGCAAAGCGCAACTCGGCAGGGATCAGGCTCATATTCAGTGTCCTCAAGTATAAATGTCAGCGGCATGCACTCTGTGCACGCCCGCCAGTAAACGTTAGATCAAGGCTTTGCCAAGACGAACAAAAGTCGGTTTGACTACGCGAACCGGGTACCACTTGCCACGAATCTCAACCTCGGCACGGTCAGCCGTTGCCATCGGAACTCGCGCCAGAGCGATCGATTTGCTTAGCGTGGGAGAGAAACTACCACTGGTGATCTCTCCTTCGCCAACATTGGCGATGCGAACCACCTGATGGGCGCGCAAAACACCCCGCTCTTCAAGCACCAAACCCACCAGTTTGAGCTGCACGCCACCGGCCTTTTCGGCCTCCAGCGCTTCGCGCCCCACGAACTTGCGTGAAGCAGGCTCCCAGGCAATGGTCCAGGCCATATTGGCGCAAAGGGGGGACACCGACAGGTGGATATCCTGCCCGTAGAGGTTCATGCCGGCTTCCAGGCGCAAGGTGTCGCGGGCGCCAAGGCCGATCGGTGAAATACCGGCGCCGACCAGATCGTTGAAAAAAGCCGGGGCCTGATCGGCCGGAAGCACGATTTCAAGGCCGTCTTCGCCGGTGTAGCCGGTGCGGGCAATAAACCAGTCGCCACAGCTCTGCCCTTCAAAGGGCTTGAGCTGCTGGATCAGTTGGGCACGGGCCTGGCTCACCAGTTCGGCGACCTTATGTCGCGCCTGTGGCCCCTGAATGGCCAGCAGGGCCAACTCTGGACGCTCCTGCAGTTGCACGTCATAGCCCTTAAGCTGAGCCTGCATCCAGGCCAGATCCTGATCGCGAGTGGCGGCGTTGACGATAAGCCGATAACCGCCAGGCATCAGGTAGACGATCATGTCGTCGACCACGCCGCCCTGCTCGTTGAGCATGGCGCTGTACAAGGCGCGACCGGGGGTGTTCAGTCGTTCGACATCGTTGGCCAGCAAATACTGCAACCATTGCTTGGCCTGAAGCCCGGTGATGTCGATCACGGTCATATGCGAGACATCAAAAACCCCACAGTCGCGGCGCACCTCATGGTGCTCCTCAACCTGCGAGCCGTAATGCAAAGGCATATCCCAACCGCCAAAATCGACCATCTTCGCGCCTAGGGCGAGATGCAGGTCATACAGAGGCGTACGCTGTCCCATGGGTTTCTCCTTCCGGGCTTGGCGAAGGTGCGGACAGGCTGCGGAGCATTTCAAGCCAAACAAGCGGCTTTTTTACATCACGCAGAAACCTGGCCTGACAGACAGACCGCACCGAATGCCGCGCATTGTAGCCGCATGCAGGAGGACTGACACCTAACCGATGCGATGGGCCGAGCGTCGAATCAAACCGATGACCGGTAACAAACCGACCAGTACCAGGGTCAAGGCCGGCAGCGAAGCCCGCGCCCACTCACCCTCGCTGGTCATCTCGAAGATGCGTACGGCCAGCGTATCCCAGCCAAACGGGCGCATCAGCAAGGTCGCCGGCATCTCCTTGAGCACATCAACAAACACCAGCAGCGCAGCGCTCAAGGTGCCCGGCAGCAGTAATGGCAGATACACCTTGAAAAACAGTCGCGGGCCACTGACGCCCAAACTGCGGGCGGCTTCGGGCAAAGACGGACGAATCCGCGCCAGGCTGTTTTCCAGCGGCCCATAGGCCACGGCAATAAATCGCACCAGATACGCCAGCAACAGGGCCGACAGGCTGCCCAGCAGCAACGGTTTGTCCGCACCGCCCAGCCACCCCGAAACAGGGATCACCAGTTCGCGGTCCAGATAACTGAACGCCAGCATGATCGACACCGCCAGCACCGAACCCGGCAAGGCATAGCCCAGGTTCGCCAGGCTGACCCCGGCACGGATAGCCGGGGTTGGCGCCTGGCGTCGGGCAAAGGCCAGCACCAGCGCCACGCTGACGGTAATCAGCGCCGCCATTGCCCCCAGATACAGGGTATGCACGATCAAACCGACATAACGCTCGTCCAGATCAAAGCGCCCGCGCTGCCAGAACCACACCACCAGTTGCAACATCGGGATCACGAATGCACAGGCAAACACCAGCAGACACCAGCCACTGGCCAGCCATGCCTTGGGCCCGCTCAGGTGGTAAAGGGCAGTGACCCGTGGTCGCTCGTTGCTGGCACGGCTGGCCCCCCTGGCGCGGCGCTCGCCGTAGAGCACCAGCATGACCACCAGCAACAGCAAACTGGCCAGTTGTGCTGCCGTCGACAGACTGAAAAAACCGTACCAGGTCTTGTAAATAGCCGTGGTGAAGGTGTCGAAGTTGAACACCGACACAGCACCGAAATCAGCCAGGGTTTCCATCAAGGCCAGCGCTACGCCGGCACCAATTGCCGGGCGCGCCATCGGCAATGCCACGCGCCAGAATGCCTGCCACGGGCTTTGCCCCAGCACCCGTGCCGCTTCCATCAGGCCTTTGCCCTGGGCCAGAAACGCCGTGCGCGCCAGCAGGTAGACATAGGGGTAGAACACCAGAATCAGCACGGTGATCACCCCCCCGGTTGAGCGCACCCGAGGCAGCCGCAAGCCCATGCCGAACCACTCGCGCAGCAGGGTCTGTATGGGCCCGGCGAAGTCCAGCAAGCCCACAAACACAAACGCCAGCACATAGGCGGGAATCGCAAACGGCAGCATCAACGCCCAGTCCAGCCAGCGCCTGCCAGGGAACTCACAGAGGCTGGTCAACCAGGCCAGGCTTACGCCCAACAGCGTGACGCCGATGCCCACACCGACGATCAGTGTAAGGGTGTTGCCCAGCAGGCGCGGCATCTGCGTGTCCCACAAGTGGCTCCAGATCTGGGCATCAATGCTTTGCCAGGACAGCAGCAACACGCTCAGCGGCAGCAGCACCAGGGCAGCAATGACAAAAACCAGCGGGTACCAGCGACGTTGGGCAGGATGGGCCACGAAAAACTCTCGGAGGTGGATGGGACGACGTGAAAACAAATGTGGGAGCGGGCTTGCTCGCGATGCAAACACCGCAGTTTCCAATGAAACCCCGGCGATGCTATCGCGAGCAAGCCCGCTCCCACAGGTATTACTTCAGATTTTGATCAGTTCCAGCCAGCACGGTCCATCATGCGGATCGCTTCAGCCTGGCGCTTGCCTGCCACTTCAACCGGCAGTGCATCGGCCTTGAAGCTACCCCAGCTCGCCACTTCCGCCGAAGGTGGAACGCTTGGGTTGGCCGGAAATTCCTGGTTTACGCCAGCGAAAATCGATTGGGCTTCAGGGGTGGTCATCCACTCCACCAATGCCTTGGCCGCTTCAGGATGCGGCGCGTACTTGGTCAGGCCAATACCCGACAAGTTGACGTGAACGCCACGATCCGCCTGGTTGGGCCAGAACAGCTTCACCGCCAGATCGGGCTTCTGCTTGTGCAGGCGACCGTAGTAGTAAGTGTTGACGATGCCCACGTCACATTGCCCGGCGTTGATGGCTTCAAGCACGGCGATGTCATCCGAGAACACGTCTGTGGACAGGTTGTTGACCCAGCCCTTGAGGATTTCTTCGGTTTTATCGGCGCCATTCACTTCGATCATGGTGGCGGTCAGCGACTGGTTGTAAACCTTCTTGGCAGTGCGCAGACACAAGCGACCTTCCCAGTTCTTGTCGGCCAAAGCCTCATAGGTCGACAGTTCTTCTGGTTTAACCCGGTCCGTCGAATAGGCGATAGTCCGTGCGCGCAGGCTCAGACCAGTCCACTCGTGAGAAGAAGAGCGATATTGCGGCGGGATATTTTTGTCGATCACCTCGGAGGTGAACGGTTGCAGGATGCCCATTTGCTCAGCTTGCCAAAGGTTACCGGCATCCACGGTTAGCAACAGATCGGCTGTGGCGTTTTGCCCCTCGGCCTTGATGCGCTGCATCAGCGGCGCTTCCTTGTCGGTGATGAACTTGACCTTGACCCCGGTTTTCGCGGTGTAGGCATCAAATACCGGTTTGATCAGTTCGTCGATACGCGAGGAGTAAACCACCACCTCATCGGCAGCAGAAACACCGCTCGCAAAAACGGTCAGGGCCAGGGCAGTCAGTAGACGCTTGCGTGCCAACATGAGGGGCGGTCTCTCTTAATGCGAATCGGGCGTAAATGGTAGTGAATCACATTTGCCATCTCAACCTAACTCGCCCCGGAGGAGTTACCAGATGTTACGGCCTGGCCAGCGGCGGCAGGTCGCCACTCAGGCCCAGTGCCTGACGCACAAACAAGGCCTTGGCCTCGGGCATTTTATCCACCCATTTCAAACCGGTGTTGCGCAACAGGCGGGCGGTCAGGGAGTCGGCCTGGAACAAGCGTTCAAAGCCCTCCATCGCCGCCATCAGCGCCAGGTTGTGGGGCATGCGCCGCCGCTCGAAACGGCTCAGCACACGCACATCCGCCAAACGTTCGCCACGGTCCACCGCGTGCATCAGCACATCGGCCAGCACTGCTGCATCCAGGAAGCCCAGGTTCACGCCCTGCCCGGCCAGCGGGTGGATGGTGTGCGCCGCATCACCGATCAACGCCAGGCCTTCGGCGACATAGCGTTTGGCATGGCGCTGGCGCAGTGGCACGCATACCCGTGGATCGGCACTCAGCACACTGCCAAGACGACCTTCAAAAGCCAGCTCCAGCTCACGACTGAACGCTGCGTCATCCAGCGTCATCAGGTATTGGGCTTGTTCGGGGGTGGTCGACCATACGATCGAGCACCAGTCCTGCTGACCGTCACGCTCGAGCGGCAAGAATGCCAGCGGCCCCTGGTCGGTAAAACGCTGCCAGGCGGTCTGCTGGTGCGGTTCTGCACACCGTACGCTGGTGACGATAGCGTGGTGCTGGTAATCCCACTCACGGGTTTCACAGCCGGTGAGGCGACGTACGGCCGAGTTGGCGCCATCAGCGGCAATCACCAGCGGCGCCCGCAAGGTGCGGCCATCGGCCAGGGTCAGCAGCCAGTCGTCGCCGGAACGGCGCATCTGCTCCAGGCGTGCATTGGCCAGCATTTCAATACAACTGCCCTGCAGGCACTCCAGCAGTGCGTCCTGCACCACACGGTTCTCGACGATATGGCCCAGCACGTCCGCGTGCACGCTGGCTGCCGAAAAGTGGATCTGCCCGGTGCCGCTGCCATCCCACACGTGCATATGCGAGTACGGGCTGGCACGGCGGTGGATGATGCCGTCCCAGGCGCCCAGACGCTGCAAAATGCGCTGGCTGGCCGCCGACAGGGCACTGACCCGAGGCTCGAACGGCGCTTCGCTGGCAAACGGCTTGACGCTCAGCGGGCCACCGTCGAGCAGCAGGATTTTCAGCCCGCTGTCCTTGAGCGCCAGCGCCAGTGCGCTTCCGACCATTCCGGCCCCAACAATCAGCAGATCTGCGCGCATTTCCATGCTTTAAGCCTGTCTCGCTAGCGGCGTACGCCGCACCTGAAAAAATGGATCGACACGGGGCAAGCTCGCCCCGGTCGTCATCAACTGTCTGCGCGGGTGCCCAGGCCCATTGCCTGACGGGCAAACCAGCGCTTGGCCGGTGGCAACAGGTCAAGGCCTAGAAGGCCCAGGTTGCGACCAAAGGACACCAGTGGCTGCTCACTGCCAAACACCCGCGTCACCTTGTCGGAGAAGCCGATGGTCAGTTGCTGGTCGAGTTGCTGCGCCTGTTGATAACTCAGCAGGGTGGCGAAATCCCCGGGTTGCTTGTCACTGCCCAACAAGGCATCGGCCAGCGCCCGGGCATCGCGCAGGGACAGGTTGAAACCCTGTCCGGCAATCGGGTGCAGGCTGTGGGCCGCATTGCCCAGCACCGCCAGATGAGGACGTACCTGCTCCTGCGCTTCAATCAGCGTCAAAGGATACAGGTGCCGCGCGCCCACTCGTTTGAGGGGGCCCAGACGATAGCCAAATACGCCCTGCAACTCGCTGAGAAAGCTGCGCTCATCCAGGGCTGCCAGACGCTGCGCGTCCATCCCCAAACGCGTCCACACCAGCGCGCAGCGGTTGTCAGGCAATGGCAGCAGAGCCATCGGGCCTTCTTCTGTAAAACGTTCGAACGCCATGCCAGCATGGGGCTGGCTCGGCGTGATATTGGCTATCAGCGCGCTCTGGTTGTAGGGCTGCTGACGCACATGGATGCCCAGTTTCTCGCGCAAGCCCGAACGCCCGCCATCAGCCAGGACGGCGAGATCGCAGTCCAGCGTGGTTTCGTCGTTGAGGGTCAGGCGATAGCCATCATCCAGCGGTTGCATGTGGATAACTTCAGCCGGGCAACGCCAGCTGATCACGTCCGGGTCCAGGCTTTTCCACAGGCACTGGCCCAGCCAGGCGTTTTCGACCACATACCCCAGCGCCGGAACGCCTTCTTCACTGGACGACAAGCGAGCCGTCGAGAAGCGCCCGCGATCGGATACATGAATATCCTTGATCGGCTCACCGCGTTCAGCAATAGCCTGCCACAGGCCCAAGTGTTCATAGATCAGCCGGGCACCATAGCTGAGCGCCGAAGAGCGGGCATCGTAGCTTGGCTGATAGGCGTTGCCGGGGGCGAACGGCTCGATCAATACGATTTTCCAGCCACGGGCCCTGGCCCCGGCCTGCAACGCCAGCGCCAGGCTCGCCCCCACCAGACCGCCACCGATGATGGCCAGATTGACGCGGCTCATGCCGCGCCTGCCATCAACGCTTCGATCTCGGCGACAGTTTTTGGCACGTCGCCCGTCAGGATTTCACAGCCATGTTTGGTGACCACTACGTCGTCCTCGATTCGCACGCCGATGCCGCGCCATTTTTTCGCGACATCGAGGTTGCCGGGGCTGATATAGATACCCGGCTCGACGGTCAGGGTCATGCCCGCCTCCAGCACGCGCCACTCACCCTCGACCTTGTATTCACCCACGTCATGCACATCGAGCCCAAGCCAGTGGCCAGCACGGTGCATGTAAAACGGCTTGTAGGCCTCGCTGGCGATCAGTTCGTCAACGTCACCCTGCAATAGCCCCAACTCCACCAGCCCGGCGGTAATTACCCGGACTGTGGCTTCATGGGCCTGATTCCAGTGTTTATCAGGGGCAATTTCGGTAAATGCCGCCTCTTGTGCAGCCAGAACCAGCTCGTAGATCGCTTTCTGTTCCGCTGAAAAACGGCCGTTGACCGGGAACGTACGGCTTATATCGCTGGCGTAGCAGTCGATCTCGCAGCCAGCATCAATCAACACCAGATCGCCGCTTTTGAGCAGTGCATCATTCTCCTGGTAATGCAGGATGCAGCTGTTATCGCCAGAGGCGACGATCGAGCCATAGGCTGGCATTTTTGCCCCGCTTTTACGAAATTCGTAATCCAGCTCTGCCTCCAGGCTGTACTCATGCAAACCGGCGCGGCTGGCCTGCATTGCACGCACATGGGCGCGAGCCGAAATTTGCGCCGCATGGCGCATGACCTTGAGCTCTGCCGCCGATTTATACAGGCGCATGTCATGCAGCAGATGATCCAGAGCAACGAATTCGTTGGGCGGCTGGGCACCGAGGCTGGCCTTGGAGCGGATCGCGTTGATCCACTCCATCAGATTGCGATCGAATTCGGGATTGCCGCCCATCGCCGAATACACCCGGCTGCGGCCTTCGATCAGGCCCGGCAGGATGTCGTCGATATCGGTAATCGGGAACGCGTCGTCAGCACCGAAGTCGCGAATTGCGCCTTCCTGCCCGGCCCGCAGGCCGTCCCACAATTCACGCTCGGCGTTGCGCTCGCGACAAAACAGCACGTACTCGCCATGTGCCCGGCCCGGAATCAGGACGATCACGGCCGCAGGCTCGGGAAAGCCGCTCAGGTACTGGAAATTGCTGTCCTGGCGGTAAACATGTTCGACATCGCGATTGCGAATGGCCACCGCCGCAGCGGGCAGGATCGCAATGCTGTTGGGCTCCATCTGCGCCATGAGTGCCTTGCGGCGACGTGCGTATTCCGATTTCGGGATATGGATCATGGGCAGACGGTTTCCCTCTTGTCGATCAATCAGTGCAGCGAAGGCTTGGCTGGCGCGGCGTCAGCAGTTTTTTTGGTTTCGGTGAACAGCAACAGCGGCGCGACGCGCAGGTATTCCATCACTTCCATATAGTCGCTTTCGCCGTCTTCAGACTCTTCCAGGGCATCTTGCACCTGAGCGATGGCGGCCAGGTCGCGCAGCACTTCGTTGGCTTCATCGCTCAGCGAATAGGCGCGGCGGGTCAGACCGAAACCGGACAGGAAACCCTGGCACCACTGGCCCAGGGCAGCAGCGCGCTCGGTCAATGGTGCGTCGTCGGTCGGCAGCAACAGCACGACGGTCATGTCGTCACTGGTCAGCTCGCCCTTGACCATCTCTTGCAATCCGATCAAGGCATTGCGTACGTTGTCTTGTGGCTCACCAGCCAACAGTTCGGCAGCTTCGACCAGCCAGGCGTCGGCATCGAAACCGGCACCGGCACAGCTGCGACCCAGCAGGTGGCCATGCAGTTCGGCAGGCGAGACGGAGTGGCCGTTGGCGGTCAGCAGGGTTACAAAGGCTTGATACGGGGAATTCTGAATAGGCATGGTCAGCTAGGCGCCAAGCGGCGCTATGTCTAGAATGGAGGGCTTGTATCCTAGCATCGGCAGCCGTGCCAGACCATCGAGGCGTCAACTCGTTTGACAGTCACCGCCCATCAGAAAATACACAGTAGGACACAATGGAAGACACCGACCTGCATGCACTGATGGCTAGACTCGAGTTGCTGATTAGCCGAGTCGAGCAACTTAACCGTCAAAACGCACTCTTAACTGCTCAGGAAAAGACTTGGCGCGAGGAACGCGCGCACCTCATTGAAAAAAACGAAATCGCCAGAAACAAGGTGGAATCGATGATTTCGCGCCTCAAAGCCCTGGAGCAAGACTCATGAGTTCAAGCAGTAGCGTCACCGTGCACATCCTCGATAAAGAGTATTCGATCATGTGCCCCCAGGAAGAACGCAGCAACCTGGTGAGCGCCGCCCGCTACCTGGACGGCAAAATGCGCGAAATTCGCAGCAGCGGCAAAGTCATTGGCGCCGACCGTATCGCCGTAATGGCTGCGCTGAATATTACCCATGATCTGCTGCACAAGCAGGAAGTCGCCGAAGTTCAGACCAGCAGCACTACCCGAGAACAGGTACGCGACCTGCTCGATCGCGTTGATCTGGTGCTGGCCACTGATCCGAACGAACGCCAAAGCTGATTCAAATCGTTACTTTGGGGTATACTCGCGCCACTCCCTGGAGTATTCGCCAGTTAGCGATGTCCCTGAGCCGATTCGCACTACCCTGGAGCTTGCACGTTGGGCCGGTGTGCATGTCCGCTAGACGGAAAGCCTTAAGGTCTACTGCAACTTCCACCTTGAACTTTCGGGTTCAAGGGCCAAGCCGACAGCGGTACGTCGGGGAGCCTGATTTCCTAGCGCAATGCCAGCCAACTGCTGGCATTGGCTTGCACGAGCCACCACCCGGTGTCTCGATCCTGAACAGCACGCCATATGAACGAACCTGCGCCGCCTTCCCGCCCGCAACTTCGCCGAATCCTGCGCAAAGCCCGCCGCGACCTGTCGCCCTGCGAGCAACGCCAGGCAGCCCGTGGCCTGTACCGGCAACTGGCGCAACACCCGCTGTTTCGCCGCGCCAAACACATTTCGCTGTACCTGCCCACTGACGGTGAAATCGATCCGCGCCTGCTGCTGCGCGAAGCTCAGCGTCGGGGCAAAATCACCTACCTGCCGGTTCTCAGTGCCTGGCCGAAAACTAAAATGGTCTTTCAGCGGGTCGCCCCCGGCGAAAAGCTGATCCCCAACCGTTTCCGCATTCTTGAACCCCGTATCAACCGCGCACGCCAACGCAAGGTCTGGGCGCTGGACCTGGTGCTGCTACCACTGGTGGGGTTTGATGCGACGGGGGGACGGCTGGGCATGGGCGGCGGTTTTTATGACCGCAGCCTGGCCTATCAGGCAAGACGCCAAAGCTGGCGCAAGCCGACACTGTTGGGGCTGGCCCACGAATGTCAGAAAGTGGCGTGCCTGGACCAAGCCAGTTGGGATGTCCCTTTGCAGGGCACGGTCTCGGACAGACAGTGGTACGTCGCCCACTGACAATCAAGGCATCACTGACAAAGCGATGCCCAGGAATCAGTTTTTAGCGTTTGAAGGGTTGTACTTGCTGTTGCGCCAGCTCAATCGGCGCGTCTGTCGAATTTGACCAGAGACTTTGCGCGTAGCCTGTTGTAACCACACCCAAACCGAACAAAATAACCAGCATCCACAGTAAATCCGGTTTGCGTTTCATCGATTGCCCTCCTTCAGGCAAATCAACACGATGACAGCAACGGTTTTTGTTATAGGCCGTGCAGCAGCGTCAAGCTTAAAAGGCGGGCATTTTGCGGCAACACGCACACGCAAGCAAACGCTGACGTCAACCGACTGTCGGTTTAGCAAAATGTTGCCGGACAAAATAATCACAGCATGTTTCTGGAGTATAGAAGATGGCTTATTGGCTGATGAAATCCGAGCCTGACGAATTTTCGATCAAGGATTTGCAAAAGCTCGGCGAAGCTCGCTGGGACGGTGTGCGCAACTATCAGGCGCGCAATTTCATGCGAGCCATGGCGGTGGGTGACCTGTTCTTTTTCTACCACTCCAGTTGCCCCGAGCCAGGGATTGCCGGAGTAGGCCGAATCGTCCAGGCCGCTTATCCGGACCCGACGGCCCTGGACCCTGAAAGTCATTACTTCGACCCCAAGGCCAGCGTCGAGAAAAACCCGTGGAGCGCACTGCAGGTCGCCCATGAGCAGACCTTTCCCCGGGTGATCAAACTCGACTACCTCAAACAGCAAAGCGCTCTGGCCGAAATGCCGCTGGTGCAAAAAGGCAGCCGCCTTTCAGTGATGCCAGTGACGGGCGAGCAATGGGCTGTGGTGATGGGGTTGCTGTAAAGCGGATCGCTGTGGGAGAGGGCTTGGTGTGGGAGCGGGCTTGCTCTCGATTCAGACGGTGTGGTTTATCAGGTGAGCCGCAGCGATCCCATCGCGAGCAAGCCCGCTCCTACAACACTCCGGCTCTGCACCTGACAAGCAGCATCCGATTTTAGCGTCTACGCTCTGGACTTCCTTTGACTGGCATCAAGTCGCAATCGGCTTGAAACCGTCAAACTAGAGCGCTCTGTGACACAGGATGTTGGCATGTCTAGCAATCACCGTATTTCCCATTATTTCGTTATCCCTTTGGCTGTCTTGCTGATCGCAGCGGGCGGGTTCGGTTATTGGAAATCCCAGCACGACCGCCTCCCCGAAGGCATCAGCATGGGCAACGGCCGCCTCGAAGCCACAGAAGTGCAAATCGCAGCAAAAATCCCCGGGCGTCTGGCTGAAGTGCTGGTTGACGAAGGCGACCGGGTAACCCAGGGCCAACTGCTGGCCCGCATGGACACCCGCACCCTGGAAGCCAGTCGTGCGCAAGCTGAAGCCGAAGTGCTGCGCGCCCGCCAGACCCTGGCCGCCAACGAAGCCAACGTGCAACTGCGCCAGAGCGAAAAACTGCTGGCCAGCCAGGAACTCAAGCGCTTTCGCCAACTGTCCCAGCGCGGTTTTGCCAGCGGTCAGCAACTGGATCAGCAACAAGCCCGATTCGACACCAGCAACGCAGCAGTAGTCGCCGCCCAGGCCCAGGTAGCGGCTGCCAAGGCCGCGATTGGCTCATCCCAGGCTCAGGTCGCACAGCTGACCAGCGAAATTGACGACAGCAGCCTGCGCGCACCGATCAACGGCGTGATCCAGCTGCGCCTGGCCGAACCTGGCGAAGTCCTCGGCTCGGGCGGCCGGGTATTTATGATGATTGACCCCGGCGACCAGTACATGAACCTGTACATGCCCGCTTCGGTGGTCGGCAAATTGACTGTGGGTTCTGAGGCACGCATCGTGCTCGACGCCCTGCCCGACCGGGCGCTGCCGGCCAAAATCACTTTTGTCGCAGCCAAATCCCAGTTCACCCCCAAAGAAGTTGAAACCCGCGACGAGCGACAAAAACTGGTATTCCGGGTAAAGCTGCGCCTCACCGACCCGGGTGCCGTGCCCCAGGCCAAACCGGGCATGCCGGGTGCCGGTTATGTGCGAACCGCCGATGTACCATGGCCGGCTAATCTGCAATGAATGATCTGGCGCTAAACGCCAGTGGCATCAGCCACAGGTACGGCAGCCAGCAGGCGCTGCTGGACATCACGTTCAGCCTGCCCAAAGGCACGCGCTGCGGGTTGATCGGCCCTGATGGTGCGGGCAAGTCGAGCCTGCTGGGGCTGATTGCCGGGGTCAAGAAGCTCCAGGAGGGCACCCTTGAGGTGCTCGGCGGCCCGATTGATAACCGCCGGCATCGCAACACCCTGTACCCGCTGATCGCGTTTATGCCCCAGGGCCTGGGTGGCAACCTTTACCCGGAACTGTCGATCAGCGAAAACATCCGCTTTTTCGGCACCCTGTTTGGCCTGTCGAAAGACGACTGCGAGCAACGCATGGCCGAACTGCTCAAGGCCACCGACCTTGAGCGTTTTGCCGAGCGCCCGGCGGGCAAGCTCTCGGGCGGCATGAAACAAAAACTTGGGCTGTGCTGCGCATTGATTCACGAGCCCGACCTGCTGATCCTCGACGAGCCCACCACAGGTGTCGACCCGCTGTCACGCCGACGCTTCTGGGAGCTGGTGGAAGATGTGCGCCGCCAGCGCCCGCAACTGACGCTGCTGGTGGCGACGGCCTACATGGAAGAGGCCGAGCAGTTCGAACACTGCCTGATGCTTGATCGCGGCAAGTTGATTGCCACCGGTCTGAGCCAGGAACTGGCGGCAGTCACCACAACCGGCAAGCTCGACGAGGCCTTCACCCACTATCAGGGTGACAGCGGCCACAGCAGCGAGCCACTGGTGATTCCGCCGCGCACCAGCGACAACAGTGATATCGCCATTGAAGCCCACGACCTGACCCTGAAATTCGGCGATTTCACCGCAGTGAACAACGTCAGCTTTGCCATTGGCCGGGGCGAAATTTTTGGCTTTTTGGGCTCTAACGGTTGCGGCAAAACCACCACCATGAAGGTCCTCACCGGGTTGATGCCGGCCACCGAAGGCAGCGCCAAATTGCTGGGCAACCCGGTGAACGCCAAGGATCTGGCCACCCGCAAGCGCGTGGGTTTCATGTCGCAAAGCTTCTCGCTGTACGGCGAGTTGAGCGTGCGCCAAAACCTGGTGCTGCACGCACAACTGTTTGACTTGCCCAAGGCCGAAAGCGAGCCGCGTATCGAAGAATTGATCGAGCGTTTCGATCTCGGCGACGTGGCCACACAACAGTCCGGCGAGTTGCCCCTGGGTTTGCGCCAGCGCCTGTCTCTGGCGGTGGCTGTGCTGCATCGCCCGGAAGTGTTGATCCTCGATGAGCCCACTTCCGGCGTGGACCCGGCCGCCCGCGATGATTTCTGGCGCTTGCTGATCGAGTTGTCCCGCGAGCAAGGGGTGACCATCTTCCTGTCCACACACTTTATGAACGAAGCCCAGCGCTGCGACCGTATCTCGTTGATGCACGCCGGCAAGGTGCTGGCCTGCGACACGCCCGATGCGCTACAACACCAGTTCCACGGCGATACGCTGGAAGCGGCGTTTGTCACCTGCCTGGAACAGGCCCAGAACGACCAGGACGCCAGCGCGGCCTCTTCTCCCGAGCCTGTCGCCACGCCTGCGGTCAATTCGCCGCCACCGGTCAGCAAAAGGGGTTTCAGCCTGACCCGGCTGATTGCCGTGGCCAGTCGCGAATCCAAAGAGTTGCTGCGCGACAAGGTGCGCATGGCCTTTGCCTTGCTGGGCGCGCTGTTCATGATGGTGATTTTTGGCTACGGCATTTCGCTGGACGTGGAAAACCTCGCCTTCGCCGTCTACGACCAGGATCAGAGCCCGCAAAGCCGCGCCTATCTCGAGGCATTCCGCGGCTCCCGGTATTTCGAAGAACACACGCCGATCCGCAGTGCAGATGAGTTGCACAAACGCCTGCAACGCTCGGAAATAAAAATTGCCCTGGAAATCCCCCCGGGGTTTGGCCGGGATTTGTATGCCGGGCGCCAGCCTACGGTTGCCGCATGGCTTGATGGCGGCATGCCATTTCGCGCCGAAACCAGCCGCAGTTATGTGCAGGCCGTGCATCAGGCCAACCTGGAACAATTGGCCACATTGAGTAGCCAGGCACAAAACCGGCAAGCCTCAGTCAAACTGGAAACCCGTTTCCGCTACAACCAGGATGTGATCAGCGTCAATGCCATCGGCCCCGGCGTGATGGCGCTAATCCTGGCGTTTATCCCGGCCATGCTGACCGCGCTGGGCATTGTGCGAGAAAAAGAGCTGGGCTCCATCACCAACTTCTACGCCACACCCCTGACACGCCTTGAATTCCTGCTGGGCAAACAGGCGCCTTATCTGGCGGTGAGCCTGGTCAACCTGGCGTTGCTGGTGGCCATGAACCGCTGGCTGTTTGGCGTACCGTTCAAGGGCAGCGGCTTGACCCTGGCGCTGGGCGGGCTGCTGTATGTACTGTCGACCACCAGCATGGGCCTGCTGATTTCCGCCTTCACCCGCACCCAGATCGCCGCGATCCTGGGCACCATGATCATCACCAGCCTGCCGACCATTCAGTTTTCCGGGTTGCTGGTGCCGCGCTCCTCACTCGAAGGAGCCTCGGCGGTAATGGGCATGCTGTTCCCGGCCGGGCATTTCCTTGATATCGCAGTAGGCACCTTCACCAAAGCGCTCGACCTGCGCCAACTGTGGCCGCAATGCCTGGCATTGTTCGGCTTTTTTGTGGCGTTTACCGGGTTGAGCCTGATCATGCTCAAGAAGCAGGAGGTTTGATGCACAAGTTCTCGCACATCCTGCGCCTTGGCCTTAAAGAACTGACCAGCCTGCGCCATGACAGCGTGCTGCTGATGTTCTTGCTCTATGCCTTTACCGTGGCGATTTATATGCCAGCATCGAGCTCGATCATCGGCGTGCACAACGCCAGCGTTGCCATCATTGATGAAGACCATAGCCCTCTGTCACGCAAGCTCAGTGAGTCGCTGCTGCCCCCGGAGTTCAAAACCCCACAAGCCTTGCCTTATGACCAGCTCGATCAGGCCATGGATAACGGCCAATACACCTTTGTGATCAATGTACCGGCCAACTTCCAGGCCGACTTGCTGGCAGGCCGCCAACCCGGCCTGCAGGTCAACGTCGATGCCACCGCCATGAGTCAGGCCTTTATGGGCGCAGGGTATATCGGGCAGATTTTCCAGCGTGAGCTGCTCAACTATGCCGGCCAGGGTGACGCAGCGGCGAAAGCCCCGGCGTTGATCTCCAGCCGGGCATTGTTCAACGCCAATCTGGAAGGCGGATGGTTTTTGGCGGTGATACAGATCGTTAACAACATTACCATCCTGGCCATTGTGCTGACGGGCACCGCGTTGCTGCGCGAGCGCGAACACGGCACCCTCGACCATTTGCTGGTACTGCCGCTGACGGCGCTGGAAATCATGCTGGCAAAAATCTGGAGCAACATGCTGGTGGTGGTGCTGTGCACCTGGGTGTCGCTGGAAGTCATCGTGAAATGGGCGCTGGGCGTGCCACTGTCGGGGTCGCTGACCCTGTTTTTGCTGGTTACCGCGCTGTACCTGTTTGCCAGTACCGCACTGGGGATATTCCTTGCGACCCTGGCCCGCTCAACACCGCAGTTCGGTTTGCTGGCCATCCCGGTGATCATCCCGATGCTCTTGCTCTCGGGCGGCAGTACGCCGCTGGACAGCATGCCTGTGTGGTTGCAATGGGTGATGCAGTGCTCGCCGTCGACCCACTTTGTAAGCCTGAGCGCGGCGATACTGTTTCGCGGTGCGGGTGTGAACGTAGTGTGGCCAGACTTGCTGGCCCTGGCCGGCATCGGCCTGGTGTTCTTCGCCATTGCCCTGGCGCGGTTTCGCAAGAGTCTGGCGTCGTAAGCACGGGCACGGGTTATGTGGGAGCGGGCTTGCTCGCGACAGCTTCACCTCGACGCACCTGAAGCACCGAGGCGCTTGCATCGCGAGCAGGCCTGCTCCCACACAAAGGCCAAGCCCGTAGCTGCGCCTTTACTGAACGATCAAATTGTTGAACAACAGATCGTCCACCATCGGCTTGCCGGTTTCATCGCTCATCACCTGCCGGATCTGCTTCAAGGCTTCCTGGCGCAGCTTCTCCTTGGCCTCGACACTGCCCAGGGTTTCGCTGGTCTGCTGGGTAAACAACCCCACCAGTTGATTACGAATCAACGGGGCATTGGCTTTGACCGCCCTGGCTGCATCGGCACCCGTCACGCGCAAGGAAATATCAGCCTTGTACACCTTGAGCCTGGAACTGCCATCCAGACCGTAGTTACCCACAAATGGCGGGCTAAGACTGATGTAGCTGACCTTGTCGCCACCTTCCTGCGCCTCTTCCCCGACCGCCGCCATCGGCAAAGCCAGGGCCAGCATCAACATGATCCACGCTTTCACAATTCGCTCCTTCATTCGGTGTGGAGGCAAGCATACGGGGCTGCTTGAGGGCCTATCTACCGTTATCGGCCAGCGGGTGACTTACTTGTGCCTGTGGTTGCCATCAGCAGTTTCTGAACGCTCGCGGGCAACATGTCCACAAATGGACGACTGCCTATGCGCCGGCAGGTCTTGACCACCTTTTCCACATCCCTCGATAGCTCGTACATGGCAGTCGATAGCTGGTCGCGTGAATACAGCCCGTCCTCAAACCCTTCAATCAACCGGTTGCGGGTTTGCCTGAACAGCGTCAACTCAGCCAGAGGCAGGTCGACCCCGCGACGAATATAGCCCCTGATTTCCCGGTTTAACTTCAGGCAGGTGAAACTGTTGATATCTGGCGCAGGTTCGCCAGCCCACGCAGTAAACGCCACAAACCCCAGCACAAGCTTCATAGCCTTCCCCCGGCGGCGCACCCCCATAGGGCTGCAAAGGGGAAATTCTATTGATGTGCAGGCCAATAGCTCAGTCCTGGAGCTCCGATTCCAGCGTGGGATTGCTCCTATTGAACTTGCATTTAAACCCTACGAAAACATTTGTTGCCGCTGTATTCGCCGAGCCTGTGGATAGTTTTCAGATAGACCCGAGCAGCGAAGCCAGCCTGCTTAGGGTTTTATACCCAGGCGACATGTTCATAAGCGAAAATCGCATGTGGGATTTTTCCTTCAGCTCTAAAGGGCAAGGCCTGTCATTTTCAGTAACGAAAATGTAACGTTCGGCACCGCCGATATAACAAGAAATTTGGAGCTCTTGAATGTTTGCTTTTTTCCGACCTGCCGTACACCAGGCGCCTCTGCCTGAAGAAAAAATAGACAGCACTTACCGACGACTGCGCTGGCAAATCTTTGCCGGTATCTTTTTTGGCTATGCGGGTTACTACCTGCTGCGCAAAAACTTCTCTCTGGCCATGCCCTACTTGATCGATGAGGGCTACACCCGAGGTCAACTGGGTGTCGCAATGTCAGCGATTGCCATTGCCTACGGCTTATCCAAGTTCCTCATGGGGCTGGTGTCCGACCGCTCTAACCCGCGCTTCTTTTTACCCTTTGGCTTGATGATCTCAGCGGGAGTGATGTTCATTTTCGGTTTCGCACCTTGGGCAACGTCCAGTGTGACCATGATGTTCATTTTGCTGTTTATCAACGGCTGGGCGCAGGGCATGGGTTGGCCTCCCAGTGGCCGTACCATGGTGCACTGGTGGTCGCAGAAGGAACGCGGCGGTGTGGTATCGGTGTGGAACGTGGCCCACAACGTGGGCGGTGGTCTGATCGGCCCGCTGTTTTTACTGGGTATGGCCTGGTTCAACGACTGGCACGCGGCCTTCTATGTGCCTGCCACGGTGGCGCTGCTGGTGGCGCTGTTTGCGTTTGTCACCATGCGCGACACCCCACAGTCCGTTGGTTTGCCGCCGATCGAGCAGTACAAGAATGATTACCCGGCGGGTTACGACGCCAGCCATGAAGACGAATTCAGCGCCAAAGAGATCTTCGTCAAATACGTGCTGCGTAACAAAATGCTCTGGTATATCGCCCTGGCCAACGTGTTCGTCTACCTGCTGCGCTACGGCGTGCTGGACTGGGCGCCGACCTATCTGAAGGAAGCCAAGCACTTCACGGTGGACACCACCTCGTGGGCTTACTTCTTCTACGAGTGGGCGGGAATTCCGGGCACGCTGCTGTGCGGCTGGATGTCGGACAAGATTTTCCGCGGCAATCGCGGGCTGACCGGCATTGTCTTTATGTCGCTGGTGACCGTCGCAACCCTGGTTTACTGGCTTAACCCGCCAGGCAACCCGACCGTGGACATGATCGCGCTGTTTTCAATCGGCTTCCTGATTTACGGGCCGGTAATGCTGATCGGTTTGCAGGCACTGGAACTGGCACCGAAGAAAGCCGCAGGTACTGCCGCAGGCTTTACAGGGCTGTTCGGCTACCTGGGTGGCTCGGTGGCGGCCAGTGCGGCCATGGGCTATCTGGTTGACCACTTCGGTTGGGATGGCGGCTTTGTGCTGCTGATCAGCGCGTGCCTGCTGGCCATCGCATTCATGATCCCGACGCTGCGCCACAAGAACCAGGCCAGCGAAGAACGTGCGATAACCGCTCCCGCTTAAGGCGCAATCGGTACGCAGCGCTTGAGCCGCGCCTCCAGGTTTCGATCTGGCATGGCGTGGCTGCGCAGGGCACTTACGGTCTGCTCGACATAATCGCGAGTAGTGCCGTAGCGCCCGGTGGCGTTGGCCAACACCTGGCTCAACACGTCATCCGGCAGGTTGCCCGCATAGCTGGGCAAATGCCGCTCCAGCACAAAGCCCAGGGCCTGCACCTGGCTGCCATCGTCCAGTCTGCACGTCAGCCAGTGCGGGCGATACGAGGGCACCGGCATTTCGCGAAGCCACAAGGCATGCAGTGAGGCGTCCAGGTTTTCTTCTGGCAAGCGATAGGCAAAGCCACTGCACGACCCCCCTCGATCCAGACCAAAAACCAGACCTGGCCACTGCGGTGTGCCGCGATGCTCGTGAGACCACAGATACAGCCCGCGATGGTAGCCATGCACCCGCCCACGCACGCGCTCGACCGCCGTGCACTCAGGGCGCCAGATCAATGAACCATAAGCAAATAACCAGACCGGCCCGCCCTGATGGCGCGCCATGGTGCTGTGCACGGAGTTGAGCAGTTGCTCTGGAGTCAACGGTGCCCCGAGATCAAGCTGCGGGGGGTAGATCGAGCTTAAACCAGCAGATTCAATAACAGTCATAACGGGGAAATGGATCCTGCAAACATGACGTAACAGAAACTAATCCACCAATCTTATATCACTGCACACTCAATGATCTGACCAACCGGACAGGCTGCTGACAGGCGCGAAACAGGATAATCAAGCCAGCGACTCAAACCAGGCGAGAATCGGTTACGCGCCAAATAAGCACAAACACCCAATAAGAAAAAGAAAATTCCTACAAGCATATATGACATTGCTTAGGTACTGCCTACACCAATTAAAACAGGATAGGTACCTCTGGATAGCTGTGCACCCTACGCACACTTCAAATAACCACCAGAAGGTGCAAAATGCGAAAAAAAGTTCTCTGCTACTGTTTACCGATACTTGCATACGCCAGCACAACCCTGGCGCAAGACAATACAACACAGGACGACAAAGGGTTCTGGTATCTGCAAACCAGCGTGTATACCCGGCACTTTTCACCTGACTCCAAGCACAACAACAATCAGGACTTGATTGGCATTGAACGCAATGAAGATTCGGGGCTGGTCTATGGAGTGGCCACCTTTCGCAACTCATTCAGCCAGCGATCGTTTTACACCTACGCGGGCAAACGCTTTGATAGCGACACTTATCCTGTTTACTTGAAGTTGACGGGCGGCCTGCTGCAAGGTTACCGCGGCGAGTACAAGAACAAGATTCCCCTCAATCGCTTCGGCATTGCGCCGGTGATCATTCCCTCAGTCGGCGCCCACTACGGCCCGGTAGCCGCCGAGCTGGTGTTGCTCGGCTTCAATGCCGCCATGATTACCACTGGCGTGCGGTTTTAAGGTCGTGGGCAGTAGGCAAACACGTCGGCACGCATCTGGTGCGCGTCCATGCCGGCAGCTACCAACGCGTCGAGAGTACCGTAGATCATCGCCGGCGAACCGCTGGCATATACATGCACACTGGCCAGGTCACTGATGTCTTCGCACACAGCCTCATGCAACATCCCGCAGCGCCCTTCCCAGCCACAAAGGTCACTCACCACCTTGTGCAGAAAGAGGTTGGGCGTTTTCTCCCATTCGGCCCATTCATCCAGGGTGTAGAAGTCTTCAGGGCGACGCACGCCCCAATACAGATGCACCGGATGCTTGAAACCCTTGGCACGGCAATGTTCGATCAGGCTGTGCATTTGCGCCATGCCGGTGCCCGCCGCGATCAGCACCAACGGCCCGTCCGGCAATTCAGACAAGTGCGTGTCACCAAACGGCAGCTCCAGGCGAACCATCCTGTTGCGCTGCAACTGCTCGATCAGCTTGCGGGCGCTGTCTTCACGCACCAGTACATGCAACTCCAGGTCGCGCCCCGAGTGCGGTGCGCTGGCCAGCGAGAATGCCGACTTGTCACCGTTTTCACGCTCCAGCATCACGTATTGCCCGGCGTGATAACGCGGCGGCTTGCCCGCAGGTGCGCGCAAGCGCACCCGCCACACATCGCCACCCATATCGACACACTCGGTCAACTGACACGCCAGGCTACGCACCGGTAATTCTCCCAACGCAAGCACGCCATCCCACAACACCACACAGTCTTCAAGCGGGGCCGCCAGGCAGGTATAAAACTCGCCATGATCACGCACGTCTCCCGCCTGCTCGACCTGGCCTTCAACCAGCAAGGCCGCACACACGTGGCAATTACCATTGCGACAGCTCTGCGGGCATTCATAGCCCAGACGCTGCGCCGCATCCAGAATTCGCTCGCCAGGCAAGGTTTCCAGTACCGCACCTGAAGGCTGCAAGGTTACACGCATCAATCTATTCCTAATTGATTCCAGATGTCATCGATCCGGCGAGTGACCGCCTCATCCTTGACGATGACCCGACCCCATTCACGGGTGGTTTCACCCGGCCATTTGTTGGTTGCATCCAGGCCCATCTTCGAACCCAGGCCGGAAACCGGTGAGGCAAAGTCGAGATAGTCGATTGGCGTGTTGTCGATCATTACCGTGTCGCGCTTGGGGTCCATACGCGTGGTAATGGCCCAGATGACGTCGTTCCAGTCTCGGGCATTGATGTCGTCGTCAGTCACGATAACGAATTTGGTGTACATGAACTGGCGCAAAAACGACCACACACCCAGCATTACGCGCTTGGCGTGCCCCGGATACTGCTTTTTCATGGTCACGATGGCCATGCGGTACGAGCAGCCTTCGGGCGGCAAGTAGAAGTCGGTGATTTCAGGGAACTGCTTTTGCAGGATCGGTACAAACACTTCGTTTAGCGCCACGCCCAAAATCGCCGGCTCATCCGGTGGACGGCCAGTGTAGGTGCTGTGATAGATCGGCTTAACCCGATGGGTGATGCGCTCGACGGTAAACACCGGGAAGCTGTCCACTTCGTTGTAGTAACCGGTGTGGTCGCCGTACGGGCCTTCGGGGGCCATCTCGCCAGGGTGGATCACGCCTTCAAGGATGATTTCGGCAGTGGCCGGCACTTGCAGGTCGTTGCCGCGGCACTTCACCAGTTCGGTACGATTGCCCCGCAGCAAGCCGGCAAAAGCGTATTCCGACAGGCTGTCGGGCACCGGGGTCACGGCGCCGAGAATGGTCGCCGGGTCTGCGCCCAGGGCCACGGATACCGGGAATGGCTGGCCGGGGTGTTTTTCGCACCAGTCGCGGTAATCCAGCGCACCGCCACGGTGGCTCAACCAGCGCATGATGACCTTGTTGCGGCCAATCACCTGCTGACGATAGATACCGAGATTCTGCCGGTCCTTGTTAGGGCCTTTGGTCACGGTCAGGCCCCAGGTAATCAGGGGCGCCACGTCGCCCGGCCAGCAATGCTGCACCGGCAGCATGGCGAGGTCTACGTCATCCCCCTCAATGACCACTTCCTGGCACACCGCGTCCTTGACGACTTTCGGCGCCATGGCAATGATCTTGCGGAAGATCGGCAACTTGGACCACGCATCCTTCAGACCTTTAGGCGGCTCGGGCTCCTTGAGGAACGCCAGCAGCTTGCCGATTTCCCGCAACTCGCTGACAGACTCGGCGCCCATGCCCATTGCCACGCGCTCTGGCGTGCCGAACAAATTGCCGAGCACCGGAATCGTGTGGCCAGTCGGGTTTTCGAACAGCAAAGCCGGGCCTTTGGCACGCAGCGTGCGGTCGCAGATTTCAGTCATCTCCAGGACTGGAGAAACGGGAATCTGGATGCGTTTCAATTCTCCGCGCTGCTCTAGCTGCTGCACGAAATCCCGAAGATCCTTGAATTTCATTGACGGTGGCACCCCTAAAATAGGCGTACATCCTACCTGCTATGCCGGCCGCTGGCAGCTTATCGCTGCTCAGCGGGCGGTATTGGCCTGCTCCGGGGCACGCAACGCCAGATCATCGAACAGCGGGGCCAATGCCGGGAGAACCAGGCGAGCGCCGATTTCGGACAGATGATTGTCATCGGTATACAACGAATGACCGTCCTGTTCGGCCCGGCACAACCCCGAGGCATCACACAACTGCGGGGTCGGGTCCAGTACCTGCACATTGGAATCAGCAGCCGCGATATCGGCAAACAGCCGGTTGATAAACGCTTTTTGCCTGAGGTGGTCTTCAACCGGCATGCCGACTTCGGCGGTTGGCTGGTGCAGCATCGCCAGGCGGCTCAGGCGGTACGGCGGATTGAACGGTTGCAACGGCGCCTCCTTCATCAGCCATACGCGGTACCCGGCCTTGCGCAATTGCTCGACCCTCGCCCGCAAGCCATCGGCCAACCGTTGTTCGGCGACCGCGCGGTCATAGTGGCCATTGCCATCGCGCAACGCATGGCCGTGATCGCCCTTGGCATCGCCATACAAGTACAGGCTCCAGCGGGCTACCAACAGGATGTCGCGCACTGGCTCGGTCGCCAGGGTGCGCTCGACACGACGGTTGTAATCGGCGCACCGCGTACCGTGCTCCAGCCCCTCAAGCGGCAGGCAACCGGCCGAACTGGCCAGCATCACATTGACGCCATGCTGGCGGGCGCTTTCTTCCAGTGCCGGGATCAGGGCCGTGGCGTGGCTGTCGCCCCACACCAGCAACTGAGCCGGCGCGGCGGGCGATAGTCCGTAACGGCAGAACGGCGTGTCGGCCGGGCTCTTGTCATCGGTGATGCAGGCCATCAGCTCAGGTCGCCATTCGCTGGCCCGCGCATATTGCAACGCCTGCTCGGACAAACGCGACGGCAGGCCATCGGTCCAGCGCAGCGCCTGGCCGGCGATACCCAACACCAGAATGCCCAAGCCCGCCGCGATGAGAATCTGACGACGGCCAGCCAATATTCGACGCTCACGAAACGGCGTTTCGACAAAACGCCAGGACAGATAGCCGAGGATCAACGTCAGCGAAATCAACCCGCCCGTCAGCACGGGACCAAACTCCTCCGCGCCGGCATAACTGCCAAACACGAAAACCGGCCAGTGCCACAAATACCAGGAATAGGAAATCAGCCCGAGCCCGACCATTAGCCGCGTGCTCAACACACGCCCGACCCAGGTGCTCTGATGCTCATTGGCCCAGATCAGGGCCACCACGCCCAGCACGGGCAGCAACGCTGCGGCACCCGGGAACGGTGTGCTGTTGTCATAGCCGAACACGGCAACAAGAATCAGCCCCATGCCCAACAGGCTGATAGCTTGCGCTGCCGCCGGGGTCAGGCGCTTCTGGCTGGCAGGCGCAATCGCCAGCATGGCACCGGCCAGCAGTTCCCATGCCCGCATCGGCAACAGGAAAAACGCTTTCTCGGGATGCTGGGCCACGGCCCAGACGCTGAGCCCGAACGACACCAGCAACAGGCTGAACAAAGCCAGCCGCCAGTGCTTGAATCGGCTGGACAGCAGGGTCAGCAGCAAGGGAAAGACAATATAGAACTGTTCCTCAACCGCCAGCGACCAGGTATGCAGCAGCGGTTTTAGATCGCTGGCCGCATCGAAATAGCCCTCCTGGCGCATAAACAGCAGGTTGGAAACGAACATCACCTGGTAGCGCACCGAACGCCCCAGCTCTTCGTAGTCCTTGGGTGCCATCAGGAACCAGCCCACAGCCAGCACGGCGGCCATCATCACGAACAAGGCCGGCAGGATTCGCCGCGCGCGACGGGCCCAAAACTCGACAAAACTGAAGCGTGCCGCCTCACGCTGGCGCCAGATGATCGAGGTAATCAAATAACCGGAAATGACGAAGAACACATCGACGCCAACGAATCCGCCTGAAAAACCCGGCACACCAAAGTGGAACAGTACTACGGCAATCACGGCAACAGCTCGCAGGCCATCAATGTCCCTGCGATAAACAAGAGAAGTCATATACGCTCAATTTCGCTAATACATTGTTTTTATTGACCGAAGTTAAGCACAAACCTTCCTTTTTTTTGGCATAAAAAAAGGCGCCCTCGCGGGGCGCCTGATTTTTGTGCGAGAAACCGTGTTACTTGCGTTTCATCGACAAGAAGAACTCATCGTTGGTCTTGGTCTGCTTAAGCTTGTCGACCAGGAACTCGATGGCTGCAACTTCGTCCATCGGGTGCAACAGCTTGCGCAGGATCCACATGCGTTGCAACTCGTCGTCTGCAGTCAGCAACTCTTCACGGCGGGTACCGGAGCGGTTGATGTTGATCGCAGGGAAGACGCGTTTTTCAGCGATCTTGCGGTCCAGAGGCAGTTCCATGTTGCCAGTGCCTTTGAACTCTTCGTAGATCACTTCATCCATCTTCGAGCCGGTTTCAACCAGCGCGGTAGCGATGATGGTCAGCGAGCCGCCTTCTTCGATGTTACGCGCAGCACCGAAGAAACGCTTTGGCTTCTCAAGGGCGTGAGCATCGACACCACCGGTCAGTACCTTGCCGGAGCTCGGGATAACGGTGTTGTAGGCACGGGCCAGACGGGTGATGGAGTCGAGCAGGATAACCACGTCCTTTTTGTGTTCGACCAGGCGCTTGGCCTTCTCGATCACCATTTCGGCAACCTGCACGTGGCGGGTTGGTGGCTCGTCGAAGGTGGAAGCAACCACTTCGCCGCGAACGGTACGCTGCATTTCGGTTACTTCTTCAGGGCGCTCGTCGATCAACAGAACGATCAAGTGCACTTCAGGATTGTTACGCGAAATGTTCGACGCGATGTTCTGCAGCATGATGGTCTTGCCCGCTTTTGGCGGAGCAACGATCAGACCACGCTGACCTTTACCGATCGGAGCACAGAGGTCGATCACGCGACCGGTCAGATCTTCGGTGGAACCGTTACCGATTTCCATCTTCATGCGTACGGTCGGGAACAACGGGGTCAAGTTCTCGAAGAGAATCTTGTTTTTCGCGTTCTCGGGACGATCGTAGTTGATCGTGTCGACTTTCAGCAGTGCGAAGTAACGCTCGCCTTCTTTTGGCGGGCGGATTTTACCGACAATGGTGTCGCCGGTGCGCAAGTTGAAGCGTCGAATCTGGCTAGGCGAGACGTAGATATCGTCAGGGCCTGCCAGGTACGAGGCGTCAGCGGAGCGAAGGAAGCCGAAGCCGTCCTGGAGAATCTCCAGCACGCCATCACCGGAGATTTCCTCGCCGCTTTTCGCGTGCTTTTTGAGCAGGGAGAAAATCACGTCCTGCTTGCGCGAACGGGCCATATTTTCTATGCCCATCTGTTCGGCCAATTCGAGCAGTTCGGTAATCGGCTTTTGCTTGAGTTCAGTCAGGTTCATATAGGAATGACGTAATCATTTATGGGGAGGGAAATTAAGCTTTGGGCTTAATGAGGCCGCGCCGCAGAGAAGGCGACAGGATCGCGTACTAATTCGATAAGGAGTGCGTCGGCGACGGCTTGCAGGGGGCAATGGAGAAACCAGTGCGGGGCCGAATGTACCACTTGAGTTTCATAGCGTCTAGTCCTTGAGCCATGAAAAAGCCCCGCATTTAGCGGGGCTTTTATCGACGCTTAGATATTGGCGTCGAGGAATGCAGCCAACTGCGACTTCGACAGCGCACCGACCTTGGTGGCTTCAACGTTGCCGTTCTTGAACAGCATCAGCGTAGGAATACCGCGTACGCCGTGCTTGGCCGGGGTTTCCTGGTTTTCATCAATGTTCAGCTTGGCAACAGTCAGCTTGCCTTTGTAAGTCTCTGCGATCTCGTCCAGAACCGGCGCGATCATTTTGCAAGGGCCACACCATTCAGCCCAGTAGTCGACCAGTACAGCGCCTTCAGCCTTGAGAACATCGGCCTCAAAGCTAGCGTCGGTGACGTGTTTAATAAGATCGCTGCTCATGGAAGTCTCCGTGGTTGTAAGCAAAAACGTAGCACATCATAGCTGTCATCACCGCGTTCAGGAAGGTGAGGGACGATTGACTCTCACTATAGTGGTGCATGAGTGCAGATATCGCCCGTTTCAGGAGCCGTCGGGGGTGACGAAGGCAATCCCGGTTCGCGAGGCAGCCTGGCGAATGTGCTCGCTCATGGCCTTTTGCGCAGGGCCGCTGGCATGACGGGCCAGGGCCCGGAGGATTTTGCGGTGCTCCTGCCAGGTTTCCATGGCCCGCTCCGGGCGGATAAACGGCAGCTTCTGGCTTTCCAGAAAAATATCGCCACGGGTGATCAGCATAGTGGCCATTGCCTGATTGCCACTGGCACGCAGGATCAGTTGATGGAACTCGAAGTCCAGCTGCGCGGCACGCTCAAAATCCCCGGCGCGTAACTCATGGCGCATTGCCTCGACATTGTCCTGCAACACATCCAGTTGGTCGCGGGTCAAGCGCACCGCCGCCAGCCCCGCAGCGAAACCTTCCAGTGCGTATCGCAGCTGGAAAATATCCTGCGGGCAAGCCTGGGCTGCATAGGGCCAGTCCGTAACCGGAACAACCGGGACATCTGCTTGCGCGGCCTGCACATACACGCCTTTACCCGGCTGCACACTGATCACGCCCAGGGCACTGAGCGAAGATAGCGCCTCGCGCAGCGATGCCCGGCTGACCCCCAACTGCACCGCCAGCTCGCGCTGCGACGGCAAGGCATCTCCCGGCGCAAAAGCGTTTTCGGCGATCAATTTACGAATGGCCAGCAATGCCACTTCGGGTACGGCCCGTGCGCTTGAATTCATCACAACTCGGCTTGATCGGCTCAGGAAAGGCGTAGTTGTAAAGCTATTGCCAACGCTCGGCAAGTCACGCCCCAAGCCGGTTCAAGCCCTGTGAGAAACGCCCGATAGAGGTGCAAAAAACGTCATCACTGTTCAGACCAGTCAGACCGCCGCATGCCTTTTGAAATCAGCCCTGGCGGTCATAAAAGCCCTGTTGGCATGGCCTGTGCTCTGGCTCAACGGCGCACACCACCGCGCGCCCTTTCCGGAGAATTGCCATGACCCAGCGTTACAGCGCCTTGATTTGCGCCTTGTTCGCCAGCCTGATGCTGAGCCAGGCCCCGGCCCACGCCAGTGACCTCGATGAGGTGATGGCACGCGGCACCCTCAAGGTCGCAGTCCCCCAGGATTTTCCGCCCTTCGGCTCGGTCGGCCCGGACATGCAGCCTCGCGGGCTGGATATCGACACCGCCAAATTGCTGGCCGATCAGCTCAAGGTCAAACTTGAACTGACGCCCGTAAACAGCACCAACCGTGTGCCCTATCTGACCACCGGCAAAGTCGATGTAGTGATTTCCAGCTTGGGCAAAAACCCGGATCGTGAAAAAGTCATCGATTTTTCCCACGCTTATGCGCCGTTCTACCTTGGCGTATTTGGCCCGCCAGACGCGCAGATCAAGACCCTGGATGACCTCAAGGGTAAAACCATCAGCGTGACCCGTGGCGCCATCGAAGACATCGAACTGACCAACGTGGCGCCAGCCGGCGTGACCATCAAACGCTTCGAAGACAACAACTCGACCATCGCCGCGTATCTGGCAGGCCAGGTGGACCTGATCGCCAGCGGCAACGTGGTGATGGTCGCCATCAGCGAACGCAACCCCAAGCGCATCCCGGCCATGAAACTCAAGCTCAAGGATTCACCGGTCTACGTCGGCGTGAACAAGGGCCAGCCCGAGTTGCTGGACAAGGTGAACCAGATTCTGGCCACGGCCAAGGCTGACGGCAGCCTGGAAAAAAACGCGCTGCAATGGCTTAAAGAGCCGCTGCCAGCTGACCTCTGACACTTTGCGACGGGGTCAATCATGGCTTATCAGTTCGACTTTTTACCGGTGCTGCAAAACAGCGACCTGTTATTACGCGGCGCCCTGTTTACCCTTGAACTGACAGCGATCGGCACAGTATTCGGCGTCAGCCTGGGGATTGTCGGCGCCGTGGTCCGGGCGTGGAATATTCGACCTTTCGCTGCGTTGTTCGGGTTGTATGTCGAGTTGATCCGCAACACGCCGTTTCTGGTGCAGCTATTTTTTATCTTTTTCGGCTTGCCGGGCCTGGGTGTGCATATCAGCGAGTGGCAGGCCGCGGTGCTGGCGATGGTGATCAACCTGGGTGCCTATTCCACGGAAATTATCCGCGCAAGTATTCAGGCGATCCCCAAAGGCCAGCTGGAAGCAGCATCTGCACTGGCCATGAGCCGATTCGAGGCGTTCCGCCATGTGGTCCTGCAACCGGCGCTGGCCAAGGTTTGGCCAGCTCTGAGCAGCCAGATCATCATCGTGATGCTCGGCTCGGCGGTCTGCTCGCAAATTGCCACTGAAGAGCTGAGCTTTTTTGCCAATTTCATTCAGTCACGCAATTTTCGCAGCTTCGAAACCTACGTCCTGACCACCCTGATTTACCTGTGCATGGCCTTGTTGATCCGCCAGTTACTGAACTGGTTCGGCCGCCGCTACCTGAGCAGGAGTCGCTGATGGATTTCACGTTCTGGGACATCGTGCGTAACTTGCTGACGGGTTTGCAGTGGACAGTCGCCCTGTCTCTTGTTGCGTTTATCGGCGGCGGCTTTATCGGCTTGCTGGTGTTGCTGATGCGCATTTCCAAAAGCCGCTTCGCCCGCACTCTGGCGCGCGGTTATATAGAGCTGTTCCAGGGTACGCCCCTGCTGATGCAGCTGTTTTTGATCTTCTTTGGCATTGCCCTGCTGGGCATCGATATTTCGCCGTGGATGGCCGCGGCCCTGGCGCTGACATTGTTCACCAGTGCCTACCTGGCCGAGATCTGGCGCGGCTGCGTCGAGTCGATTGCCCACGGCCAGTGGGAGGCCTCGGCCAGCCTGGCACTCAGCCCGCTGGAGCAATTGCGCTACGTGATCCTGCCGCAAGCCTTGCGGGTCGCCATCGCGCCGACCGTAGGCTTTTCGGTGCAGGTCATCAAAGGCACTGCCGTGACCTCGATTATTGGATTCACCGAATTGACCAAGACCGGCAGCATGCTGGCCAATGCCACCTTCGAGCCTTTCATGGTCTATGGCCTGGTGGCTCTGGGTTACTTCCTCTTGTGCTACCCCCTGTCGCTCAGTGCGCGCTATCTGGAAAGGAGACTGCATGCCTCTGCTTAGAGTTACCGCCCTGCATAAATACTACGGCGACCACCACGTGCTCAAAGGCATCGACCTGACGGTCGAACAGGGCCAGGTGGTCGCTATCATTGGCCGCAGCGGCTCGGGCAAGAGTACCTTGCTCAGAACCCTGAACGGGCTGGAGTCCATTAACGACGGGGTGATTGAGGTCGATGACGAATACCTGGATGCCGCCCGCGCAGACTTGCGAAGCCTGCGCCAGAAGGTCGGCATGGTGTTTCAGCAGTTCAATCTGTTCCCGCACCTGAGCGTGGGCGAAAACGTCATGCTGGCCCCGCAAGTGGTGCAAAAGGTGCCCAAAGCCAAGGCCGCCGAACTGGCGCGCCAGATGCTGGAACGGGTGGGGCTGGGCGACAAGTTCGACGCCTTCCCGGAGCGCCTGTCGGGCGGTCAACAGCAGCGGGTGGCGATTGCCCGGGCTTTGGCCATGTCACCCAAGGTGCTGTTGTGTGATGAGATCACCTCGGCCCTCGACCCGGAGCTGGTCAATGAAGTGCTCAGCGTGGTGCGTCAGCTGGCCCGTGAAGGCATGACGCTGATCATGGTCACCCACGAGATGCGTTTTGCCCGTGAAGTTGGCGACAAACTGGTGTTTATGCACCAGGGCAAGGTGCATGAAGTGGGTGACCCCAAAGTGCTGTTCGCCAACCCGCAAACCCCGGAACTGGCGAATTTCATCGGAACGTTGTAGTCACTGACGAGGTACGAGGCTACGGGAATCGCAGAGCCTGAAAACACGAGGCCTCGGATAACAGCTAACCTCATTGCTTTCGTGCTCCACATCAAGGCAGGTGATATCACGCGTTGGCGCGAGCCTTTGATCGTGGCACGATGGCCGGGTTATCGACCGAGACCCCTCAACCATGCCCCAATCCCAAGCAAGGAATCCGTCCCTGATCGCCGCCATTGATCTGGGTTCTAACAGCTTTCACATGGTGGTGGCCAAGGCCCAGAACGGCGAAATCCGCATACTTGAGCGTCTTGGTGACAAGGTGCAGTTAGCTGCCGGCATCGACGAAGAACGCAAGCTCAGCGAAGAATCCATGCAGCGCGGGCTCGATTGCCTCAAGCGTTTCGCCCAACTGATCAACGGTATGCCGTTGGGTGCCGTGCGTATTGTGGGAACCAACGCATTGCGCGAGGCGCGCAACCGCAACGAGTTTATCGTGCGTGCCGAAGAGATCCTGGGTCACACCGTTGAAGTGATTTCCGGTCGTGAAGAAGCGCGCCTGATCTACCTGGGTGTGTCCCACACCCTCGCCGACACGCCAGGCAAACGCCTGGTGGCCGACATCGGCGGCGGCAGTACCGAGTTCATCATTGGCCAGCGTTTTGAGCCCCTGCTACGCGAAAGCCTGCAAATGGGCTGCGTCAGCTTTACCCAGCGCTATTTCCGCGACGGCAAGATCACCCCGGCACGCTACGCCCAGGCCTACACGGCTGCGCGCCTGGAAATCATGAGCATCGAGCACGCCCTGCACCGCCTGACCTGGGATGAGGCCATCGGCTCTTCGGGTACCATTCGGGCCATTGGCCTGGCGCTCAAGGCGGGCGGTCATGGTAACGGCGAAGTAAACGCCGAAGGCCTGTCCTGGCTCAAGCGCAAGCTGTTCAAGCTGGGCGACGCGGACAAGATCGACTTCGAAGGCATCAAGCCCGACCGTCGCGCCATCTTCCCGGCCGGGCTGGCGATTCTTGAAGCAATCTTCGACGCCCTTGAACTGCAACGTATGGATCACTGTGACGGCGCCCTGCGCGAAGGCGTGCTGTACGACCTTCTGGGCCGCCATCACCACGAAGACGTGCGTGAGCGCACCCTCAGCTCGCTGATGGACCGTTACCATGTCGATCGCGAGCAAGCGGCACGGGTTGAACGCAAGGCGCTGCGCGCCTTCGATCAAGTGGCCAAGTCGTGGGGCCTCAAGGACGGTGTATGGCGTGAACTGCTGAGCTGGGCGGCCAAGGTGCATGAAGTCGGGCTGGACATTGCCCACTATCATTACCACAAGCACGGCGCCTACTTGATAGAGCACTCCGACCTGGCTGGTTTCTCACGCGAAGACCAGCAAATGCTCGCGCTGCTGGTGCGCGGCCATCGTCGCAACATTCCTAAAGACAAGTTCGCCGAATTTGGCGAAGACGGCATCAAGCTGATTCGCCTGTGCGTGCTGTTGCGCTTTGCGATCCTGTTCTACCACATCCGTGGCAACCAGGAAGCCTCGCAGGTGAAGCTGCGCGCCGAGGGCGATCACCTGGACGTCATCTTCCCCGACGGCTGGCTGGAACAGAACCCGCTGACCCAGGCTGACTTCGAACAAGAAGCGCAATGGCTGACCCGGGTCGGAATTGTGCTGACGGTTTCCTGACCGGGCACAACTCAAACCAACTGTGGGAGCGAGCAGGCTCGCTCCCACAGTCGTTACAGCGTTATACCGATGGCCCGGTACTCACGGCCAGTACCGGCAGGCTCAGACGCTCAAGCAGCGTGGCTTGCGCACTGCGCGGGTTCTGGTTGCCCGTTGGCGTATTGCGGATATACCGCCCGTCCGACTGAAGGCTCCAGCTGTGGGTGTTGTCCGTCAGATAGCACTCAAGCTCCTTCTTGACCCGCAGAATCAGCTTTTTACCCTCGACCGGGAAGCACGTCTCAACACGCTTATCGAGATTGCGCTCCATCCAGTCGGCACTCGACAGGAACATCTGCTCCTCGCCGCCATTGAGGAAGTAGAACACCCGTGTGTGCTCCAGGAAGCGACCGATGATCGAACGCACATGAATATTGTGCGAAACGCCGGCAATCCCGGGACGCAGGCAGCACATCCCGCGTACCACCAGATCAATACGCACGCCGGACTGACTGGCCTTGTACAGCGCACGGATGATTTTCGGATCGGTCAGCGAGTTGAACTTGGCGATGATATGCGCCGGTTTGCCTTCAACAGCGAACTGGGTCTCGCGGGCAATCATGTCCAGCATGCCCTTTTTCAAAGTGAAAGGCGCATGCAGCAGTTTTTTCATGCGCAGCGTCTTGCCCATGCCGATCAACTGGCTGAACAACTTGCCGACGTCTTCACACAGCGCGTCGTCGGAGGTCAGCAAGCTGTAGTCGGTGTAAAGCTTGGCGTTGCCGGCGTGGTAGTTGCCGGTACCCAGATGCGCGTAACGCACGATCTCCCCCGCCTCACGGCGCAGAATCAGCATCATCTTGGCGTGGGTCTTGAAACCGACTACGCCATAGATCACTACCGCACCGGCAGCTTGCAGGCGACTGGCCAGTTGCAGGTTGGACTCTTCGTCAAAGCGCGCACGCAACTCGATCACCGCGGTCACTTCTTTACCGTTACGCGCCGCATCAACCAGCGCATCAACGATTTCCGAGTTGGCGCCGCTGCGGTACAGGGTCTGGCGTACGGCCAGCACATGCGGATCCTTGGCAGCCTGGCGAAGCAAGTCGACGACCGGAGTAAACGACTCAAACGGGTGCAGCAGCAAGATGTCCTGTTTGCTGACCACGCTAAAAATGTTCTCGCTGTTCTGCAACAGCTTGGGAATCGCCGGGGTAAACGGCGTGTATTGCAGCTCAGGGTGGCTGTCGAGGCTGGTGATGCTGAAAAGGCGTGTCAGGTTGACCGGACCATTGACCTGATACAACTCGGTCTCATGCAGGCTGAACTGCTTGAGCAGGTAGTCGGACAGATGCTTGGGGCATGTGTCGGCCACTTCCAGGCGTACGGCATCGCCGTATCGACGCGAGAACAACTCGCCACGCAGCGCACGGGCCAGGTCTTCAACATCTTCGGTATCAACCGCCAGATCGGCGTTACGGGTCAGGCGGAACTGGTAGCAGCCTTTCACCTTCATGCCTTGAAACAGGTCATCGGCGTGGGCGTGAATCATCGACGACAGGAACACATAGTTGTCGCCTGCCCCACCCACGTCTTCAGGCAGTTTGATCACGCGTGGCAACAGACGCGGTGCCGGGATGATCGCCAGGCCTGAATCACGACCAAAGGCATCGATGCCTTCCAGCTCGACGATAAAGTTCAGGCTCTTGTTCACCAGCAACGGGAACGGGTGCGTCGGGTCCAGGCCAATCGGCGTGATGATCGGCGCGATTTCGTCGCGGAAGAACTTGCGTACCCACGCCTTGATCTTGGTGTTCCAGTGCCGGCGACGGATAAAGCGCACCTGATGCTTTTCAAGCTCGGGCAACAGAATGTCGTTGAGGATCGCGTACTGGCGATCCACATGGCCGTGGACCAGTTCGCTGATGCGGGCCAGCGCCTGATGCGGCTGCAAGCCATCGGCACCGGCCTGCTCACGGGCGAAGGTGATTTGTTTTTTCAGGCCTGCGACACGAATTTCGAAAAACTCATCCAGGTTGCTGGAAAAAATCAGCAGAAACTTCAAGCGTTCAAGCAGCGGATAGGACTCATCCAGCGCTTGTTCCAATACGCGAATGTTGAACTGTAATTGCGACAACTCACGATGGATGTACAGGCTGCTGTCATCAAGGCCAGGAACGGCAATCGCCGGATGCACCGCCGCGTGCGACTCGGCCGCAGCAGGCGCATGGGCTTGCTGTTCAGGCGGGGTTTCAGGGACTGGCTCAACAATCGGCTGAGCTTCAGTGGCAACGATTTCAGCAAGTCCTTCGGTATTCATTGAATGTTCCTGTAAGAGCGGGTTTGACTCTCGTAACAGTTAAGCGATACCAGCAGTCAAGTTGTCAGAATGCCATCAACGCTTGTGGGTTTAAACCGCTCCCGGGCGCTTTATGCGGGCCAGAGACTGGTTAGAGGCCGATTTGTCGAAATTGTTTCCTGATCAACCGACGCAGACACTGCGGGAGCGGACTTGCTCGCGATTCAAACACCGCAGAGTTTCAGATTGACTGAGTCAACCCCATCGCAGTCAAGCCAGCTCCCACAGGTTCGAAGCAATAATCACCTGCGCGCATGGTTATAACGCTTCGCCATGAACACTAGATGACAACGCTAATGATGTAGGTCAAATACACATGATTTGTAGGACTTGTTAACGCAAAGTCACATTTCGATACTTTCCCGAACGTCCCTTAAGGCGTAGGCTGCGCGTTCATTTCGCCAGCATCCAGACAATGCTCCAACAATTTCTTCAAGAATTCGGCTACTTCGCCCTGTTTCTAGGGACGTTCTTTGAAGGTGAGACCATTCTGGTTCTCGCAGGCTTCTTGGCGTTCCGCGGATACATGGACCTCAAACTGGTCATGATCGTGGCATTCCTCGGCAGTTATGCCGGAGATCAGCTGTGGTACTTCCTGGGGCGCAAGCACGGCCGCAAACTGTTGGCGCGCAAACCGCGCTGGCAACTTATGGGCGACAAGGCGCTGGAGCACATTCGCAGGCACCCGGATATCTGGGTCCTGAGTTTCCGTTTCGTCTACGGCCTGCGTACCGTCATGCCCGTGGCAATCGGCCTGTCAGGCTACCCTCCGGGCCGCTATTTGCTGCTCAACGGCATTGGTGCGGCCATCTGGGCCATTGCCCTGGCTACCGCCGCCTATCACTTTGGCGCCGTGCTCGAAGGCTTGCTGGGCAACGTCAAGAAATATGAGCTGTGGGTGCTCGGTGCCCTGCTCCTGATCGGCCTGTGCCTGTGGGCCCGCCGCCGCTTCAAGAATGCACGCCTGGCCAGACAGACCGCTCTTGAAGAGAAAAACAAGAGCAACGCCGAAGTCAGCAACCCGCCAGCCGAGTGATACGGTTTCTGCACACGTAGAGCCCCATCACGCTCAACAGGGTGTAACTGGACAGGCCGACCCAGCCCAATGCGCTGGCCGGCCATAGACCGGCCACAGGGGCCAGCCAGACCAGTGGCAGGTTGAGCGCCAGGCGCAGCCACTCAAGTTTCAGCGCCCAGGGCCGGTTCTCCAGACCTGCCCCCAGCACAAACAGCCCCAACGCCATATACCCCCAGCCCAGCATCAGCGCCTGGGGCGACAACGTCTCGCCCAGATTCAGCAAATAACTGCCCAGCGCCAGATAAACTGCAAATTGCGCCGCGATATACACCTGTTGGCGCCGTGCCAGTGGCACCTCGAATTTTACAAACCGGCTCAGGTCCGGCTTGTTTATCGGGTACTTCGCCGCTACATCCGCCGGACGCCAGCCCGTGGGCATAAACCAGATCCTCAGCTTGTCCCGCCAGCGCTCGGTGCGCTGCGCATCAGCCAGCAACTGGCCATAGAACTGCCAGTTGGCCCACAGCGGATTCCAGCTTTGCAGCGGCGTGGTCACGCCGAAAATCACCGGCTCGGCGTCGTCTTCTTCCTGAAAAGTGCCGAACAAACGGTCCCAGACAATGAACACTCCACCGTAATTGCGATCCATATACAGAGCATTCTGCGCATGGTGAGCCCGATGATTGGAAGGTGTCACAAACAACCACTCGAACCAGCCCAGCTTGGGCACATGGCGGGTATGGACCCAGAACTGATAGAGCAGGTTGACGGTGGCCACGGTGACAAATACCGGCAGCGGCACACCCAGCACCGCCATTGGCAGGTAAAAGACCCAACCAAGCACAAACCCGGTGCTGGTTTGGCGCAGGGCGGTGGACAGGTTGTAGTCTTCGCTCTGATGATGCACCGAATGCGCGGCCCAGAGCACGTTGCGCTCATGCCCCAGGCGGTGGTGCCAGTAGTAGCAAAAATCGTACAAGACAAACGCAAACAGCCACACCCACAGGCTGTCTTCGGGCAATTGCAGCAGCGCCAGATATTTCAATGCCAGCGCGTAGGTGATCAGCCCCACGCCTTTGGTCAGCAAACCGGTGGTGGTCGACAGCACACCGGCGCTCAGGCTGCTGATAGTGTCAGCCAGGCGATAGGTGTGCATTGCGCGCCAGCGGTCGGCCAGCAGCTCGACAGCAATCAGCACAAAGAAAAACGGTACGGCATACAGAATCAGCTTCATGGCACACCCCGAGCGGTATTCCATCAAGCGTAGGCGCACTTGCTGCGAAACCCTATGGCATCAAGCGCCAAATCAGGCGACATTAATGCCATGAACAAGGAGATCGACATGACCACTAAAAAAGTTGCCGTGATTCTTTCCGGCTGCGGCGTCTATGACGGCGCCGAGATCCACGAAAGCGTGATCACCCTGCTACGCCTGGACCAGCGCGGCGCCAAAGTACAGTGCTTTGCCCCCGACATTGCACAACTGCATGTCATCAACCACCTGACCGGCGAGCCAATGCCCGAGTCACGCAACGTACTGGTGGAGTCAGCGCGGATTGCCCGGGGCGAGATCAAGGATGTTCGTGAGGCCAAGGTCGAGGATTTTGACGCCCTGATCATACCGGGCGGGTTTGGTGCCGCCAAAAACCTCTCCAGCTTTGCCACCGATGGTGCTGCGTGCTCGGTTCAGGCTGATGTGCTGAGCCTGGCCGAAGCCTTTGCCGAAGCTGGCAAACCGATTGGCCTGATGTGCATCTCACCTGCCATTGCCGCCAAGATTTATGGCCCAGGCGTGATCTGCACCATCGGCACCGACGCAGATACCGCTGCAGCCGTCACCAAAATGGGTGGCACCCACCAAGAGTGTGAAGTGTCGGAAATTGTCGAGGACAAGGCCCGCAAGCTGGTCAGCACCCCGGCCTATATGCTCGCCAAATCCATCAGCGAAGCAGCGTCAGGGATCAACAAGATGGTTGACCGCGTGCTTGAGCTGACGCAAAAAAACTGATCAACCCCGTGCCAGCCGGGTCAGGATACGGTCCAGGGCATTGGCGAACGCCTGCTTGTCGCGTTCGCCATAGGCACCCTGCCCGCCGCTGACCTGGCCTTGCTCGCGCAGATCGGTAAACAGATTACGCACCGCCAGGCGCTCGCCCATGTTTTGCGGGTCAAACTCCTTGCCGCGCGGGTCCAGCGCGGCAACGCCCTTTTTGACCAGCCGGTCGGCCAACGGCACATCGCTGCAAATCACCAGTTCGCCGGGCACGGCGTGCTCCACCAGATAATCATCCGCCGCATCCGGGCCGCTGGGCACCACAATCAGTTTGACCAGGGCGTAGGTCGGTTTGATCTGGCTCTGCCCTGCCACCAGCACCACCTCAAACTGACGCTTGAGAGCGAACTTGATGACCTGATCCTTTGCCGCCTTGGGGCAGGCGTCTGCGTCGATCCAGACACGCATAGAGAATTACTCCTGAGTGTTGCCGCTCCCACTGAGGGGAGGTGTATAAGGATTTAAGAAGCCTGCACCCGACGCTTTTCCGCCAGTTTGCTTCGGCCGTACAACACGATAATTGCCAAAATGGCTACGGCCTGCGCACTCAGCGAGTACGCATCTGCATGAATACCCAGCCAGTCGAAGTCGAAGAACGCGACAGGCCGCGTGCCAAAGATGCCCGCCTCTTGCAGCGCTTTCACGCCATGCCCGGCGAATACCACCGACAGGGCGCAGAGCAAAGCCGCGTTGATGCTGAAAAACAGCGCCAATGGCAATTTGGCCGAGCCACGCAGGATGATCCACGCCAGGCCCATCAGCAAGACCAGTGCCGTGGCGCCGCCCGCCAGTACCGCGTTGTGGCCCGCCGGGCCGGCTTGCAGCCACAGGGTTTCGTAGAACAGGATCACTTCGAACAGTTCGCGGTACACCGAAAAGAACGCCAGTATCGCGAATCCAAAACGACCGCCACCGCTGACCAGGCTGCTTTTGATGTAATCCTGCCACGCGGCGGCGTGACGACGGTCGTGCATCCATACCCCCAGCCACAGCACCATGACGCTGGCGAACAACGCAGTACAACCTTCCAGCAGTTCACGCTGGGCACCGCTGACGTCAATCACATAGGCCGCCAGCGCCCAGGTCGCCAGCCCGGCCACCAGGGCCAGACCCCAGCCGACGTTGACACTGCGCACCGCCGATTGCTGGCCGGTATTGCGCAGGAAAGCCAGGATCGCGGCCAGCACCAGAATTGCTTCCAGGCCTTCACGCAGCAAAATCAGCAGGCCGGAGATATAGCTCAAAGTCCAGCTCAGGCCATCGCTGCCCAGCAGCCCGGCAGATTCCTTGAGCAAGACTTTGGCCGCTTCCAGTCGCTGCTCGACCTGCTCGATCGGCAAGCCGTCCTGCAGCGATTGCCGATAGGCCATCAGGGCTTTTTCAGTGTTTTTGCGCACATTGGCGTCAACGTTATCCAGCGAGCTTTCAACGAGTTCAAAACCTTCCAGATAAGCCGCCACCGACAGGTCGTAGGCTTGCTCACGGTCACCGGCGCGGTAAGCCGCAAGGCTTTTATCCAGGGTGGCGCTGGTGTAGTCGAGCAGCTGCGCCGGGCCGCGTTTGACTTGCGGCGGCTGCGCCCGCTGGGCACGGAACGTTGCGGTCGCCTCGGGGCCTTCAGCCGCCAGCACTTCATTCGGGGTTTGACGGGCAAGGTCCGCCAGGTTGTAGGTTTTGTCTGCCTTGCTGGCACTCGGGTCGGCACTCAGCCCGGCGATGTAGGTGGCCAGGTCCCAGCGCTGACGCTCGTCCAGCTGATCAGCAAACGAAGGCATATCGGTGCCTTCAACCCCCAGGCCAAGGGTGTTGTAGATCGCGTAGAGGCTCAGCCGGTCCAGGCGCTGCGCGTCACGCAGGTTCGCAGGCGGCGGCGTCATACCGACACTGGCAGGGCCGTCACCGGCGCCGGTTTCACCGTGGCACACCGAGCAATGCTGGGCATACAAGGGTGCGCCACGGGTAGGGTCAGGGGTAATGGCGGGGGCCTGGCTGACCTCGTAGGCCACCGCCAGTTTGGCACCCAACTGACGTGCTTCATGCGCAACGGCGGTGCCGTCTACACGCTGTTCGATGGCGCTTTGCAGGGCGTTCACGCCTTGCAGCAGCTCCTCACGCTCAGGGCGTTGCGGCAAGTCCGCGAGCAGGCCTTTGAGCACGGCCAGAAACTCGAGTTGCTCGCGGTATTCGGTCTCATCAATAACCTTGCCGTTTTCAACTGTAGGCGGATAGTCAGCACCAATGTAGTCAATCAGGTGCAGCGCTTGTGAGGCGCCTTCCGGGGTGTTGGCAGAGGCAACAAGGCTGCACAACGCGAGCACGGGCAACAATAGCCATGCCAAAAAACGCGAGCGGGAGGTCATCGATCAATCCGGATGGAAATGAGAAGTAACATATTGTTTACCGTTACTGGCCGCCGACTCAAGACCCTCGTATGCGATCGCGCCGTAAATCAGCGAATTGCAATTCTGCGATTGAACTGGCTAAACATAGCGAGCCTTGGAGATTGATAGCCCCTTTATTGCAAGTGCTTGTGGGTTAACTATCGCCACAAATGTAGGCAATTTCCCAAAGTGATTAAACACAGCCATCACGCCCTGATTAAGGCTACTTCCCCTCCGCCGACGCTGCTAAAAATACCGATCCTTCACCACAACTGATCACCCGTACTCGGGCCCGGTCTCTGCGGTATCGACAAGTATTTATGGTTTACACGCCCGGGGACACTCATACCCATGACCGCTCGCGCCCTTAACGCTCTCATTTTGAGCGTGCTCACCTTACTGACTGGATGCTCGGTATTTCGTAGTTATGACAGCGAACTGCAAGCCACCAACCAGCAGTTGTCGGCTGGCAATGTCGATGGCGCACTGGTCCTGCTCGAACAAAACAACAGCAGCCAGAACAAAGACCTTCTCTACTACCTGGAAAAAGGCGAGTTATTGCGCGCAAAAGGCGACCTTGCTGCAAGCCAGAAGGCATGGCGCAACGCTGACAAATTGATATATGCCTGGGAGGAGTCGGTCAGGCTCGATACCGCCAGGTACCTCGCACAGTTCTCCAGTTTTCTGGTCAACGACAAAGTCCGCCGCTATGAAGGCCATGACTACGAGAAAGTCTGGTTGAGTACGCAAATGGCTCTGAATCTGTTGAACCTTAACGATTTCGAAGGTGCCCGCACGGAAATCAAAAAAACCCATGAACGCGAAGCCCTGATCACTGAACTTCGGGACAAGGAATACTTGAAACGTGAGCAGGAAGCAGAACGCAGGGGAGTACGGGCCCGGCTCAAGGATTTGCGTGGCTACCCGCTGGAAAGTCTTGATGCACCCGACGTACTGGAGCTGAAAAATAGTTATCAGAGCGCCTTTAGTCATTATTTGGCGGGCTTTGTTTACGAGGCTTTGGGAGAACGAAGCCTTGCCGCACCAGGCTATCGAAAGGCCGCAGAACTGCGCCCCAACACACCTCTGATCGAGCAAAACCTGCTGAACCTGGACAAACCAGAGGCCCGCAGCGATGAAAGCGAAGTTCTGATAGTGCTGCAAAATGGCTTTGCACCGGCGCGAGACTCAATACGTCTCCCACTGCCATTAACCATCAGCAACAACCTCGTCATTACGCCGCTGTCATTTCCGGTGATCAGGCCTTACACCCCCAATACGCCCCTCACCCATGTCGTCGTCAACGGCCAGCTTCATCCCCTCACCTTGCTTAACACCACCACGACCATGTCGCGTCGCGCCCTGCGCGATGAACTGCCGTGGATCCTCCTGCGTAGCAGCGCGCGGGCTGTCACTCGAGGCGTCGCACAAAAACAACTCAATGACGACAACCCGCTGGCCGGCCTGCTTCTGGGAGTTGCTTCGACTGTGCTGGAAGACGCGGATACGCGCACCTGGCGCACCCTGGCAGACAACACATATGTGGTGCGTTTACGCCTCAACCGTGGTGAGCATCAAATTAGTCTGCCCGACATCCCGGGCAGTACGCCGATACGCATAAGGGCCGAACGCGGCTATCAGGTCATCACGATACGCACGATCGGTAATCGCGTTTTCCACCATGCCGCCGCTGGCAGTACTACACCCGTCACCCCCCCGCTGGCTTTCATAAGCCGACAAAAACCCTGAGGAACCCACGATGCGATATTTGCTCTCGGGCGCTCTGGCGCTGTTTTTACTGATCGGCTGCGCCACACCGTCACCTCCACAACCCAACAGTGCAGCAAGCAAGATTACGGTCATGGGCAAGTTCAAACATATCTCTGCCGGAGCGATCCGCGTAGCGCGTGTAAATGGCTTCATGACCGTAAACGCCCAGATGACCAACACCAGCCGCCACAACCGAATGGTTTATTACCGATTTACCTGGCTGGGCAAGGACGGTTTTCCCGTTGCCAATGAAGAAGGCTGGAAAACCATCACCCTGTACGCCAAACAAAACACTTTTATTCCTGCTATTGCACCAGTGCCCCAGGCCAGGGATTTCCGTTTGGAAGTGAAAACGCCCTGAACCCATAACTTTTGTCACTCCTGGAGAGCTATTCCATGCTTGCACGCACTTCATTACTCGCCCTTATGCTGATTCTGATCAGCGGGTGTTCCAACACTTCGCCAGTCATCGGCGGCAAAAACATAGCTTATGGCGACACCAAGGCTGTGGAACTGATCACCAATGAATTTGGCTCGACTGACCTGCAGATGATCGCCGAAAGCATGACACGCTCCCTTGCGCAGTCCGGCATTCTTCAGGGAAGACCGGTGGTGCAGGTCTACGATGTGAAAAACAAAACCAGCGAGTACATCGACACCCGCCAGATAACAACGTCGATAAAAACCCAACTGATGAAAACTGGCACCGTTCGTTTTGCGAGCGACAACACCGACATGCAAAGCCAGGTCGACCAACTTCAGTTGCAAAACCAAAGCGGCCTGTACAAAAAACGACGATCAGCAAGACCGGCAACATGATCGCAGCCAAATACCGCCTCGAAGGCTCCATCACCTCGATTGTGAAGCGCAGCAAGGACTTCAAAGATGTTTTCTACACATTCAACCTGCAACTGGTCGATCTCGAAAGCGGCCTGGCGGAATGGATGGACGAAAAAGAAATCCGCAAAACAACGGAGCGCTAAGCGATGCGTATCTGGATATGCGTTATCAGCCTGCTCTGTATCTGGGAAGTTCAAGCTGCCCCCAAAATAGCCGTGACCGACCTGGCTTATGAGACCCGCGTACAGCAATACGTCCAGTCAACCACTGCACGTAACCGTTTTCAGTCCGGCCCGTACAACGCCAATGGCTCGGCGAGCTACCAAACGTACGAGAACCGCAACAGCTACATCCAGCAAAACGAGTTGCGCAATTTCAGTGGCGATATCAAAGGAAAGATTCTCAAATCCGGGTTGTTCCGACTGGTGCAGGCCACGCCTTACAAAGCCAGCGACAAAACGGATGTTTATGACGTCATCAAGCGCATAAAGGCCGGTCATTTCAAAGGCGCCGACTACGTTCTGTTTGGCACGGTGTCTGACATTGATTTCACCCGGGACCTCAACGCACTGGCCAATACCAGGAGTTATTCGGCGATACTGGGGTTGACGCTGGTTGCTGACTTCAGCCTGATCAACACCCGTACCCTTGAGGTCACCTCAGCATTCACTGCCATGGGTAAAGGGGAGGACATCAAACTGACAAACCGCCACGATCTCAGAGTGTCCCTTAACCGGCCCCAGGTTATACGCGACGTAGCCGCAACCCTTGGCGAGGACGTGGTACGGCAACTACAAGAGCAACTGACAGGCATTGCACCTCAGCCGCCAAAGAGCGCGCCAGCACCACTCAACAGACTACCCGAGGATGAAGCTGCGGTGATTCTGCGCTGAGCCCTGAGCACAAGCCAGTTGTCGCTCAACAGCCGAGATCAGACCGACGTGTAATGCTGAGCCATGAACTCGACAAAAACACGCACTTTGGGGGCCAGAAGGCGGGCGTGCGGATAGAGGGCAAAGTAATGACGCTGGCCTGCGTTGTAGTCGGGAAGAATCTGTACCAACTGGCCGCTTTGCAAGTTCTGTTGCACCGTCGCCCGTGTGAACGCGGCAATGCCCAGACCGGCCAACGCGGCGCTGTGGAGGGAGGTAATGGTGTCGGTTTTGAAACGTCCGTTGAGCGCCACCACCACGGTATCAGCCCGCGCCGAATTCAACCGCCACTCATTGCTCCCCGTAAAACCGAGTAACTGATGGGTAGCCAGCTCGTCGACCTGGCGTGGCAAGCCTTGGCGACTGACATAACCGGGTGCAGCCACCAGAATCAGATCGGATACGGTCAGTTTCTTGGCCACCAGCGAGGAGTCTTCCAGGGGGCCGCTGATGCGCAGTGCAAGGTCGAAGCGCTCAGCCACCAGATCAACAAAACGGTCCTCGCAGGACAGGTCTACCCGGATCTTGGGGTAGCGTTGCTGGAACCCGGGCAACCAATTGCCCAACTCCAGCGTCCCGATCACCAAAGGCACGCTGATACGCAGAGTCCCTGACGGTTCGCTGCCATCGTCGGCAACAGCCAACGCCGCTTGGTCGAGCCGCTGCAAAATGTCGAGGCAGGCCGCGTGATAGCGCTCCCCTGCCTCAGTCAGGCTCAAGTGCCGGGTTGTGCGGTTGATCAACCGCACACCGAGTTGTGCCTCCAGATGCTGTAAATGCCGGGACAATGTCGAAGACGTGATTTCCCATTGCTCGGCTGCTGCCGAAAATCCACGATTCTCGACGATGCAGCAAAACGCCCGCATGGCCAGCAACTGATTCATCGATTGAGCTTCACTTTAGAGGCAATTTAACGATCTGCGCCGTAGTCATGACGTCGCCAAAGGTGTCTTCGACTGAAGCCAGGGCTGCGCGGTGCAGGCTATTTGCATCAATGCTCGAGCCGTCTGCCCGGGTAATACTGCGGGTAGCGGAAGCATCAGATGCTACCACGACCTGGTACCCCAGCGGCGCAGCGTCCCGAGCGCCGCCGGCCACGCAGGCATGGGTCATCAGGCCGGCAATAATTACCGTCTTGATGCCTTTTTCCTTCAGCAGGCGGTCCAGTTCAGTGCTGCCAAAAACGCTCACGGTGGTTTTTTGCAACACCGTATCACCCGCGCGAGGCAGCATCTGCGGGTGGAATTTCACACCTTCGCCGTCCAGCGCAAAAACCGCTGAGCCCGCCGGGGCGATATGCTGAATCTGATAAACCGGAATCCTGGCCTTGTCCGCGAATGCAATAAGCTCGCGAGCCTTGTTGAGTGCCTTCTGGCCGTCCGGGATCGGCAACCGGCCGGTGAAGTACTCCTGCTGAAAATCAATCACCAGTAAAGCCGTAGAGGCCGGGTCAAGACGATCAATCGGAACAGCGCCAGACATGGCACGGATAGTGGGGTTGGGATTGACGGCAGGCTCAGCCGCGAGGGCTGAAGTTGCCGCCAGACTCAGACAGGCGAGCAATGAGGACAGTAGTTTGGGCATTGTAAAAGTCATATGAACCTCTGGTTTGGAATGATGCAACGGAGGGTAAAAGTCTAAAAAGACCGATACCTCGCAACAACGCCAGGGCGCGCATATGACTTATGCGCTTTTTGCACAGATTTCAGTTTGTAGCGCGATGCAACGTCGCCAGAAAACCCGCCGCGCCAACAAACAGACCGGCAAAGGTGCGGTTCATCCGGCGCTGTTGTTGCGGCGTACGCAGCAGACGCAGGACCTTGGACGCCAACCCTGTGTAACCGGCCATGACGATCAGGTCGACGCAGATCATGGTCACGCCCAACGTCAGGTATTGGGACACCAGCGGCGCTGCCGGGTTTACGAACTGCGGCAGCACCGCGAGCATGAACACCAGCGCCTTGGGGTTGCTGACGTTGACCAGAAAGCCGCGAAATACGAGAGCCAGCGGCTTGCCGATGGGACGCACGGCGGCGTCATCGCTCAGATCAGCCGGCAGGGCACGCCACTGTTTGACGGCGAGGTAAACAAGGTAAGCCACGCCGAACCATTTGATGGCATAGAAAGCGGTAGACGAGGCTGCAAGGATGGCGCCGACACCGGCTGCGACAATGGCGATTTGCAACGCCAGGCCCAGTTGCAGGCCCAGGGCATTCCAGTAACCGCGCCAGAAACCATACTGCAGACCGCACGACATCGAAGCAATCGCGCCAGCGCCGGGGGACAGGCTGATCACCCAACAGGCAGCAAAAAAGGCCAACCACGTTTCCAACGACATCGCACACCTCGGACAAGATCTGTAACAAGTCCCTTAAGCTAATGCGTTGGTTGAAAATTGACCACAAATTTCTGAGGGTAGTTTTGACTCTGCGGGAGCGTTACAGGTCGCTTTCTCGCCAGCGGCGTACCGAGCGCTGGAAGAACAGACTGTTGGGGACTTGCACCATGCTGCTACCACTGCCCGATTCAGCGGGCTCGATCAGCGTGGTGTAAAGCAGATTGATGGCCACCACACGACCTTTGACGCCGGGCTTGTCCAGCGTGTCGAGCAACTCCACCACGTCGCCAATGCGAAACGGCCCCACAGTAAAGATCAACACTGCACACAGCAGATTGGAAAGCACGCTCCACATGGCGAAGAAGGCAATCGCCGCCACCGCCACAAAGCCCGACAGCGCCGTCCACAACACGGTGGCCGAAACCCCCAGACGCTCCAGCACGACGATCACTGCGCTGCCCATGATGAACCAGCGCAAGCCGCCGCGCAGCGGCATCATCAGCTGTGGCGGGAACGGATAACGCTCGCCCAGCCGCGTCAGGAAGCGCGCCACGACACGTTGGGAGAAGTAACCCGCCAACAGAATCAGCAAAATCTGCACACCGATCCACAGCGGTGCGATCAGTTCGGCGGGCACTGGCAAGTGCAGGGCTTCCATCAGGACAGGGCTTCCAGTTCTGCTTGCATGGACTCAAGCAATTCCAGCGCTTCCATCCACCGCTCTTCCAGCTGGCTTTCGAGCACTTTGAGCTTGGCCTGTTCCGCCAGCAGATCACGCAATTCATCTTTGCGCGCAGCTTCGTAAACGGCACTGTCGCCCAGGCTGGTTTCGATTTTCGCCAGCTTTTCGTTGACCTTGCCCAGCTCGCTCTCAAGCTTGTCAGCTTCGCGTTTATGCGGTGCCAGCTGCTGACGCAACGCTGCAGCGGCCTGACGTTGAGCCTTTTTATCGGTCTTGTCAGGGTTGACCAGCGTGGTGCTGACCGGCGCATTGCGCAAACGGTAGTCGGCCAGCCAGCGCGCGTAGTCTTCGAGGTCGCCGTCAAATTCCTGAACCTTGCCATCGGCAACCAGCAGGAACTCATCCGTAGTGCTCTTGAGCAGATGGCGATCGTGGGACACCACCAGCACCGCGCCGCTGAACTCTTGCAGAGCCATGGTCAGCGCCAGACGCATTTCCAGATCGAGGTGGTTGGTCGGTTCGTCGAGCAGCAACAGATTCGGGCGGCCCCAGGCTATCAATGCCAGCGCCAGGCGGGCTTTTTCGCCACCGGAGAAGTTCAGTACCGGCTCGTCGATCCGCGCACCCCGGAAGTCGAAACCACCGAGGAAGTCGCGCAGGGTCTGTTCGCGCTCGGTCGGCGCCAGACGCTGCATATGCAGCAACGGGCTGGCCTTGGAATCCAGTGAGTCGAGCTGATGTTGGGCAAAATAGCCAACCACCAGATTCTCGCCACGGGCCAACCGACCCGACAGTGGCTCCAACTCGCCTGCGAGGTTTTTGATCAGGGTCGACTTACCCGCGCCGTTTGGCCCGAGCAAGCCAATACGGGCGCCCGGAACCAGTTGCAGCTTGACCTTCTCGAGGATGGTTTTGTCGCCATAACCCAGGCGCGCATCGGACAAGTCGAGCAACGGGCTGGAGAGCTTGACCGCTTCGCGGAACACGAAGTCGAACGGCGAATCCACATGGGCCGCGCTCAGCTCTTCCATACGCTCAAGGGCCTTGATCCGGCTCTGCGCCTGACGGGCCTTGGTGGCCTGGGCCTTGAAGCGGGCGATATAGCTTTCCATGTGCGCACGTTGCGCCTGTTGCTTTTCGTAGGCCTGCTGCTGCTGGGCCAGACGTTCGGCACGGGCACGCTCAAATGCGCTGTAACCACCGCGATACAGGGTGATTTTGCGCTGATCGACGTGGGCAATGTTGTCGACCACGGCATCCAGGAAGTCCCGATCGTGAGAGATCAGCAGCAAGGTGCCAGGGTAATTCTTGAGGAAGTCTTCAAGCCAGAGAATGGCGTCGAGATCCAGGTGGTTGGTCGGTTCATCGAGCAACAAAAGATCCGACGGGCACATCAGGGCCTGAGCCAGGTTCAGGCGCATCCGCCAGCCACCGGAAAAATCGGCAACCGGGCGATCCATCTGTTCGTTGGTAAAGCCCAGTCCGGCGAGCATTTTGCGCGCCCGTGCATCGGCGGTGTAGCCGTCGGCGCTGTCCAGCTCGGAGTGCAGGCGCGCTTGCGCAGCACCGTCCTCGTCAGCTTCGGCCCTGGCCAGATCGGCCTGCACCTGGCGCAATCGCTGGTCGCCATCGAGCACATAGTCGATCGCAATGCGGTCGAGGGTGTCGATTTCCTGGCGCATATGGGCGATCCGCCAGTCGGCCGGGAGCAGACAATCCCCGGAATCAGGCGTCAACTCACCCAGCAGCAAGGCGAACAAAGTGGATTTACCGGCGCCATTGGCGCCGACCAGACCGGCTTTGTGGCCGGCGTGCAGGGTCAGCTCGGCGTCTTCTAGCAGACGTTGCGGGCCACGCTGTAAAGTCAGGTTCTGAAGTCGGATCATAATGGCGGCGGAGTCTACCAGCTTCCCTCTCAACTGGCGCGAATTGCACTATGCAGACTGACCTGTGGAATTACTGTTTGAACCTCTATGCCCGACCTGGGGTGGAGCAGGCCTGCCTGCACTTGCAGGACCAGGGTGTGGATGTGTGTGTGCTGCTGTGTGCAGCCTGGCTTGAGGAGCGCGGCGTGGCCTTCGACAAGGCGCGCCTTGGGCAACTGAATGCCTGTGCCGGACCCTGGCAGCACGAAGTGGTTCAGCCGTTGCGACAACTGCGAACACGCTGGCGCGAAGCAGCCGCGCACGACGATGCACTGGCGACGCTGCGCGTGCAGGTCAAGGCATTGGAGCTGGAGGCCGAACGGATGTTGTTGCGGCGCCTGGAATCCGTGACTCAGGGCTGGTCGAAAACGCAATCGCAGGATACCTGCGCCTGGCTGCAGAAGATGACGGTCGATGCCGGTCACCCTGATTGCGACGCGCTGCATACGCTGCGCGTCGCAATCAATCGCGCTTAAGAAGCGCTGGCTGGGGTCGTAGCCGAGTTTGTAGCGGTTACCGGAGTTGACGCCGGGGTTGTAGCGGGTGCCGCGGCGGCGGACGTCACGGCGGGCTTGGCCGGAGCCGTGGCCGGTTTGGCAGCTGCTGGCCTTCTTGCGGCAGGCTTGGCTGCTGCAGGTTTAGCCGCTGCGGGTTTTGCCGCAGGCTTGGCCGCTGCAGGTTTGGCCGTTGCGGGTTTTGCCGCAGGCTTGGCCGTTGCGGGCTTGGCCGCTGCGGTTTTAGCGGCAGGTTTGGCCGCTGCAGGTTTAGCAGCAGGTTTGGCCGCCGCTTTTACCGGGGCTTTTGCTGGTACTGGTTTGGCTGCTGCGGGTTTGGCGGTCGGTTTTGCCGCAGCCGTTTTGGACACTGACGGCTTGGCCGCTACGGTTTTTGCAGCAACTGGCTTGGTCGCAGGCTTAGCCGCCGCTACTTTGCCGGCAGGCTTGGCGGCTGCTTTGGCCGGAGCTTTGGCCGGAGCCTTGGCAACCCCTTTGGCAGCCGGTTTTTTCGCTGCCGCTGCAGGCTTGGCATCGCGACTCGACAAAGCCTTGCCAACAGCCTCTTTGACTCGACCGATACCTTGGGCCAACTTCAGGCTTTCTTGAGCATCACGTTTGAGTTGCAGAATATAAGTGCGCGTTTCGCTTTGACGGTCTTTGAGTGAGTCGAGCAGTTGCTCGAGCTCTTTGACCCCAGACTTGGCCTTGGCCTGAGCCTTGGATTTTCCGGCGTTGGCGGCGTCTTGCAGTTTTGCACGTGACTTGTGCAGTTTTTCCTGCGCTTTACCGCGCTGCTTTTCAAGCTTGGCGAGCAGTTTCTCAGCATCAGCCAACGCTTGGGAGCAAGCGTTTTCCAAATGCTCAAGCAGACTGCCTGAGAGCTGTTGGAGCAAGTGCAACGGCGTATTTACGGGCTTCTTATTGGCCGACATGGTTTACCTCCTGGCTGAAGTGAGTGCGGCTCATACTAGACCTCTGCAACTACCGCCGCTAGGGCATGTTGACACTAAGGATAGCTGCACGTTGCATGACGTCGAAAAACTTGTGCTGGATCAATCTTTAACGGCCAAGCCAGCTAAATTCAAAGAGTGCCCAAACGTCTTTTAGCCCCTTCGAATTAAAACATCGGTGCCGCTCGGGCGCTGGCATAATCGCTCGCACATCACGCCGGAGAACCCCCATGCCGCGTTACATGTTTTGGATGTTGTTGTGCCTTGCGCCTGTGGCTGACGCAGCCCCCTCTCCCTCCCCCGACGACGCCCGCGATCTGGCCTACAGCATGGGCGCCAGCCTGGGCGAACGCTTGCGCCAGGAAGTCCCCGAGCTTCAAATCCAGGCACTGATCGAGGGCCTGCACACCGCCTACCAAGGCAAACCGCTGGCCCTGACGGATGAGCGCATCGGCCAGATTCTGGCGCAGCATCAGGCTCAAACAGATCCCGGGCAGGCCTCGTCAGGCATCAACGCCGCCCTGAGCGCTGAAGAAGTTTTTTTGCTGGTCGAAAAACAGCAACCCCAGGCTCGCCAACTGGCCGACGGCATCATCCTGACCGAACTAAAACCCGGCAAAGGCGCCAAGCCCGGCCCACAGGATTCGGTGTATGTGAGCTATGTGGGCCTACTGCCCGATGGCACCGTGTTCGACCATAGCACCCAACCACAATGGTTTCGCCTGGGCAGCGTAATCGCCGGCTGGCGCAGTGCATTGGTACAGATGCCGGTGGGTGCGAAATGGCGGCTGGCGATACCTTCAAGCCAAGCTTACGGCACCCAGGGGGCCGGGGATCTGATTGCCCCCAATACACCACTGGTGTTTGAAATCGAACTGTTCGCTACCCGAAAGTAACCGTCCCGGAAATAAAAAACGGCGCGCCATTGCGCACCGTTTTTTAAATGGATTGTTGCTTAAGCCTGAGCGGCTTCTTTCTGCTTGTGCGCGCTGTGCAGCACTTCGATCAAGCAGTCTTCAAGCTCAAAACGCTCATCAAGCAGAGCGCCCAAAACCTTGATCTCTTCTGCCAGCTTGTCACAGTCAGGGCGATGGGCCTTACCATCACAATGATCGTTGAAAGCCAGGGCGGCCTCGGTAATCACGTTGATACGCGGGTAGATGGTCTCTGCCAGGGCAAGCCCGCGCTCGTCATTGAAGGCCTTGGCCTCCTGATTCAGCTGCTCGTAAATCTCGAAATGGCCTGCGGACACATAATCGACCAGCAGCTGGCAAAACTCTTTTTGAGGCCCGCGTTTGGGATTGTTTTGCTGCTCCAGCAGAGCCGCATAAGCCTTCACAAGTTTACGGCGCTCAAGCAACCAGCGGTCTACCAGTTGGTGGACGCCGTTGAATCGTTCCTGAGCACTCTCGCATCTTTCGAGCATGATGATCTCTCTTCCCTTGTGGGCCCATGCCACCCGACATCAGCCAGGCCTGTGTGAACCAAAACCTGCACGATTGCACGGGCATTGGGCGGCATAACTCCGTGATACGTGCGGGCCAGATTATGCCCGCTTGCCAACTGCTTCAAGGTACCCACGAGAGAAAATTCATACAAGTGTTTAATCCCAAGTGCTACTTCACGTCGCAGTCACGGGGTAATTTGTCCCTGGCAATCGAGCGACTGATCTGAAAGATGGCAAGAACAAGCAGCCCGATAAAGGCCAGCAAGCTCAACTCGGGAATGCTCAAGTCAAAGATGGTCCAGTGAATATGTGTGCAGTCCTCACTGCCACGATAAATCATCGAAATGATTTCACTCGGCGACATGTCGCGCCAGATGCAGGCCAGCTCTGGCTGACAGAGCATCAGTTGATCTGGCGCCAGCTCTTGCAGCCATACCTGCCTCAAGGCACTCGCCGCGCCACCCAGCGCGAACAACATGGAGGCAAGGGAGTAACACAACATGCCAAAACCTTTGGGGCCATGGGCAAAAGCCACCAGGTTGACGAGGCAGAAATCCAGCAAGAAAAAACGCTGAACCTGACATAGCGAACAAGGCTTGAGCCCGGGCCCGTACTCGAGATAAAAAGTGCCGCCCATTACCAAGGCGCCTACTACAAAGGCTAAAAAGAAAATAAAACGTGAAGCTGCCAAGAACATGGCTTTTCCATGACAAAAGAGACAGTTGGTTACGGTAGATGAAAGCCATTAGCCCTTTCAAGGTGACCCTAAGCGGATAGTTCTCGAAGAAACCAAGGAAACCCCAACAGAAACACTAAGCCTTTAGAACAAATCATGTAGGAAAAGGCAGATTGCCCCTCGCTCGCTCAATACTGCAGGCAGCCCCACGTGTGCCGAAACACACGCCAGGCTGGCCTCTTCACAGGGTCGTGGCAGTGACTGGCAAGGGGGATGCGAGCAAACGCTCATCCAGCAAATTCAGCCCTTCCTGAAAAAGCTGATTACTGCGCCCCGTATCTCCCAACTGGGCCAGCAGTCGTGCCAGCTCGGCACAGGTTTCGGGGTTGCGCTCCACCTTGAGGCTGCTTTCAAGGTAATCCCGCGCTTTGCCCCACAAGCTGTTTTGCAGGCACAGGCGACCCAGGGTCAACAGCAGGCTGGCATCGCCGGGATGGCTCTTGAGCCAGCCTTCAGCGGCCTGCAACTGCTTCACCGGGTCACTGCCGCGCAGCAGGCCATAGAGGCGCACAAGATGGCTGTCATAACTGCGCTTGAGCGCCCCGCGCAAGACTTCTTCGGCTTCAGTTTGCGCGCCCAGCTGGCGCAATTGCTCGGCATAGGCCAGCACGAGCGCGGGCTCCTGGCGCTGGGCCGAGGTAAGCTGTTGCCAGGCGCGTTGAAGTGACTGCAACCCGGCCTCGCCTTCGCTTTCACGCTGGGCCGCCAGGCTCAGATTCTGCCCCCAGGCCCGTCGTTCCAGCTCGGCCAGCTCCTTGGGCGGCAATACCTTGTCCTTGCGCAGCTCTGGCAACAGGCGAATCAACGCCGTCCAGTCGCCACGCTGCTGGTGCAGACGCTGCAGCTGGCGCAACACCTGAACATTGTGTGGATGGCGCTCATGCATGGCCTGCAAGGTCACCAGCGCGCCCTCGGTGTCAGCACGGTCCACCTGCAACTGGGCATGGCTCAGGGCAATGGCCAGTTCGGCCTGAGGCTGGCGTTCCAGCGCTCGCTCCAGCAGGTTGTCGCTTTCTTCGTAGTGCCCCTGCTCGTTGGCCGCTCGTGCAGCCCCCAGGTAGTAGAGCAATGGCTGCGGCTCGGCTTCGGCGGCACGGGCCAGATGCTTCTGTGCGCTGGCCCAGCGGCCCTCGGCAAGGTCCATCTGGCCTTGCTCGATGGCGATCTGCACTCGACGGCTGCGGTTGCGCCGCGACCACGGGTTGACCAGCCCTGTAGAAGCCGTCACCAGCTCCACCAGCAGCTTGACTCCCCACACCAGCAGCCACAGGACGGCCAGCAGCGCGAGCGTTGCCCAGACACTGGATTCGTAACGGAAATTTTTATAGGCGATCAGCACATAGCCCGCATCTTCAGCAATTGCCAGGCCGATGCAGGCCGCAGCTGCAATCAACAAGAACACAATCACGTAGAAGCGCTTCATGGAAGTGCCTCCTGCGCCGGGCTGGCAGCCGCTTTGACCGGCTCTTGCGCACGCACATGCCGACGCTCAAGGTAGGCCTGTACCGCGCTCAAGGCAGCCGCAAGGTCCGGGGTTTTTACCGTAACCGGCTGCTTGCCGAGTTCAATCACTTGCTCGAGGATTTTTTTGCTCTGCGGGTTATCCGCATTGAAGTTGCCCTTGAGCACATCTTGCGCCTGCGCCAGGGCCTGGGTGTAAACCGACTCCTGGCCATTGAGCGCCGCCCACTGGGCTTGCTCCAGCGCCAGGCTCAAGGCCAGGCGAACCTGGGTCAGGCTTTGGCCAGCCAACAGGGGGCGCACATTTTTGTCGGCATTGAAGTCGATGCGGATGTAGTGCGAGATCTCCTCCCACCACCGGGACCAACGGCTCGCGCCATCGCCATCAGCGGTGAGGCTGGCCAGCGAGTCACCCTGGTTCTGATAGGCCGGGGCCAGCGCACTGAGTTGCGCCACTTGATCACGCAAGGCCGCCAACTGCAAAAACAGTCCGGTGCGGTCCGGTTGCTCAACACTGCGCAATGCAGTCAGGCTTTTGGCCAGTTGCTCACGAGCGGCGAATGAACCCGGATCGTTCTGCTCGCGCAAAATCGCGTCCGCGCCCTGTACCAGTGCCTGGGCGCTGGTGACGTCTTGCAGGGCCGACAAGCGCAAGGTGGCAAGACGCAACAAGTGCTCGGCCTCGGCCAGGCGCCAGTCTTTGCGGCTTTCGCCCAGCACGGTTTCCAGGCGCTGGTTCAGGCGCTGCTGATCGCCTTGCAGCTGCACGACCAATTGGCGCTGATTATCCAGTTCACTGGCCGAAGGCAGTTGGTTGAGCCGCGCCAGCAGCTTCTGCTCGCCCTGCTTGATCGAAAGCGTTTGCGCGGCCAGGGCCGGTACGTCGCTCAACTGCTCTGCGGTGGCAGCTTGCAGTTGACGCACCTGCCATACCCCCCAGCCGCCGACAGCAACACCGGCGGCGCCGAGCAACAGGGCGAAAACCGCCAGGCCATTGCCTCGACCCTGTGGTGCAGGTTCGGTTTTTTTAGCCGGCGCTTCTGGCGCGGGCTGCACGTGTTCTTTGGACAAGACTGTTTCGCTCACGAATCCATCCTTTGCATTAGAAAGCAGGTGCGGGATGCTCCCGCAGCGCCGCCAGCAAAGCCGTGGCGCTTGCACCACGACAATCCACAACATGTTGCGCCCCGGCGCTGCGAGCCAGCTCAGCAACCCGCGGGCTTGGAACAAACAACGGCAGGCACCCAAGCATGGGCCAGGAATCGCCTGCCATCTGCCGTAAATGTTCAAAACCCTGCCCACTGCTGACCACCAGCGCGTTCAGGCGTTCCACTTCAACCCGCCGGGACAGGGTTGCAGGCGGGTATGACGGCAGTACGCGGCGGTAGATTTCAAGGTAGTCGACCTGCGCGCCAATGCTGCGCAGACGATCCGCGAGCAACTCGCGACCACCCTCCCCACGCAGGATCAACACGCTGGGCTGATCCCCCCCCACTGCAGACTTGAACTCGGGCATCGCCAGCAGCGCCTCGCTGTCATCACCCCGTTGAGGGTAGCTAACATCGAGGCCGTAATCGGCGAGAATCTGCGCCGTCGCGGCGCCAACGCTAAACCACTTCTGCCGGGGCGCATGCGGCCAGTACTGGCTGACCAGCTCAAGCCCCAGGCGCGCCGCAGGCTTGCTGACCACAATCACTGCGCAATACCGGTCAAGACCCGCAATCAGCGCACGCTGAGCATCAGTCATAGTCAACGGGCTGATCGCCAGCAGTGGCAAGCTGCTGCTATATATCCCGGCAGCCGCCAGCTCAGCGGCCAGCGCGGCCGATTCCTCGGCTGGCCGGGTCAGCAGCAAGCGCCAGCCTGTCACTCGTGACCTGCCTCACCATAAACGGCTTTGAGAATATCCCCAGCCCCTTGGGCCAGCAGAGCCTCAGCCACTTGCACACCCAACTCACTGGCGTGTGCACGCGGCGCACGGGCGTCGGCACTGAGCAACACACCGCCACTCGGCTCGCCGACCAGGCCGCGCAGCCAGATTTGCTCGCCTTCAAGCACGGCATAACAGGCAATCGGCACTTGGCAGCCACCGTTGAGATGCTTGTTCAGCGCACGCTCGGCCGTAACGCGCACGGCCGTATCGGCGTGATGCAAAGGCGTCAGCAGGGCATGGATTTCGGGATCTGCGCTGCGGCATTCGATACCCACTGCGCCTTGGCCACCGGCTGGCAAGCTGTCTTCGATGCTGATGGGTGATGTGATGCGCTGTTCAAAACCGAGGCGAATCAGGCCGGCAGCCGCGAGGATAATGGCGTCGTATTCACCTGCATCGAGCTTGGCCAGACGGGTATTGACGTTGCCACGCAGAAAGCGGATTTGCAGGTCCGGACGGCGAGTCAGCAACTGGGCCTGACGGCGCAGGCTCGACGTGCCGACAATGCTGCCCTGAGGCAAATCGTCGAGGCTGGCATAGGTGTTGGAAACGAAGGCGTCACGCGGATCTTCGCGCTCGCAAATGCAAAACAGACCCAGGCCTTCAGGGAAGTCCATCGGTACGTCTTTCATGGAGTGCACGGCGATGTCTGCTTCGTTTTCGAGCAGGGCTGTTTCCAGCTCCTTGACGAAGAGCCCCTTGCCGCCAATTTTCGACAGCGGCGAGTCCAGCAGCTTGTCACCACGGCTGACCATGGGCACCAGCGTCACCAAAATACCGGGGTGAGCCTGCTCTAAACGGGCTTTAACGTATTCGGCCTGCCAAAGAGCCAGGGCGCTTTTACGGGTAGCGATGCGGATTTCGCGAGAGGACATGGATCAATCCGTACTGAAAAGATACGGCTGATAATAACAGCTCAGCCAAAACAGCTTTGACTTGTATCAGAAAGTCCTCGGCCTCCCTGGCCCAAAAACGGCGTATCCACGCCTTTTGAGCACGAATTACAGTTGCTGCATCATCTTGCGAACACCCGCCACATGCCTGCGGCTCACAATCAGCGCATCCCCGTTCAGGCCGCGCAGGAACAGCTGGAAATGCCCAAGGGGCGTGCGTTGCAAGCGCTCGATGCGGTCTCGGGCCACCAGTGCATTACGGTGAATACGCACAAAGCGTTCACCAAACTCGTCTTCGAGTGCCTTGAGCGGCTCGTCGAGCAGAACTTCACCGCCAGCGTGACGCAATGTCACGTATTTATGGTCAGCGATAAAGTAGATCACCTGGTCGATAGGGATCAGCTCAATGCCTTTTCGGGTTCTGGCACTGATATGACTGCGTGGGCCACTGCCGGTTTGCGCGGCAGGCCGGGTGAGTGCAGCCAGCTGGATGCGGTTGGGCCGGTGCGCCTCTTTCAGGGCAGCACGCAGGGCATCTGCGGTGACCGGCTTGAGCACATAGCTGACACCGCTCTCTTGCAGGGCCTGTACGGAAAACTCGTCAGGCGCCACGCAAAACACCACCGAAGGCGGTAGCTCGCGCTCGCACAATTTGGCTGCAACCTGCAACCCGTCGAGGCCTGGCAGGCGGATATCGAGCAAAACGACATCCGGTTTCAGGCTTTCGATCAGGTTAAGTGCCTCTTCGCCATTAGTGGCGCCAGGCTCCAGCAACGTATAGCCCCCGAGCGTGCTGAGCAAATGGCTCAAATGCTCGCGGGCCAGGGTTTCGTCATCAACGATCAGGACATTCATATAGCGCTGTATTCCTGCGTGAGTCTCGCACAAGGATAGCGTAGACAGGTGATGTGACGACTGTCACGGCGATCCACGCTAAGACTAGCGCGAAGGCCAAAAAGTGCCGCAAACCTCACAGCAATATTCACCTGCCTCGATTGCTCGATTTAATACCGGATACGTCTGGCAATCTACAAAGACCTGCTATGACTGATCCATACGACCAACTGTAGACGGTTGCAAAGGCTAAAGTATTCAAACGATACATTTCCTTTCGGAAATTTATTTATACCGCACTTCACACAAAAACCTGCCGAGCTGCGTCAACGCCATGAATGGCAACCCTGTTATGATTCGCGGTAACTATTTGTGTAACTCCCCTCAGCCGATTACGAGCGAATCCATGAGCACCGACAAGACCAATCAGTCCTGGGGCGGCCGCTTCAGTGAACCCGTCGACGCCTTCGTTGCGCGTTTCACCGCCTCCGTCACTTTCGACCAGCGCCTTTATCGCCATGACATCATGGGCTCCGTGGCTCACGCCACGATGCTGGCCAAGGTCGGCGTGCTGACCGATGCCGAACGCGACAGCATCATCGACGGCCTCAAAACCATCCAGAGCGAAATCGAAGCCGGTACGTTTGACTGGCGCATCGATCTGGAAGACGTGCACATGAACATCGAGGCGCGTCTGACCGACCGCATCGGCGTGACCGGCAAAAAACTGCACACCGGCCGTAGCCGTAATGACCAGGTTGCGACCGATATCCGCCTGTGGCTACGTGACGAAATCGATCTGATCCTGGCCGAGATCACCCGCCTGCAAAAAGGCCTGCTGGAACAGGCAGAGCGTGAAGCCGAGACCATCATGCCCGGCTTTACCCACCTGCAGACCGCACAGCCGGTAACATTTGGTCACCATATGCTGGCCTGGTTCGAGATGCTCAGCCGCGATTACGAGCGCCTGGTCGACTGCCGCAAACGCACCAACCGCATGCCTCTGGGCAGCGCCGCACTGGCGGGCACCACCTACCCGATCGACCGCGAATTCACCGCACAACTGCTGGGCTTTGACGCCGTGGGCGGCAACTCGCTGGACAACGTCTCCGATCGCGATTTCGCCATCGAATTCTGCGCCGCCGCCAGCATCGCGATGATGCACTTGTCGCGCTTCTCCGAAGAGCTGGTGCTATGGACCAGCGCGCAATTCCAGTTTATCGACCTGCCCGACCGCTTCTGCACCGGCAGCTCGATCATGCCGCAAAAGAAAAACCCCGACGTGCCGGAATTGGTACGTGGCAAAAGCGGCCGTGTATTCGGTGCGCTGATGGGCCTGCTGACCCTGATGAAAGGCCAGCCATTGGCCTACAACAAGGATAACCAGGAAGACAAGGAACCCCTGTTCGACGCCGCCGACACCTTGCGCGACTCGCTGCGCGCCTTTGCCGACATGATCCCGGCGATCAAGCCCAAGCACGCGATCATGCGTGAAGCGGCGCTGCGTGGTTTCTCCACCGCGACCGATCTGGCCGACTACCTGGTGCGCCGTGGCCTGCCGTTCCGTGACTGCCACGAAATCGTCGGCCACGCTGTGAAGTACGGCGTTGAAACCGGCAAGGACCTGGCGGAAATGAGCCTCGAAGAACTGCGTCAGTTCAGCGATCAGATCGAAGACGATGTGTTTGCCGTACTGACCCTTGAAGGTTCGGTCAATGCCCGTGATCACATCGGCGGCACTGCGCCGGCGCAGGTGAAAGCGGCAGTAGTTCGCGGCAAGGCGCTGCTGGCCAGCCGTTAAACCTCAAAGCGGCGCCCCTGTGGGAGCGAGCCTGCTGGCGAAAGGTGTTATGGATAACGCGTTTTGCTGGATAAACGCGATGTTCTTGAGACCTTCGCGAGCAGGCTCGCTCCCACAATAGGGGGCGACACCCTGTGTACTGGTTATTTCTTGCTGCTGATCCACGCCAGAAACTGCGGCATGGCGGCGTCCTTGTCCGCGGCGATTTTCTGCACGTGCGGGTTTTGCTGCAGACGCTCCAGCAATGCCTTGGCACCCGGCATGTCGGCCAGCAGGTCGAGACCAAACACCTTGTGTGCGACGCCACAGGCCAGATCAACGCTGAAGGCGAAGTAGATATCCGCCACGCTCAGGGTCTCGCCCGCGACATAAGGCGCGAACTTGCCGTGACGGCCCAGGGAGGCGATACCGTCGAGCAGCTCGGTGCGGGCCTTTTCCTTGATCGCGTCGGGCACTTGCATGCCGAAAAACGCCTCGGGGTAACAGGCGCGGGCAGGCAACTCGATATACAGCTCGATTTCCTTGGCCAGTGCCAACACCTGCGCACGCTCAAACGGATCCACTGGTAGCAGCCTGAGGCCCGATTGGGTTTGCTCGATATATTCCAGGATCACGCTGGTTTCGTTGATAAACCCTTGTTCAACGCCCAGTGCCGGGACTTTGCCGCGGGGGCTGATGGCCAGCGCCTCAGGGGTCTTGCCAGCGAAAAACGGCACTTCTTCAAAGGGCACGCCCTTTTCCAGCAGCGCCAGCTTGACCATGTTGTAGTAGTTGCTGACTGCGAATCCATAAAGCTTGAGCATTACAAAGCCTCCAGGCCGTGTTGGGGTTGGCAGCAGCTGTTATAGAGCTTCGCCATCAGGCTGGCTAGCAGCATCAGCATCCTGAATACCGTTAGACTGCCAACCTTTACCCAAGGAGCCTGCCCATGAGCGAGCCAACCGATATCGACAACGAAGAAGAAGAGTTCGCCGAATCCACCCTGATTCAGGCGATTGAAAACCAGATTGAAAGCGACAACCCGCCTGCTGCCAAAGCCACGTTCAACAAACTGACCCTGGTCGGCTACGAGCGCGACGATATTCTGCAGATGATGGCCCATGTGTTGGCCGTGGAGATTGACGCGATCCTCGAAGAAGACCGCGCCTTTAACACTGAGTGGTACGAAGCCGCACTGCGCGCGCTGCCGACCCTGCCGCCAGAAAAGGACTAAGCCCGGTTCAGGGGCGAATTGCCGGCGCCCGCTGCCAGTCCAGATCCTTGGCAGGCATCGGACGCCCAAACCAGTAGCCCTGGCCCAGGTTGCAGTCAAGGTCGAGCAGGAACTGCGCCTGCTCAACCTGCTCTATCCCTTCGGCATGCACCTCCAGGCCCATGCTTTGACCCAGTGCGATAACCGCTCGCACGATCGCCACATCATCATTGTCCCCAGGCAAGCCGGCGACAAAGCCCTGATCGATTTTCAGCTTCTGCACAGGCAGGCGCTTGAGTCGCAGCAAAGATGAAAAACCGGTGCCGAAATCATCGATGGCCAGGCGCAAACCCAGCACCCGCAGACGATGCATCTGCTCCAGGGCCACTTGCGAGTTGTCCATCACCGCACTTTCGGTCACTTCAAGCTCCAGCAAGGCCGGATCCAGCCCGGTGTCTGCCAGTACCGTTGAAACCAGCGAAAACAGCTCGGGACGGGCAAACAGTCGGCTGGAAATATTCACCGCCACAAACGACAGTTCCACACCTGCAGCCTGCCACTGAACCATCTGCCAACAGGCTTGTTCCAGCACCCAGGCGTCAATCTCGGCGATCAACCCGGTACGTTCCGCAATCGGGATGAACTCACCCGGTGACAACAGCCCCCGCAGCGGGTGCTCCCAGCGCACCAGTGCTTCAACGCCAATCAGGCGGCTGGTTTTAAGGTTGTGCACCGGCTGGTAGTACACGCGCAGCTCGTGCTGCTCCAGGGCGCGGCGCAGATCGCTGGCCACCTCAACCCGGTATTGGGCATGGGCCGTCAGCTCCTCGGTGTACAAGGCATAACCCTCGCGTCCCGAACTTTTGGCCTTGAACAAAGCCGAGTCGGCATTGCGCAGCAATTGCTCGGCGTTCAGAGCATCGCCGGGGAACACGCTGATGCCGACGCTGGCGCTGATAAACAGTTGATGCCTGTCGACATCGAACGGGCCTTTCATGACCTCCAGCACCTGCTGCGCAAGCCCGGCGGCCTGGCTCGCGTGCTCACAGCTGTCGACCAGCACGGCGAACTCATCACCGCCCAGCCGAGCCACGGTAAAGCCTTTGCCGAACACCCTGAGCAAACGCTCGGCCACCGCCTTGAGCAGCAGGTCACCGACGTTGTGGCCCAGGCTGTCATTGATGATCTTGAAGTGATCGAGGTCGATCATCAGCAGAGCACAGCCGGTCTGGTGGCGTTGCGCAGAAGCCAGCGCCTGCTCGGTGCGGTCGGTGAACAGCAGACGGTTGGGCAGGTCAGTCAGGGGATCATGGTGAACCAGACGTGCGAGCTCGGTCTGGGAGTTCTTGATCGCGGAGATATCCGAAAAAACCGCGACATAGTGACTGACCTGGCCCTTGTCATCGGTAATCGAGCGCACGGTCTGCCACTGCGGGTAGACCTCGCCGCTTTTGCGCCGGTTCCAGATTTCGCCGTGCCACTCGCCGCGCTCATCGATCGTCTTGAACATTGCCTGATAAAACGCGGGGCCGTGGCGACCCGACTTGAACATGTTCGGGCGTCGGCCAAGCACCTCTTCGGCCGGGTAGCCGGTTATTTCAACCAAGGCACGGTTGACGTGAACGATCACCCCGCGGCTGTCGCTGACCAGCACCCCTTCACGGGTGCAGTCAAACACCACCGCTGCCTGACGCAAGCGCTCCCTATCCTGAAGCTGGCGCTTCAGACCGGGGTTCATCCCCAAAAAATCGAACAAACGGGCCCGGGCGAAAAAAATCAGTACGGCGCTGAACAGGGCAAAAACATAGCCATTTACCTGCTGCCACCGCACCAACTGTGCTGAATCATCGAAATAACTGTTCAATAAATGATCAGTCACCAGCAGCCAGAAAACCGCTAGCAGCCCGTATAACAAGGCCGTACGCAAGGCATCGCGAGAAGAAACAGACATAAGAAAGTTAATGCGCCTACAAAAAAGTGGGAATTATAGTGTAAGAAACATCCGGGCACTCTTATCTGAAAGGCCGACTGGTTTTATCTGGCTGCATGGTGATAATGCGTGTTGCAGTTTTTTTCATCTTCCCGAGGGCCAAACAGCCTATGTGGTACAACGGTTTTCTCGACTTGTCAGCCTGGCAACTGGTGGCAGTCACTCTGTTGATGACCCACGTGACCATTATCGGTGTCACGGTTTATCTACACCGCTACTCAGCCCACCGCTCGCTTGAGCTCAATGGTGGCCTGAAACACTTTTTCCGCTTCTGGCTGTGGCTGACCACCGCGCAGAATACCCGTGAGTGGACAGCCATCCACCGCAAGCACCACGCCAAATGCGAAACCGTCGATGACCCGCACAGCCCGGTTATCAAAGGGTTATCGACCGTTTTGCGAAAAGGTGCAGAGCTGTATCGTGAAGAAGCGCAAAATCCTGAAACATTGCGTATTTATGGCAAAAACTGCCCTGAAGACTGGATTGAGCGAAATCTTTATTCGCGTTACAAAATGCTCGGCGTGGCGCTCATGCTGGTCATCGACCTGTTGCTGTTCGGTGCTATCGGCCTGACTATCTGGGCCATCCAGATGATGTGGATCCCGGTGTGGGCGGCAGGTGTGGTCAACGGTTTGGGTCACGCGGTGGGTTATCGCAACTTCGAATGCCGCGACGCAGCCACCAATCTGGTGCCTTGGGGCATCATCATTGGCGGTGAGGAGCTGCACAACAACCACCACACCTACCCCAACTCGGCCAAGATGTCGGTCAAGAAGTGGGAGTTCGACCTGGGTTGGGCCTGGATCAAGGTCTTCAGCTTTTTGCGCCTGGCCAAGGTTCAGCGTGTTGCGCCTATCGCCCACCGGGTGGAAGGCAAGGGCAATCTGGATATGGACACCGCCATGGCGATCCTCAACAACCGTTTCCAGATCATGGCCCAGTACCGCAAGCTGGTGATTGCACCGCTGGTGCAGCAAGAGCTGGCCAAGGTCGATCATTCGGTGCGTCATCAGTTCCGCCGCGCCAAGCGTCTGCTGTCGCGCGAAACCAGCCTGCTTGAAGACCGCCACCATCAGCGTATTGAAAAGATGCTGGAGCATAGCCACTCACTGAAAGTGATTTACGAGAAGCGGCTGGCCCTGCAACAGATCTGGGTCAAAACCAGCACCAACGGTCACGACATGCTGGCGGCGATCAAGGAATGGATTCACGAGGCAGAAGCCAGCGGGATCCAGTCGCTGCGCGACTTTGCCCACCAGCTCAAGACCTACTCGCTGCGCCCTGCAGCGGTTTAAGAGCAAGCGCCCTCACCCTCTCCCGGAGGGAGAGGGTGCTGATCTTCAATGTGACGAAAATCCGCTTTTGCCTTTAGTCCCCTCTCCCTCCGGGAGAGGGTGAGGGGCTCTTGATCAACTGCGAAAGCTGCGACATACCCACCCGCAACAAGCGCGCCGTCTTCCCGCCGGCCACCTCGGCAATCCCCTCTTCCGACTCCAGATTGGCCACTTGCGCCGCCAGGTTCATCACCAGCGCTTCTCGCGAGTACACCCCGCCACCCAGGTGATACATCGCCGCAATCAACTCCCGCAGCTCCAGCGGCAATCGCCAGCGCGTGCGCAAGGCTGAACCATAGGCTGCGCCAAACTCGGCCAGAGAAGCATCAATAGCCTGGGTATCCAGCTCCCCACCCGCCTGGCGCCACTCCTGCAAGCAACGCACCAAGGCCAGATCACCCAGACAGTGCAACAACCCGGCGCAGAAACAACGCTCCTGATCCAGATTCAACATGCCTGCCAATGTGCGGCCATAGTCTGCCGCGCGCTGGGACAACGCCCAGTAACGCTCGGCGTAGTCCGCCAGGCAAGGATCGCTCAACTGCGCGCTGTACTTGAGAGTAAGCCCCTGGACCAGGTTCACGCTTTGCGCAGGCCCCAGCCGCTGCATGGCTTGCGCAAGGGTCTGGGCCGGGCTCACAAGGTGCTGCGCCGCACTGTTGGCGGCCGCAATCAGCACCGCCGTAATTTGTGGATCGATGCGTACTTGCTGCTCAAGCCGTGCCAGGTCCACCCCTTCAGGCGTGAGGCTGCCCTTGAGCGCCGATTGCGCATCCACTCTTAGCGGCGCGCCATCTGAAGACGCGCGGCGCTGCTCCAGAAAACGCTTGAGGGTCATGCCTGGCGCCAGTGCCGGTACGTCACACGAAATCTCTTGCCCCGCCGAGAGCAGCAGGCTCTTGAGGCGCCTGGTCAGGCCGGCAATATCCAAGGGTGTGGTCAGATAAGCCGTTGGCGCCAGCGGCAAGGCTTCGCGCACACTGGCGCTGTCATTACGTGCACTCAACAAAATAAATGGCTGCGCTGCAACCGCGCGGCGTTGGCGCACAGTGCGCAACAGATCCAGACCACCTACACCCGGCAGCTCACGGTCAGCAATCACCAGGCCATAAGTTTTCCTGCCCAACTGCGCAAGCGCCTGCTGACCGTCACCACAGACATCCAGTTGAGCGTCGCAACGTACCGTCAGCACCACTTGCTTGAGCAAATCCCGAGTCCAGGGATCGGCCTCGGCAATCAATACAGTGGGTGCTGCCATTAAATCTACAACCGTCATCCAGTTTGCTCCCCGTGCGATACAGGCACCTTAGTCAAAGGGCGCACGCGGATACAGGCCAAAACACCCAAATAGACGCTTCAGACGCAAAAAAACCGCCGAAGCGGTTTTTTTGTCTATCAGGTCACACCGTCAGGTGTGCAGCTCACGCCAGTTCAGCGAAGCACTCCTCGATGATGGCCAGACCTTTGTCCAATTGCTCGTTAGGCGAGGTCAGCGGTACCAGTACACGCAGGACGTTGCCGTAAGTGCCGCACGACAGCAGGATCAGACCCTTGTCGCGAGCCTTGGCAACCACTTGTGCCACTGCCGTCGGATTTGGCTTGTGCGAATCGCCGCCTTCGAACAGCTCGACCGCGATCATCGCGCCCAACGCACGCACATCACCGATCACCGGGTGCTTGGCCTGGATAGCCTTGAGGCCGGTTACCAGGCGCTCGCCGACTTCCTTGCAACGGTCCAGCAGGTGCTCTTCTTCAAACACATCCAGTACCGCCAGCGCTGCTGCGCAAGCAATCGGGCTACCGGCATAGGTGCCGCCCAGACCGCCTGGAGCGATGGCGTCCATGTACTCGGCCTTACCGCACACACCGGCCAGCGGGAAGCCGCCAGCGATGGACTTGGCGAAGGTGGTCAGGTCGGCCGTTACGCCCATCTGTTCCATAGCGAAGAACGTGCCGGTACGGCCAGCGCCGGTTTGCACTTCGTCCGCGATCAGCAGGATGCCGTGCTTGTCGCACAGCTCGCGCAGACGGGCCATGAACGCTTTCGGCGCCACATAGAAACCACCTTCGCCCTGTACCGGCTCGATGATGATGGCAGCGATGTCTTTAGGCTCGGCGTCGTTCTTGAAAATGCGCTCGATGCTGGCGATGGAGTCATCCACGCTCACGCCATGCAGTTCGCACGGGTACAGCGCGCGGAAGATACCGCCTGGCATCAGACCCATGCCTGCCGAGTACGGTACGACTTTCCCGGTCAGGCCCAGGGTCATCATGGTACGGCCATGGTATGCGCCAGTGAAGGCGATCACGCCGGCACGGCCAGTTGCGGCACGGGCGATTTTCACGGCGTTTTCAACGGCTTCGGAACCGGTGGTGACCAACAGGGTTTTCTTGTCGAAATTGCCCGGGACCTTGGCGTTGATCTTTTCGCACAGCTCGACGTAAGGCTCGTAAGCCAGTACCTGGAAGCAGGTGTGGGTCAGCTTGGTCAGTTGCTCTTGAACGGCGGCAATGATTTTCGGGTGCAGGTGACCGGTGTTCAGTACCGCGATACCGCCGGCGAAGTCGATGAACTCGCGGCCTTCAACGTCGGTAACGGTGGCGTTAATCGCCGATTCGGCGAAAATCGGGTGGATCTGGCCAACACCGCGCGGAACAGCGGCTTCACGGCGTTTCATCAGGGATGCGTTGGTCTTGTTGCTCATGGTGTTCCTCATTCGCCGCTGATCAAGCGGCGTGGTTCAAGGCTGACGCGCCAGGCAGACACCCATGCCAGCATGCGATGATCGACTGGCATGGCGCTCCCGGCCACAAAAATTAACAGTTTGAAACGCAGGGGAAGCATCGCTCTCGTGCCCCCTCTGCTTGAACCACCCGCCGGGTTAGATGCCCAGGCAGAGATATTTGATTTCCAGGTAGTCTTCGATGCCGTACTTGGAGCCTTCACGGCCCAGGCCCGACGCCTTGATCCCGCCAAACGGCGCGACTTCGTTGGAGATCAGGCCAGTGTTGACGCCCACCATGCCGTACTCCAGGGCTTCAGCCACACGGAATACACGGCTCAGGTCGCGGGCATAGAAGTACGACGCCAGGCCGAACTCCGTATCGTTGGCCATCGCGATCACTTCAGCTTCGTCCTTGAAACGGAACAGCGGCGCCAGCGGGCCGAAGGTTTCTTCCTTCGCCACAGCGGCGTTTTTCGGCACGTTCACCAAAATGGTCGGCTCGAAGAAGCTGCCTTCCAGGCTGTTGCCGCCGGTCAGCAGGGTCGCGCCCTTGCTCAGTGCGTCAGCGATGTGCTCCTTGACCTTGGCCACGGCCTTGTCATCGATCAGGGGGCCTGTGGTGGTGCCTTCGTCCAGACCATTGCCGATCTTGAGCTTGGCCACCGCTACTTTCAGTTTTTCTGCGAATGCGTCGTAGACCGAGTCCTGAATGTACAGGCGGTTGGCACATACGCAGGTCTGACCGTTGTTGCGGTATTTGGAGATGATCGCGCCTTCTACGGCTTTATCCAGGTCCGCATCGTCGAACACGATAAAAGGTGCGTTGCCGCCCAGCTCCAGCGACACTTTCTTGATGTCCTTGGCGCATTCGGCCATCAACTGGCGACCGATTTCGGTCGAGCCGGTGAAGGACAGCTTGCGCACGATCGGGTTGCTGGTCAGCTCGCCGCCGATATCGCCGGCACTGCCGGTTACAACGCTCAACACGCCTTTAGGGATGCCGGCACGGTGCGCCAGCTCAACCAGGGCCAGGGCCGAGAACGGGGTTTGCGAAGCTGGCTTGATCACCATGGTGCAACCGGCGGCCAGGGCCGGGCCGGCTTTACGGGTGATCATGGCTGCCGGGAAGTTCCACGGGGTAATGGCAGCGGTCACGCCGATCGGTTGTTTGATCACGATCAGACGTTTGTCCGGCTGGTGGCCCGGGATAACGTCGCCATAAATACGCTTGGCTTCTTCAGCAAACCACTCGATAAACGAAGCAGCGTAAACGATTTCGCCCTTGGCTTCGGCCAGTGGCTTGCCCTGCTCCAGGGTCATCAGGCGGCCGAGGTCGTCCTGGTTTTCGATCAGCAGCTCAAACCAGCGACGCAGCTTGGTTGCACGCTCTTTGGCGGTCAGGGCACGCCAGGCTGGCAACGCTTTGTCTGCGGCTTCAATGGCACGACGGGTTTCAACCGCGCCCATCTTTGGCACTGTGCCGATGATTTCACCGGTAGCCGGGTTGTTGACCTTGATGGTCTGGCCACCGTCCGCATCAACCCAGGCACCATCGATATAGGCTTGCTGGCGGAACAACTGTGCGTCTTTGAGCTGCATGTGGGCTTTCCTTAACAGCACCGCGCAGGCGCGGAGCGAATTATTAAAGTAGAAAGGCGCCGTGGAAGGCTGCCGTCAGGAAGTCATTCACTGCCAAAGTATCTAAATGACGCACAAAGAACATGCCGTGCGATTCAGCACCCAGACAAGAGCGTTTGAAATCTCAAACGAATCCTAGGGATAAAGGGGGTAAAGGACAATAGCCTGTTCGAAAAAAAGAACAAGCTGCCAGACTTCACCGTTTTATCGCCCGGCCCCCATTAATAGCCCATAACGCGTAAGGAAACACCTCACGAATCAGCGGCATGGACGACTGACACGCAGATGAGTATGATGGCGGCCGCGTCGCACCAGTAGCTCAGCTGGATAGAGTACTGCCCTCCGAAGGCAGGGGTCGTGGGTTCGAATCCCGCCTGGTGCACCATTCTTTTTCCCTTGCTCAAGGGAATCGCGTCAAAACCCTGTAACCAACAGCATTTTGCCTCCCACCGAGAACCCGGTGAGCGATCGCACGCCTGTTTTTTGAGCTTTTCTGCGCAAAACGCAGATCCGGTTAAATTTTCTATGGGCAACTGACGAAAGGCTGGTTACTATACGCGGCGTTTCGCGGAGAGCTGGCCGAGTGGCCGAAGGCGCTCCCCTGCTAAGGGAGTACACCTCAAAAGGGTGTCGGGGGTTCGAATCCCCCGTTCTCCGCCATTATTTGTGGCACCTGAATGCGTTCCCTTGTTCAAGGGAACCGCGTTTTCCCCCCTACCCAATCAAACCCGATGTGCACCTGCGCAAGGTTTTGTCGCGTCCGCAGAAAACTGTGGGAGCGGGCTTGCTCTCGACTCAAGCGGCGCGGTCGTCCTGCCAGACCGCGTTGATGCCATCGCGGGCAAGCCACACTCCCACAAGACTTGTCGACCGCTATAACTCAATGCTCACCCCAGCAAGAGTCGTTGCGCCATCGGGTTCAATCGTTAATGATACGGCTTCTCATTAACGCCTGAGCCCTGCTCCATGCCCTCGCCTTCACCCTCCAGCCTGCTGGCCAGTTTTCAGGAGCACTACGACGATCTGTTGTCGTTCCTGACCCGGCGCCTGCGTGACCGGCATCGGGCAGCGGATGTGGCGCAGGAAACCTGGATCAAGCTGGCAAAAATCGACCCCGAGGCGGTCACGGTACTTAATGACCGGCACTTTATTTTCAAGGTGGCGGGCAACCTGGCCATCGATGCCTTGCGCGTGGATCAGCGCCAGACACGCAACCTGAGCGGCGAACCGCCTTCACTGCAAATCGCTGATCCGGGGCTGCCGCCCGAAGGTCTGCTGCTGGCCACCGAGCGCATCGGCATTCTGGATGAGGCGCTGCAACAACTGTCGCCCAATGCCCGCCAGGCGTTACTGCTGAGTCGCATCGACGGCATGACCCAAGCCCAGATCGCCGTCGAACTGGGCGTGTCGCCAAGTATGGTGGCAAAATACATTGGCCAGGCCTTGCGCCACTGCCGTGACTGGCTAAAAGACAACCATGCCTGAGCGTGCCGTGATGCCTTCAACGCCCTCCCCTGACGATCTCGACGATCAGGCCATCGACTGGCAGACCCTGCTGCACTCGGGCGAAGCCAGCGCACGCCAGCGCCTGGACTATCAGCGCTGGCAACAGTTGAGCCCGGCGCACAAAACCGCGGCCCAAGAGGCCGAAGCGCTATGGGCGGATATCGGTCTGACCGCCAGCGCCGAGCAACATCGCGCAAGACCGCGCCGCCGGGCTTATCGCTGGGCCAACGGGCTGGCGGCGGGGTTGCTACTGGCCGTACTCGGGTATGGCGCTACGGACTATGTACCAAGCTGGTCCGACACTCATCACACCGGGGTCGGTCAGCGCCAGCAATGGCTGTTGAGCGATGGCACGCGTGTCACGTTGAACAGCGCCACGGCGTTGTCGGTCGACTTCACGGGCAATCAACGTAGCGTCATCTTGCGCAAGGGTGAAGCCCTGTTCGAGTTGGCCGATGATCCGTCGCGCCCCTTTATCGTCCAGGCCGGGCAAGACCGGGTGGCGGCTAAAAACGGGGCCTTCAGCGTGCGCCGCGATGCAGTTCAGACCCGTGTACTGGTCGCCTCGGGCGCGGTGCAAGTGCAGCACCAGACGCAAACCCTGGAGCTGCAACCCAACCAGCAGGCACTGTATCAACCAGGCCAGGCTGTCGCCGAGCGCCAGCAGGTTGATGCCAATGCCATCACCGCCTGGCACCGCGGCAAGCTGATCTTCAACCGCAAACCCCTGCAGGACGTACTCGCCGAACTGGAGCGCTATCAATACGGCCGTATCGTGCTGCCCGATGCAACACTCGGCGCCATGCAGATCAGCGGCGTGTTCGACCTCAACGATCCACAGAACCTGCTGCATACCCTGGAACAGCGTTACGGCCTCAACATCACCTACCTGCCCTTTGTGGCGTGGGTGCACTGAAAATAATTTCGCACAGGCACTGCAAGATCCTGTCGGGCATATCGTCGTAGTAAGACCAGGAACGAATCCGTTCCCATTCGCGATATAAAAAACCTCGAACAAGGATCAAAAACGCAATGGTCGAGCACGTCAAGAAGCCGCGTGGCGCACACCTAAACGAACAGCGACTGCGCCAGGTATTCGTAGCCACAGCCTTGCTGGCCAGCCTGGGAGGCCCGCTGCAAGCCAGTGCCCAGACCGCAACTGCGGCCACGCCCGGCACGTCCCAGCACACCCGCCAGGTCAGCGTGGACGTCAGGGCCCAGGACCTCGATCAGGCGCTCACCCAGTTTGCCGATCAAGCCGATTTGCACCTGCTGTTTACCTCAGCCGAAGTCGCCGGCTTGCACAGCCAGGCGCTGCGGGGGGAGATGAGTGTTGAACAGGCCCTGCAATCGCTACTCAAAGACAGCGGTCTGGTCTGGCAATTCAGCGATGCCCGCACCGTCATCTTGGGTAAACCTCAAGCCCCCGCTCAGAGCCTGCAACTCAAGGCCCTGGAAGTCAGCGTCGGCGCCCGTACCAGCACCTCCATCAGTGAAATCCCGGGCACCGTGTGGGTGGTCGACCAGGTGCAGTTGCAGGAGCAACTGGACACTGGTGTCACCCTCAAGGAAGCCATCGGCAAACTGGTGCCGGGGCTCGACCTGGCGCCCGAAGGGCGCAGCAACTACGGCCAGAACATGCGCGGGCGCAACGTGCTGGTGATGATCGACGGCGTCAGCCAGAACAGCTCGCGAGGGCTGTCGCGCCAGTTCGACAGCATCTCGCCGTTCAACGTAGAGCGGATCGAAGTGCTGTCCGGCGCCAGCGCGCTGTACGGTGGTGGCGCCACAGGCGGGATCATCAATATCGTGACCAAAAAGGGCACCCCCGGCCCCGCGCAATTCGAAACAGAGCTGTCCGCCACCAGCGGTTTCAACAACAGCGACGACCTCTCCAGCCGCATTTCACAATCCGTCAGCGGGGGCACTGATCGGGTCTATGGCCGCCTGGGGATTTCCGGTGAACAGAACGAAGCCTTTTACGATGGTAAAGGCGATCAGGTATTTATCGACAACACCCAGACCGACCTGCAATACAACCGCACCCTGGACCTGATGGGCAGCCTGGCAATCAAGCTCGATGACGTACAGGACCTGGACTTGCTGGCCCAGTACTATGATTCGGGGAACAACGGCAGCGTCGGGATTTACTTCCCCAACCTGCACGACAAAGCACCGTCCAATCTCGAAGACGCCGAAATCCGCAGCGGCTACGACACCGACCTGGAGCCGCGTTCCAAGCGCCTGCTGTTCAACGCCAACTATCACCACGCCGACCTGCTGGGCCAGGACTTCTACTTGCAGGGCTCGTACCGCAAGGAAGACAACAATTTCTATCCGTTCCCGTACTACAACGCCGGTAAACCGCAGGGTTCCAAGGGCGTGTACTTCGCCGCTTCGCAGCAGAACTTCGAAGTCACCAGCCTCAAGGCGCTGTTTGCCAAACAATGGGACAGCCTGAAGCTGACCTATGGCGTAGACCTCGACCGCGAGCGCTTCAATGCCGAACAAAGCGTGTTCGATTCGGCCATTTCATCCGAAAGCGGCGGCCTGGACCTGGTCACCCAAAGCAAGTCCCCGCGCTACCCAAGTTACCGGGTTGATGGGCATTCGGCCTACGCCCAGCTTGACTGGAAACTTACCGATGCCCTGACCCTGTCTGGCGGCGCGCGGCGCCAGCAAATGGACGTCGATGTCGGTGTGTTCAAGGGCATTGCCGGTGGCAGCAACGACTACGCGGTCAACCTGTTCAACCTGGGCGCCATTTATGACTTCAAGAATGGCCATCAAACCTGGGTCAACTACAGCGAAGGCTTTGATTTGCCGGACCCGGCCAAGTACTACGGCAAGGCGGGGCTGAGCGTCAAAGACAACCCGTTGGCCGGGATCAAGAGCCGTCAGGTCGAAACCGGCTGGCGCTTTGCCGATGTGGATTGGGACGCGCAGGCGGCGATCTATTACATCTGGTCTGACAAGGTCATCACCACGGACGCTGCCACGCTGACGATTGATGTAACCGACAAGAAGAGCCGTGATTTTGGCTTTGAAGGCGCGCTGACCCGTCACTTCAATAACGGTTGGGACGCAGGCGGCACCTTGCATCTGGTGCGTTCAGAGGAAGAGGACGCGCAAGGCGACTGGATGAAGCGTGACGCCCGGTATGCGTCATTGTCCAAATCCACCGCGTTTGTTGGCTGGCACGGTGATGGGCGCAATGTGCGCTTGCAGGGTAACCATGCCTTTACGCTTAAAGACGATTCCGACCACAAGATCAGCGGTTACACCACGTTCGACTTGATGGGCAGCCAGGAGACTGAATTCGGCACGTTCAGCGCCGGCATCCAGAACCTGCTGGACAAGGAGTACAGCACGGTCTGGGGCCAGCGTGCGGCGCTGTTCTACTCGCCGACCTACGGCCCGGAGTATCTGTATGACTATCAGGGCCGTGGCCGCACATACACCATGACCTGGTCATTGGCTTATTGAACAGAGCAAGACAGTGGGAGCGAGCCTGCTCGCGAAGATCGTTCGCGAGCAGGCTCGCTCCCACAGTTTAAGTCGCGGCTTTACTGGCTGGCCACACCACCAAAGCGGGTACTCATCGCAGTGATGAAGTCTTCAAGGCTCATTTTCTGGCCATTGAGATCCACCTGGCCATCAGCGTAATTGAGCGAAGCCAGGATGTTGTTGCCCTCCACTTTGGCCAGCCCGGTTTGCACCGCCATCACGCCTGCCATCTCGCTGTTCATGCTGGCCATCTTGGCAATGGCTTGCGGATCGGTCTGGCCAACCAACTGTGCCTGCACCGCTGACAAATCAGCAATCATCGGCTTGGACAGCAACAGCTTGGCATCCAGCGCGGTCAGCATCTGCTTGGTAACGTCAACTGGCGGCTGCTCAAATGAGGTCGGCTTGGCCAGCCCCATGACAACGTTGAGCTGGCTTTCACCATTGGCGGTCTTGATCGTGAATTTCTCCAACGCCAGTTGCGGTTTGGCAGCCAGAATTTTTTCAACCTGAAGCTGCATCTGCACTTGCTCCGCCGGGGTCAGCGGGGTTTGCGGCAGGGTACCGTCGGCCTGAGGCTGGAACTTGTTCTGATAAATCTGCAGCAGCGCCTGCATGGCCGGGATATCCAGGCTGCTGGCAGTCAGTACCATTTGCGCACTGCCCACCGGCTTGCCATCCAGGGTGATATCACCGACGTTATAGGCCAGACGCCCGGACATCAGATTGCCATTGGCGGAAGCAGAATCCGTGTACTCAAAGTTCTTGAGTTTGATCACCGATTGCTTGACGCCATAAGTCAGCTGACCTTCGCTCAGCGCCATCACGTTCTGCCCGAGATAGAAGCCAAAGTCGGTCTTCTTCAGGTCACTGGCCAGGGTCAGGCCGTTGAGCTCGACCGTTACCGGCGGGTTCTCAATCGTGATCGCATTGAGCTTGAGGTGGTCCATATAGCCTTTGGCCTTGAGGTTCTGGCCATCGGCATCGGTCTGGGCTTGCATGGTCATGCCCGAGAAGCTGAAGGTGGAGTGCTCGTCCAGCTGGATCTCCAGTGCCATCAGCTCCATATGACCGTCAACCGAGCGGTCGTAACCCAGGGTGACCTGACCTTTGAGCGGAGCCTGATCCTTGGTTGCGGCAAACCACTTTTCGGTAAATGGGGTTTTTTCCAGCGAGTAATTGCTGACCGCCATCACTGGCATCCACTTGAACGTCTTGATACGCGACCACGGCAATGGACCATGCTCGATATTATCGACAAACAGCAATTCCACCGGCTTCGCATCCGGGCCCGCCTTGTCGTCCTGGATCTTCAGGCGATAGTGCGCGGTGCTGCTGTAGAGTTTGCGCTCAATGGAAACCAGCTCAATAGTGCCGTGAGTGGTGGTGCCTTGCAGCTGCTTGGCCAGCTCCTGGTTGGTCTGCTCGATCGAGGTCTGCAACACACCCTCGATTTTGCTGCCGGTATACCACGCGCCAGCGGTATTCAGCGCCCCGGCGACAACAACGATCCCTACCAGCACACCTAATGGTTTATTCATCAATTGACCCGTTCAATGTCCGTTATGTTGAAAGTAAAGCGGTCTTTGCCAAGCCCTTCATGGGCCGAAAAGTGCTAGCAGATTAACACTGGCAGCAGAGCAGACGCTCCTCCAACGTGATACCTGGCTTTATGCAGGTTGGGCGTAACGCTGGTCAATTTCGTCGAGCTGGTGGTCGAAACTCTTGAGACTGGCACTCCAGGTGTACACCAGCACTTCCAGATCATGGTCGATGCATGTTTCTCCTACAGAATTAAAAGAAACGTCCGAGTAATCCAGCTGATAACGCTCACGCGCCATCGCTGCCGCGACATTCGAGAGCTCACGCGCAGTGTCGAGCCATTGGCGCTCTTCGGATGGCAGGGCCTTGTCGAGTTTCAGGCATTGGGTCTTGAGGGCTTCGAGGCTTTTTTCCAGCGGGGTGCCGGTAAGTTCGCCCATAAACTCCTGGAAGGTCCGGCCCGGTTGCCAGTAACTGCCCCAGAAATAGCGGTCAAATACCGTCTCTACCCGCCGCAGGGCAACCTTGGTGTCCCAGATCAGGACGCGGGTCTGGCCCTGGTTGATCTGGCGTTTTTTGATCTGCCGGGTTTGCACCGAGGCGCAGGCCACCACCACTATGGCCAGAACGGCAATCAACGCACTCGCGCTATCGAGAAAGATCATTGCCTTGTCGATCTGGTGCGCCAGCATGATGCCGTAGAAGTAGGTCGCCGAAAGCAGCACCACGGCTGCCACTGCACACCAGAAGCCGGGAGCATAAGGGTTTTTCATTATTAGTATCCCCATCAGGCATGGTCTGCACGATGAGGAGGGCTACAGACCGCAAACGCCCTGAACCATCGTTCTGATACCGATAATTCAGAGCATAGCAACGCTGTCAGGGTTTGGCGTTTGTCGCCGCTTGCGTTCGTCCACTTTCCCAGCCCCCACCCAGGGCCAGGAACAGATCGATCTGACTCATGGCAACCTGGGTGTTGGCCGCCGACAATTGCGCGCGCATGTCAGTGTAGGTGCGGGTTGCCTGCAGATCGGCCAGGAATGACTCGCGCCCCGCCTGGAAGAACTGATGGGTCTGGTCGGCCGCCGTTTTGGCCGACAACTCGGCCTCTGCCAGGGCATCACGGCGCTGCAGCAACGCCGTGTATTGCACCAGGCTGGTCTGGGTTTCACGGATGGCATTGAGCACCACACCGTCAAACTTGGCCAAAGCGCCTTGAGTCACCGCCTCGGCCTCACGAATTCGGGCTCGCGAGCCATTGGTCGGAATCGTCCAGCTCAGCATCGGGCCGAAGCCCCAGCGGTTAGTAGGGGCCGTGCCCAGGTTGTCGATAATCCCCACTGTGCCAATGCTGGCACCGATGCTGATGTCCGGGTACAGCGAACCTGTGGCCACACCGATTTCGGCGGTGGCGGCGGCCAGATGGCGTTCGGCCTGACGAACGTCGGGACGGCGTTTAAGCAGTGCTGCACCGTCCCCCACGGGCAGCAATTGCGCGATATGCGGCAGCTCGGCGCAGGTAGCCACACCGGCGGGCAGTTGATCCAGCGGCCTGGCCAGCAACATCGACAAACGGAACAGGCCGGACTGGCGCAATGCTTCGTAACGGGGCAATTCTGCGCGCAACGATTTGAACTGGGTTTCAGAACGGGTGACCTGGGTTTCATCACCGCGACCCGCATCACGCAGGCGCTGGGTCAGGCTGGTACTTTGCGCTTGCAGCTTGAGGGACTCTTCTGCGATGTGGTGTTCCTCATTGGCTGCGCACACTTGGGTGTACGCCCGCACCACATCCGCCACCAGAGTGATGCGCGCGGTGTCGGCGGCAGCCTGAGTCGCGTCGGCGTTGGCCTGTGCCGCTTCGATCCCGCGCTGCAAAGTGCCCCACAAGTCGAACTGGTATGAAGTGCTGATACCCAGATCACCGACATTGGCTACCGGCACCTTGTCCGCCAGCAGGAACGCTTCACCGGACTCCTGCAGGCGCTGGGCGCCCGCCTTCACAGAACCACTCCAGCCACCGGCCGACTGTGCCTGCTCAACCTGGGCCCGCGCCCGCGACAGGTTCGCCGCAGCGACCCGCAGATCAGTGTTGGAGGCCAGCGCCTGGCGCACCAGTTCATTGAGCTTGGGGTCCTCATAGAGCTTCCACCAGTCAACTGGAACCGGGGCGGACACCACGTTGGCGCCCTCGCCAGCCAGTTGGCCCTGCAAGTCCGGGCGCTGCATGGCCGCGTCTTTGGGCAATTGGTAATCAGGGCCAAGCAGTTGGCAACCGGACAGCAGCAGCCCAAGTCCTACGGCTGCCAGGCGAACGGCTTTCATTGCGCGCGCTCCGGGGCAGGCTGGGCTTTGGCCGAATCTTCGATGATGGACACGGTCGCGGTGCGCCCGGCAATCATGCGAAAGTCTTCAGGCACGTCGTCAAACACGATGCGTACCGGAATCCGTTGCGCCAATCGCACCCAGCTGAACGCAGGGTTGACGTTGGGCAGCAGGTTCTGGCCACTGGTGCGGTCACGGTCTTCGATGCCCGCCACAATGCTTTCAACATGCCCGCGCAAACGTGCGTTATCACCAATGACACGGATATCGACGCTTTGGCCGACATGGATGCCATCGAGTTTGGTTTCTTCAAAATAGCCGTCGATATGGAACGAGCTGCTGTCGACGATCGACAAGACCGGCCGCCCCGCCGTGACGAACTCATTGACCCTTGGAGCCCGGTCGTTGACGTAACCATCGACGGGGCTGCGCACCACCGTACGATCCAGATTGAGCTGGGCGCTGTCCACGGCCACTTGGGCCTCTATCAGTGCGGCCTGGGCGCGCATTTCACGGGACTGGCTTTCTTCGAGCTGTTCGCGGGCGACCAGGTTGCCCAGGCCTTTGTTACGGCGGCTCTCACGTTGGGCCTGGGCCAGGGTCTCCTTGCGATCGGCCACGGTGGCTTCGGCCTGACGCAGCGCCAGCTTGAAGCGCTCCTGGTCGATGACAAACAACACCTGATCACGGCTGACGGGCTGGTTGTCACGCACATCCACCTGCTTGATCAGGCCCGACACGTCGGGGGCGATTTGCACGATGTCGGCGCGAATGTGGGCGTCACGGGTCCAGGGAGCAAACATGTAGTACATGGTCATGCGCCAGACCACGACGCAGGCAAACGTCACCACCAATAAGGTGAGAACGACACGGCCCAGGGTCAGTAAAGGTTTTTTCATGTCATCAGATATCGACTGAACGAATCCACAACGCCGAGTAACAGAGCGTAGAGACCGACGTTGAACAAAGCCCGGTGCCAGACCAGGCGGTAAAAGTGCACACGGGTGAGTAACCCGTGAACCACCAGAAACAACAAGTAGGTGATGCCCATCAGTACCAGGAGCGTGGGCAGGAAAACCCCGCTGATATCTACGTCACCGATCATAGCGGCGCTCCCTCAATGTGGGCCTGGGGATGTGGCCGGTCGTCGTTGTCGACAATAAATTCGACACCGGGCAGCAGCGCCAGACGCAGGCCGCTGAGGGCGTGCAACAGATGCACCCGGGCCTCGCCTTCGGCTTGCAGGTCATTGGCGTTGAGGGCGCGACGCGTGCGGTCCATGGTCATTTGCAGGCCCATTGGCATTGGCAGGCGCTCACCCGCCTTGAGGCAGGCACAAAAGTAGTCACCCACATCACTGACCACCTGGCGCAGCAACAGTTGCGGCCCGCCCGTAACCCTGGGTGCGTAGGCCAGCAGATCGAGCAGGTTGAGGGCCACCCGCAGGTCACGCAAGGCGCTGCCGGTGTCCTGCCCGGTCAGGGCCAGACGCGGCAAGTGCTGCATCAGGCGGTCGAGCATTTGCGCGCCCATTTGCCGGTGTTCGGCCAGGGTGGCGGGCTGGGTCAGGCTGACAATGTCACGCCAGCTGAAGCGGGTCAGGCGCTTGGCCGCCAGTTCGGCACCGAACGGGCGCGCGATCAGGGTCCAGACGAAGGCAAACAGCAGGCCGACGGGGCCGGCCAGGTTGGCGTTCATAAACACCATGAAGTCCGCGTCGTAGGCGCCCTGGATACTGATAAACGAGGCGGTGTTGACGATAGTCAGCAAGGTGCCCAGGTAAAAGCGCGGTTGCACGGTCAGGGTGCCGACGCAGATAAACGGCACGGCAAACGCCAGCACCAGCATCGGGAAGTCATGCAGGTTGGGCAGGATCACAAACAGGTAGAGGCTGGCAAACAGCACCGACAGCGAGGTCCAGAAAAAGAACCGGTAGATCTGTGGCGCCGGATCGTCCATCGCGGCAAAAAAGCTGCAGGCCACGGCGGCCAGAATCACCGCACTGGCGCCGTCAGTCCAGCCGAGCAGAATCCACAACACCGAGGCGACGACAATCGCGGTGACGGTAGAGAACGCTGAATAAAGCATCAGCCCGCGATCCAGGAACGGCGTCAGGCGACCCAGGCGCCAATGCCGATAGACTGCACGCCAGACATCCTGGTTACCGGTCGAGATGGCCTCTTGCAGGCTGCGGCAGTCTTGCCACAGGTCGATCCACTCACCCAGCCGGTACAGCACGTTGGAGAGCACCAGTTGGCGCCGATCATCCAGGGCGGCGGCACTGGGCTGCAACGCTTCAAGTTCATGGCGCAATGCTTGCCACTGCTGGATCGAGGCGCCCTCACGGGTGCGCTCAAGCCATGCCTGGGCGTGGTCGAGCAATGGCGTGACCTTGTCGAGCAGCTCCGGAGCGCGACGCTCCAGCGCATAGAGTGCATCGTCCAGGGCATCGACCACCGGCAGCAGGTGGATCATGCGTCCACGCAGCTCTTTGGTGTTGCGCACGGTCTGCGGGTGCGCGCCCTCATGGGGCAACTGGCCAATCATCATTTCAAGGCTGTTGAACGTCGCCACCATTGATGAACGCAGGCCACTGGCTTTGCTGGGTTCGACATCGCGGGCCAGAAAGTGCTTGCTGTAATTGCTCGCATCGGCAAACCACTTGGCCGCCGCGTCGATAAATACCGGCGTCAGGCGCCGAGGCCAGAACATGCTGCCTACGACCGCCGCGCAGACGATACCGAGCATGATTTCTTCAGTACGCGAAACGGCGATGTCGAACACATTCAGCGGGTTATCCACAATCGGCAGGGCGATCATGGGCATGGTGTAGCCGGCGAGCATGAACACGTAGCTGTTGGCGGTGCGCAGGTGCAGCGACAGGAACAACAAAATGCCCGTCCAGAGGGCAATCACCAGCACCAGCAAGAACGGTGTCTGGACAAACAGCGGCACAAAAAATACCGCTGCAGCAGCGCCTATCAGCGTGCCCAGGGCTCGGTACACGGCCTTGGAGCTGGTGGGCCCGACAAAGGGGCTGGAGACGATATAGACCGTAGCCATGGCCCAGTAAGGGCGAGGCATTTCCATCAGCAAGGCGATATACAGCGCGATCATCGACGCGGCGAAGGTACGTACCCCGTAGAACCAGTCGCGGGCAGGCGGCATGCTGCTGAAAAAACCGTTCAAGAGGCAGCCCCGTCAGGCAGTTGTCCGGCAGCTTCGAAGGCTTTGATCACACGCAACGCAGCTTCCTGGTCAGCCACTGGAATATCGGCCAGAGCGGCCCTTCTCAGTTGTACAAGCTGAGCTTCAATCGATTGCACCAGAGCACGCCCGGTGTCGGTCAGGCTCAGGGTTTTGGCGCGGCGGTCACTGGCATCTTCACAGCGGCGCACATAGCCAGCCTTACACAGTTGATCGAGCAAGCGCACCAGCGACGGGCTTTCCATCCCGGCAGCGTGGGCCACGGTGACTTGCCGCACACCCTCACCCAGGCGGCCGATGATCAGCAGCGGCATGGCGCAGGCTTCGGAAATACCATAGTTGACCAGCGTGGCCTGGCAGACGCGACGCCAATGGCGAGTCGCAACCACCATGCCGGTGCTGATGCTCATTTGCAGTGGATCGAGAGTGTCAGGCAAGAGGCGTCACATAATGTTAGTTTGCTAACTATTAATATTGCGCGGCCAGATGAGCACAGTCAAGTGTTGCTATTTATTTCTTAGGACCCGTGACAGGTTTTTGCCGCAGCATCAGATTCAATTGGTCGACAACTTCAGCCCAGTCAGCGTCTTCAAGATGCTCCTCACGCAAAAAAGCCGCTTGGGCGGGCGTCCAGAAAAAAGCATCTTCAAGCTTGAGGTCAGGCTTGAGTGGCGAGTGGGTGGTGACAAACTTTTCGATATCTTCCGGGCTGGACGGCAGGCCCAGCTGCTTGAACAAGGATGGCAGGCTATGGGTTGGCTTTTGCATCGAGTTGACTCCATTCAGGTTCAGAGCCGCATTTGGCGGCAACGCAGGTCAAATATAGACGAGCCTGAGTGTCATCGACGGCCAGGTCCTGTGCTTTGCGCCAATCCATGGGAATTGCACTGAAGTCGTCGGGCTGCAGTTTGCTGCTGATCAGCCAGATACGACCCGGGCCTGGGGGCATATCGCTCAGGCGATCGACATAGATACTCGTGCCGTGGCCATTGACCAGCGTGCCAAAGCCATAGTCATTCGGGCGCCCTGAAGTGCCATCTTCCAGGGGCGGCGTATAGAGCATCGGTTGAAATCCGGTCTTGTTGTAATAGACAAAGCTGAAGTACCAGAACAGGTCACTGACGACGATCCGGTCACCGGGCTTGAACTGCTGGTTAACGTGCTCCACCAGACGATCAAAATGATCGGCATCGCTGCTGAAGTTGCTGCGCAAGCCCGTCACTTCGGCGCCAATGAACAGTGTCAGCAGCGCTATGGCCAGCGCCCGCTTGCGCTTGAACAGTTGATCGACTGCAATCGCCACAAGCAGCGGCAAACCCAACGCTGCAAACATCACATAGCGTTCGATAAACAGAGGCGAGATAAAGGATACGGCGTAAATGGCCAGGATCGGCAGCAGGGTGTAGATCACGATCAACGTGATGAATTTATGCGGGCTTGAATCGCGTACAGCCATTCCTGCGACACCGCCAAGTAGTGCCAGCGGTGCCAGCCAGAACAACGGCCAGGGCAGGTAGTCGCCTTCATCCTGTATCAACAGCTGCCACGTCATGGCGGGCAAGGAGCGGGCATCGACTGCAGGCTCCCACCCCACATCACCGCCACTCTTGAGTTCACCCATGTGTTGCAGCAAATCCACCAACCCCGGCAGCCAGGGCAGGAACAACAGCACAATGGCAACGTTAACCAGCCACCAGGCCGGGCGCCTGATCAGCCAGCCGCTGCTGCGGCCACTTAGCAACAGGTACAGCCAATGGGCCATTACACAAAACGCAGTGAAGTAATGGGTGTAAAAAGCAGCCGCCATCAGCACGGTGTAGAGCACCGGGTAGCGATACTTATGCGGGGCCTTGACCCAGTACACCAGCGCGATTGTGGCAGCTATCAGCCACAACCCCATCAGTGAATACATCCTCACTTCCTGGCTGTAGCGCACGGCGGTAGGCAATAACGCCAGCAGCAGGCCCGCCAGCAATGCAGCCCGCGGGGTGGCCACCAGCCGTACCAGCCAGATACCGAAAAATACCGTGGCAATGCCGGGCAGGACACTCAGGGAACGAATCGAGACCAGGCTGTCACCAAACAGCGCTATCCAGCCGTGCAACAGCATGAAATACAACGGAGGGTGAACATCGTGCGCAGCATGAAACCAGATCCCCGACAGCGGGTAGTCGCTCAGCATCAGGCTGGAGCCTTCGTCGCACCAGATCGCCGAGGCGGTGAAACCGTAAAAGCGTACTCCTGCGGCCAGCAGCAAAATACACCACAGCCACGGCTGACGAATCAGGCTGGAAAAAACGTTAGAGGGCTGTAACAGGAGTTCAAACCGTTGCTCACCCACATCGTTGTTGCTGAGTACGCCCATCCCTCACCTGCTGTGCATTGGTGCTGCAAATCGGGCAGCTCTAACTTCGGCGATTGTAGGGCACAGCCCATAACAAAAGGGAGGGCACCCGCCAAGAAAGATAGTGGCCCCATGCAATCTCTTATCCCGCAGTCACGCTAAACTATGCGTAACAAGGTTTGACAGCAATCAGGTCAGTACCTAACTTGAATTGGATCCAAACATGTATGCCGGTTCGTCGGCACAGGTAGTCGCAACGTGGCCGTCAAAAACAATCCCTTAAACAGCATAGTTGTGTCGGGTTCCATACCCGCTCACCTGGCGCGCTCGGAGATCGAAGAAACCTTGCGCAACGCCATTCTTGATGGCCGTTTGCCTTGCGGTACAGCCATTCGCCAGGAAGCACTGGCGAAGTTGTTTGGCGTCAGCCGTATGCCTGTACGCGAAGCACTGCGTCAGCTGGAAGCTCAAGGTTTGCTGCAGGTCGTGCAATACAAGGGTGCCGTGGTCGCTCCTTTGATTGAAGACAACTCGCTCGAGACCTATGAACTGCGACAGTTGCTCGAAGCCCAGGCACTGCGCCTGTCAGTACCACTGTTGAGCAAAGAGGATTTCGAAGAAGCCGAGGGCTATATCGAAGCGCTCGAGATCGAAAAAGACTTCGGAAAAATCGGCACACTCAATCGGCAATTTCATCAGGCGCTTTACTGCAAGGCTCCTAATAAAAAACTGCTGGCACTCATTGAGTCAGGGCTAATTGAAGAAGAGCGTTTTCTACGCTTCAACCTTGAGCAGATGAACCTTGGCAAGTTGTGCCAGGACGATCACCGTGCGTTGTTGCGTTATGCCCGGGCCAGAGATGTCGAGGCTTGTATTGCAGAGCTGGAGTTGCACCTGCAGCGCGGGGTGAAGGCTATTACCTACTACTTGAGCATGGTCAAAACAAAACAGCCCTGACATATGAATCGCCAGGGCTGTGGATAACTTATTGCTGACCTGCGGGTTTCAGATTTTGAAACTGTCGACCAGTTGCTTGAGACGGCTGGCCTGCTGCGATAGCGCATCGCAGTCCTTGAGGGTTTCGTTAAGGTTCACCACACCTTGCTGGTTAAGCAAGTTGATCTGGTTGATATCCACATTGAGGGTTTCGACCACTGCCGTTTGCTCTTCAGTGGCGGCGGCAACCGACTGGTTCATACCGTCGATCTCATCGATGCGCTGAGTCACGCTGATCAAACGGGCACCCGCCTGATTGGCGACCTCGACACTCTCCTCGCTGGAGACCTGACTCGCATTCATGGTGCTGACCGCTTCGCGGGAGCCTACCTGCAGCGAGGTGATCATTTTATGTATCTCCTCTGCCGACTCCTGAGTGCGGTGGGCGAGGTTGCGCACCTCATCCGCCACCACGGCAAAGCCGCGACCCGCTTCGCCCGCACGCGCAGCCTCAATGGCTGCGTTGAGGGCCAGCAGGTTAGTCTGCTGAGAGATACCTTTGATCACATCCAGAATGTGCCCGATGTTGTCGGTGCTGGCATTCAGGGTTTCTATTTGCGCACACGACAAACTGATCTTCTGCGATAGCTCGGTCATGGCCTGGATGGTCTGTTCAACCACTTTGCGACCGTCATCTGCCTGCTCGCTGGCACCGCTTGCATGTTGCGAAGCATCGGCGGCGTTGCGGGCGATTTCCTGGGTGGCGGCACCCAGTTCATTGATCGCCGCGGCGACACTGTTGGTGCGCGCACTTTGCTCGTCCGAGCCGACAATGGAAGCGTTGGACGAGGCCATAACGCGGTGTGACAGGTCATGAACCTGACGAGTAGCAGAAGACACTTCGCTGATCGAGGCGTGGATACGCTCGACAAACTGGTTGAACGAGCTGGCCAGTTCACCGAATTCGTCCTTGTTCTCAATGACCAGACGGCGCGTCAAGTCACCCTCGCCCTGGGCGATATCCTGCATCGCACGGCCCATGGTGGTCAGTGGACGCATCAGTACACGGATCAACAAACTCAACAACAACGCAATCGCGGCCACTGCAATAAACATTGCAATCAACGCAGACGTACGGAATTTAGACAGCGGCGCGTATGCTTTTTCTTTGTCTATTGACTGACCGATATACCAATCCGCGGACGGCAGGCCTGTCACCGGGGTAAAGGAAATAATCCGCTCATGACCATTGAGCGTCACTTCCTGAATGCCCTTCTCGATGCGCAGAGTACTGACCGGGTAAATGTCCTTCAGGTTCTTCATCACCTGATCTTTATCCGGGCTAACGATAACCTGGCCATCACTGCTCACCAGAAACGCGTAGCCCAGGCCACCGGAATCAACCGAATTGATGATTTTGACCAGGCTGTCCAGGCTCAGGTCACCTCCCACCACACCCAACAACTCACCGCCTTTTTTAACGGGCATGGCGATGGTCACAATCAGGCCTCCGACAGCTGCCATATAAGGAGGTGTCAACATGGTCTGACCGGCGCCTACAGCTTGCTTGTACCAGGGGCGCTCGCGGGGGTCATAACCTGCAGGCATGGTCGCGTCAGGGCGTTGAGTAAACACGCCATTGGCTTGCCCGACGTAGGTGAACTGAAAGTTGGAGGTGAATGCCGGCTGATCAACCAGGCCAGGGAGATCAGCCTGGCTGCCTTGCTGCGCAATATTCTGTGCCAGGCTCTCCAGCACCAGAATGCGGCCACCAAGCCAGTTCTGAACGCTGCTGGCTGTCAGGTTGCCAGCCTGTTGCACCGAGGACTCGATGTTCTGCTTGATGGTGTCGCGCTGCAGATAATCGTTGTACAACGTGAATAACGCAAACGCCAGAACCACGACGCCTGAAGCGGCCAGAAGGATTTTATGACTGAACTTGAGATTCATAGCATGGGACTTCTTATGCCAAAAGTTGGGATGCGTACGGTGTGTGCAACCTGTTGGCAGCTCTGCTCGCACGCAATGCTCAACAGGCTGTCGGCACGGACGGCAGAATACTTAGCCACGTTTGATGGCAATGTGCTTAATCCGACGAAAGCGCAGCTGTGCGATTTGAGGTTTGGCTTTTGGAAGGGGGTTCAGACGAACAGAAAGGGCGCTGGGGATTTACGTCGCGCAAAAACAAAACCCCTGTCTGCGTTAGCAGACAGGGGTTTCGGAATTCAATCTTGACGATGACCTACTCTCACATGGGGAAACCCCACACTACCATCGGCGATGCATCGTTTCACTACTGAGTTCGGGAT